>CAYSIV010000042.1:11071-21813 GCA_964431175.1 uncultured Anaerolineales bacterium
GCTTCTCTTTTGCCGACCTGATCAACTTTCTCGACGGCACGCCTTTGCCGCTTACGCCCACACCCGATCCCTCGACTGTCGTAACGCCGGCCCCGCCTCAACCGAACATCGAAGATACCATCAACAATGCCGAATGGCTGGTATTTGCCATGCTGGATGTAAAAAACAGCCTCCCCGCCTCAAAAGCGTTGAGCCGTCTTCTGGCCCAGCGCCCGGATATGATTCGCGGCAAGCGCGTCATCGTGTTTGCTTTTGACGCGCCTTATTACCTCGGCGCCACCGAAGCGGCGCAGTTGACGGCTTATTACGGGTTGTACAGCCGGACCCCGACAGCCCTGCAAGTGGCGGCCCGCATTTTGTTCCAGGAGATTGCGCCAACAGGCTCATCGCCCATTTCGATTCCGGCCACCCGCTATAATCTGGTTGAGGTCACCCAACCCGACCCCGATCAACCCTTCCCGCTTTTCATAGATACGCCTCAACCGGCAGGCATAACGCCTGAACCCAATATCACGCCTACCTCTCCTGCTTACTCTCTTAACAGCATTGTCTCCTTGCGCACGGGCATGATCAAAGACTGGAATGGCCATTCAGTGCCCGACGGCACTATCGTTAATTTCTTCATTACTTACGTGACGGAAGGTTTGACCAGTTCACCGATCACCGCCTCAACGCTGGACGGGATAGCCCACGCCTCTTTCCGGTTGGATCGGATCGGCCAACTCGAAGTGAAAGCAGAAAGTGGAGGCGCGCCCTCGTCGGATACGGTGGTGATCAAAGTTGAGGAAACATCCAGCACCATCATTGTGGTTTCGGCCACGCCCGGCCCCACCGACACCAAGACTCCAATTCCAACGCCAACGGACACCCCTGTTCCATCTGTGACTCCCACGGCGATCCCTGATAGAGGCAGCCCGCGCCCGCCGATAGCTGGCGGCGATCTGTTGATGGCTTTGGTTGCATTGGCGGTGTTGGGGAGCGCGGGCTGGCGGCTCACCAACAGCAGAGGCGACGCTGTGTCAGCAGGGGTAAAACTGATCCTGGTGATCGCGGTGGGTGTGTTCGCCAGTTACAATTACTACGCGTTGGGCCTGCCCGGAGCGGAAGTGTTCAAATCGTGGGGTGACTTTGCCTCACCGCTCATCACCTGGAGCGGGGGGCTGGCGGGGCTAATTGTGGGCTGGTGGTGGTTTGGCCGAAAACGATGAGCGGCGTGATCACGCCGACCTCATCGCGGCACAAAGGTAACGAAGACGGCGAGCAGGCCCAGCAGGGCCGCCGCAATTGCCAGTTGTCGTTGAAGAGGATCGGCCAGAGCGCGCTCGATCCACTCGCGCGGCGACGAGGGGATATAGATCGGCTCGCCGGTTGCGTTTGGAAAGATGCCCTCGAACAGCCCCGCTCTCAGCGCGGCCACATTCGCCGGGCGCTCGTCGGGGTGCAGGCTGAGGGCCCAATTGATGGCGCGCTCGGTGCGCGGCGAGATGAGCGGGTTGATGTCGCGCAGAGCGGGCAGACTGCCCGGTTTGAGGAAACGTTGCTTGGCTTCAACGGGCGCTTCGTTGCTAAGGAGATGATAAAGGGTTGCGCTAAGGGAGTAGATGTCGGAGCGGACGTCGGTGTGGCCGGTGTCGCCGCCATATTGCTCGAGGGGGGTGTAGTGGGCCGTGCCCCGGCCTTGCACAATCGTAACTGTCTGTTCGTCGGGGTCGAGCACTTTAACTAGCCCAAAGTCCACCAGTTTAATGGTGCCGTTGGGGGTGAGTTTGAGGTTGCCGGGTTTAATATCGCGGTGGAGGACGGGCGGCTCCTGCGAGTGCAAATACTCCAGCGCATCCAACAATTGTTCCGCCCAACCCAGCACACTGGCTTCTGGCAGGAAACGGCCTTCATCGCGGGCGGCGGCCACCACGTCCGACAAGTCCTGGCCGGGGACGTAATCCATGACTAAAAAGTCGCGGTCATCTTCTGAGAAGAAGTCCGAGACTTTAGGAAGGCTGGCATGATCGAGTCGCGCCAGCACGGAGGCTTCGCGGTAAAATTGCTGGCGGGCCTCCTGCTGGAGTTCGGGCAGAGCATAGGGATCGTCGATAACTTCTTTGATCGCGCACAGGCGTCCGGTGAGACGCGCATCTTCGGCGAGATAAATCGATCCCATGCCACCCTGAGCCACTGCTTGCCGGATGAGATAGCGATCACGCACAAGATCGCCGGGGCGCAAGGCCATGACGGTGCTCCGTTGAAAAGGAGTAAACTGGATTGTGAGGGCGAATGAGAGTTATGGCTCCGGCGCGGGCCACCCTCCAGGCCCAGAGCAACTCTCGTAAGTTTCTATAAGTGAATTATACTCTGCCTGTTCATTTTCGGCGCCGGCATTTATTCTATTGGGAATTGGCGCTTGCTATTTTAGGGAGACCTGCATGAGCGAACGAGTTGACACTCCGGTATTGATTGTCAATGCCGGGCCTCAGGCCGGGCAACGCTGGCCGTTGAATAAAGAGGATATGATCATTGGCCGGGGCGCGGACTGCGATATTCTAATCAACGACAAAACGGTCTCCCGGCATCACGCGCGTGTCAAGCGCGAGGCGAATCGCTGGGTGCTGTACGACGAGTCTAAAAATGGCACGCATGTGAACGGCCAGCCGGTGCCGGGGTCACATCTGTTGAAGGATGGCGACATTGTGGCGATTGCCACCGCGGTGAAGCTGGTCTTCGTCGGCTCGGAAGCAACGGTGCCGCTGGTGTTTGAACTTCCCAAAGGTGGCCGCCTCAAGTTGGACATCCCGGGCCGCCGGGTGTGGATCGGCAATAAGGAGATCGACCCGCCTCTGTCTCTGCCTCAATATCGCCTCATCGAATTGTTGTATGCCCGCAACGGCGAAGTGTGCCCGCGCGAGGAGGTGGTGCAGGCGGTGTGGCCCGACGTGCAAAGCGACGGCGTCTCCGAGCAATCGATTGATGCGCTGGTGCGCCGCCTTCGGGATCGGTTGTCTGAGATAGACCCCGCTCATCAATATATCGCCACCGTGCGCGGCCACGGTTTCCGGCTTAACAACCCCAGTAGTTAGCCCTTGTTTTCGGGCTAGAGAAGATTCCTAATTGGTTACGATGCCAGACCTGTCAGGTCTTAATCGGATCGTCTGCGTTGCCAGCTATTTTGTGAGACCTGACAGGTCTTTCTCCATAAATCGAAAAGGAATTCGCTCTTAGTTCTTTGTTCGCTCATGTGTTCTATTTGATTGAGGTTGATTAGCTGGCGCTAAGAAAAGCTTGACTTTCGTTTGTGATAAGTTGTATAGTGTCAATGTAAAGGGCCGCCAGGCAGGCGGCTCTTTCAGTGACACCTGATATTCTTTGGACGAGCACACAGCAGAGCGCTTCCGCCGTGTGCTCGTCTTGTGTCATACGAACCGGCGTAACCCGGATGACCAAAGGACTACGCAAAGCATGATTCAAGTCGAAGGTTTGACCAAACGTTATGGCTCGCGCACCGCCATCGACCATCTCACCTTTCATGCCGACAAGGGCGAGATCGTTGGCTTTCTTGGCCCGAACGGCGCCGGCAAAACCACCACCATGCGCATTCTCACCGGCTACATGCCTGCCTCCGACGGCAAAGCGATCGTGGCCGGGTACGATGTGTTCACCCACTCGCTGGAAGCCCGCAAGCACATCGGTTACTTGCCAGAGACGGTGCCACTCTACACCGAGATGACGGTCTGGCAGTATTTGGACTTTATGGCCGAGTTGCGCCGGGTTCCTGATCGCGATGATCGGGTGGAAGAAGCGATGGAAACTGTCCACATGCTCGATCGGGCGGATTCACTCATCAGCAACTTGTCCAAAGGCATGCGCCAGCGCGTGGGCCTGGCCCAGGCCATGCTCCACAAGCCCGAGGTGTTGATCCTCGACGAGCCGACCATCGGCCTCGACCCGGCCCAGGTGAAGGATATGCGTGAAGTCATCCGCAAGCTGGGCAAGGAACGGACAGTGATGCTTTCCACCCACATCTTGTCGGAAGCGCAGGCGATTTGCAACCGGGTGTTGATTATCAACAACGGCAAGATCGTGGCCGAAGACGCGCCCGACAAACTGCGCTCCCGCCTTAGCGGGGGCGACCGGGTGGCTCTAAAAGTGGCCGACGACGGCGCGGGGCTGGCCGAGGCCTTGAGCAAAGTGTCTGGAGTGACCTCGGTTCGGGCTGTGACCGACGGCGAATTTGAAATTGAAACTGTCGCTGGCGGAAACACTCGCCCTGAGATCGCCAGGGCAGTTGTCAACGGGGGCTGGGGCTTGATGGAATTGAAAGCGATGGGCATGAGTCTCGAAGACATCTACTTGCAGTTGATCCAAACTGAAACCGAAGAGGCGGCTGAAGCAGAGCCGGCTAAGGCTGAGGAGGCGCCAGATGCGTAACGTGTGGACGATCGCCAAGCGCGAGTTTGCGCACTTCTTTGTCTCGCCGGTTGCCTATGCCGTGGCCCTCCTCTTCCTGTCCATTGTCGGGTTGATCTTCGTGGTGAGTGTCGCCAGCACCGCGCAAAACGGCGGTGAGCCATCTATGAATTTTGTTTTTGGACCGCTTACCAGCCTGTTCCTGTTCTTTGCGCCGGTCATTACCATGCGCGTGTTGGCTGAGGAGCAGAGCAAAGGCACGCTCGAACTACTCCTCACCGCCCCGATTCAGGAGTGGGAACTGGTGCTGGGCAAGTGGCTGGGGGCGTGGTTCTTCGGGTTATGCCTGATCGGGGTCACGATTATCTATGCGGCGATCATGTATGCTTATGGCAACCCGGATGCGGGGCCGATCTACTCGAGCTACCTGGGCATGGCGTTGATGGTGGGCGCCGTCCTGGCGGTGGGTGTTTTTGCCTCGTCCCTCACCGGCAACCTGATCGTCTCGGTTGCCATCGGCTACACCTTCATGCTGACCATCTGGATCATCGGCTTTGCCACCACTCTACTGCAAAGCTTCTTCGGCGCCGGCAACACCAAGCTCATTGACTTTGTCTCACATCTCGACTTTTCAAACCATTTCTCCAACTCGTTCGGGCGCGGGATCATTGATACGGTGGATATTGTTTACTTTATCAGCGTGATTGCCATCTCGCTTTTCCTGGCGGCGCGGGTGGTTGAAGCGCGGAGGTGGCGCTGATGGAACTTAAACGCAAACACGTTGTTGGCCTGGCCGCCATCATTCTTGGCGGCATCGCCATCCTCTTTGGAGCGGTTTACGGATTTGTCAATCAGAAGATCGACTCGACGGTGCAGGCGGCGTTTGCCATTGGCTTGCTGGGCATTGCCCTGTTCGGCGGGCTGGAAGTTGACCTGTTGACGCGGGTGCTAAAGAGCCGCCAGGCGCGTTACGGCGCCGAGGCGGTCGTGGTGGTCGTTGCCTTCACGGTCGTGATTGGCCTGATCAACTTCATCGTCGTTTTCAACGATCACATTGGCCCGGTTCCCATTAAGCACCGTTGGGACCTAACCGAAACTAAGACCAATACCCTGGCCCCAGAGACGCTCAAAATGTTGTCCGAGATGAGCGAGCCAGTGAAGGTCTATGCCTTCTTCAGCTCAAGCGCCTTCAATCGCGACACGGCGCAAGAGTTGTTGGATAACTACAAGGCCAACGGCGTCGACAGGTTCAGTTACGAGTTTGTGGATCCGGACAGCCAGCCGACGGTAGCCCGGGCGCATGGCTACACCAATGACGGCACCCTGGTGGTGGAACGTGGCGACCAGCGGGAGGCGGTTGCTGGTGTTACCGAGTCTGATCTGACCAATGCCGTCGTCCGGCTGAATAACCCCACCAAGCGTATTGTCTATTTCCTCGGCGGCCACAGCGAACGCAGTATTGACGACACCGGCCAAAATGGCATCTCCAATATCAAGGCCAGCCTGGAAGCGATTAACTATGAAGTGCGCTCGCTAACGGTGATCACCGCTACCTTGCCCAGCGACGCTTCGGCCATTGTGCTCGCCGGCCCGCAAACGCCCTACACGGATGGCGAAACGAAAGTCATTGGCGATTATTTGGCGAACGGCGGGAAGGCCATCTTCATGTTCGATCCCCCGGCCCTGACCCAGGCTCAGCCCGGCACACCCGATCCACTTGCCAACTACCTGTCGGCAACTTGGGGCCTCAGGTTGCGTGATGATTTGATTATAGATTTGAGCCAATACGTGCCTGATATTGGGCAGTTGGCGCCGGCCACAATCAGTTACGGCCTGAGCCCAATCACGCGCGACTCACAAGATCAGCGTAAACCCGCCTTCTTCCCGTATTCTCGCAGTATTGAAATTGCTGACCCCAGCACTGTGCCTCAGGGCGTGACTTCGATCAGCATTGTTCAGACCAGTCCGAATGCGTGGGGGGAAACGAATCTCGACACCGTTAACGCCGGTAACCCGGTTCTGGACGAGGGGGACGCTACCAGCGCCGACGGTCTTTCGGTTGTGGCTACTGCTGAAAACGCCAGCACCAAGACTCGCCTGGTTGTCTTTAGTAGCTCGAGTTTCGTCCTCAATACATTTAGTCAACAAGGCGGCGACCGTTTTGCCAACAGCACCCTTTTGCTCAACGCGATCAAGTGGGTGGCAACTGACGATCAGCTCATTGGCATCACGCCCAAGCCAACGGTGACGCGGTCGCTGAACATCTTCACCAACCGCGACCTGGCCATCGTCTTCCTGCTTTCCTGCATCCTGCCGCCACTCATGGTAATCATCGGCGGCGTGAGTGTATGGTGGTCGCGCCGCAGGAACGCTTAGTAGATGAACCGTCGCACAACCTGGATTCTCGTGGGCGCGCTCATTGTGTTAGGCGGGCTGGCCTACGTTCTCAATGCCAACCCGGATGCTTTTGGCGGGCCAACCGCCACCCCGACCCAAGGCGGCCCAACCGTTCTCTGGACGTTAGACCCGGCCAGCCTTGAGGCGTTCTCGGTGATGGACGTCACCCAAAACCTGACGTTCAGCGCCTCAGTGGACGCAAGCGGAATCTGGTCAATCTCCCAGCCACAGCCGGGCGAGGCTGATCAGACTCAGCTGTCTTCGCTGGCCAATTCTTTAGGGGCGCTCCCTGTTAACCGGACGATCACCGAGACGACCGATCTGACTGATTTTGGCTTGTTATCACCCGACTATTTATTGGAAGTCAAACAGCTCGACGGCTCTGTTCTCAAGGCCAACGTCGGCCAGAAGAATCCGTCCGGCTCGGCCTATTACGTATTGCGTGAGGGTGACACGAATGCGGTGCTGGTGAGCAGCTTCAGCCTCGATTCGTTGTTGACCCTGCCGGCCAAACCACCTCTGGCTATCCCAACCCCGGCGTTGACCGGAGTCCCTCCGCTCGACCCGTTGTTGCCGGATCTGGGCACTCCCGGCTCGCCGTAATTTTTTGGGAGCAGTTGCTTCGGATCTTAAATCGGAGTATTCTATATAGTTAATGGCAAAGAGAAAAACATCGAAAGTGCTTAAATCAATTAAATCAACTGCCCGGACAATCAAACCCAAAACTACGGTGATTGGCCGAAAAACGTCTTTGAAGCCCGTCACCGACCCGGCTGTCGCCGCGCCGGTAGTGGACGATACTGCCACCAGCGACGAGGATAGCGCCGCGCTTAACCAACTTCTGGAACTGGGCCGCAGCCGGGGGATGGTGACTTATGACGACATCCTGCGTTTCTTCCCGGATGCCGAGCGCGACATTGAACAGCTTGAGGAAACGTATGTGGCCCTGCAGTCGGCGGGGATCGAGCTGGTGGATATTACATCGGTAGAGGACGAACCTTCTGACGAAGATATTGAGGAAGCCGAAGAAGAAGAGAACAGCCTGCGCGATCTGTCTCAGGATGACACTTACCTCTCGGCCATTGACGCCGACGATACCATTGGCCTGTACCTGAAAGAGATTGGCCGGGTGCCGCTGTTGGTGGCCGCCGAGGAAGTGGCGTTAGCCAAGCGCATGGAGAAGATGAAGTTCGCCCGCGAACGGCTGGCCAAGGGCGGCAAGGTCACGCCTCGGAAGCGCGCCAATCTTCAGCACGATATTGATGATGGCTGGGCCGCGCGTGAGCACCTCATTACCGCCAACTCGCGGCTGGTGATCAGCGTCGCCAAAAAATATATGGGCCGGGGCGTTCCGTTCCTGGATCTGATCCAGGAAGGCAACATCGGCCTCATCAGAGCTTCCAAGAAGTTCGACTACAAGCGCGGCCACAAGTTCAGCACTTACGCCACCTGGTGGATCCGGCAAGCCGTCACCCGGGCTATTGCCGATCAGGGCCGCACGATTCGCGTGCCGGTGCATATGGGCGACCAGATTAACAAGCTTCTGCGCGTCTCGCACTCGCTGACTCAAGAACTGGGCCGTGACCCGACGGTGGACGAGCTGGCCCAGGCCCTCAACGTCACGCCGAAGAAAGTTGAGTCGATGATCCAGATCGCCCGCCGCCCGCTCTCGCTGGAGACGCCGACGGATGAAGAAGAGGACTCAGTGCTGGGCGACTTTATTCAGGACGAAGACAGCCCCGCCCCGGTGGAAATTGCCACCCGAAATTTGCTCCGCGAACAGATTCAGGAAGTGTTAGGGACTCTGCCGCCGCGCGAAGTTCGCATTTTGCAGTTGCGCTACGGCTTGCTCGACGGCGAAAGTTATACGCTTGAAGAGGTGGGCAAGAAGATGGGCGTCACCCGCGAACGTGTCCGTCAGATCGAGGCCCAGGCCCTCAGCCGTCTGCGGCATCCATCGCATCGCCGCAAACTGCGAGACTACCTCAAAGAATAGCCCCGTTTTCAGAAAAGGGGCGCGGTCGTCAGGCCGCGCCCCTTTGTTGTTTATCGGAGTTAAGGACTCTCTTTTCTTTCAAAACCTGCAATTGACTTCGCCCATGCTCCGGTTATACTATTGTCTTACAAATTGATTTGGGGAGGCAGGAAGATGCGATACGTGTATGCAGGGAAAATCCTGGAGGTTGATCTCAGCGCCGGGGCACATACAATTCGCCCGATCACTGAATCCGAAGTTCGAACCTATCTTCTTGGCAGCGGGCTGGCGGCAAAGATTTATCTTGACTGGATCGAAGCCAACGGCGTCGTTGAGGCGCTTGACCCGCGCAACCCGCTCATCATCCTCAACGGATTGCTCTCCGGCACCTTTAGCCCCACGGGGTGTCGTTCGTCGTGGTGCGGGCGCTCGCCACTCACCGGCATTTGGAATGAAGCCAACCTCGGCGGCCACTGGGGCGCAGAACTTCGCTTCGCCGGTTGGGATGGCCTCATCGTCACGGGCCGGGCTGAGAAACCGGTGTATCTATGGCTGTCGGGTGACACCGTGGAAATCCGTGAGGCATCTCATCTATGGGGTAAAGATCACTTCGATGCCTACGACGCGCTTCTGGTCGAGACTGACGAGAAAGCACGCGCGGCCACGATTGGTCAGGCGGGCGAGAACTTAGTGAAGCTGGCCGGAGTGGTGCAGGGCGGCCACTCACACGCGCGCATGGCGGCGCGCGGCGGGATGGGCGCGGTGATGGGGTCGAAGAATCTCAAAGCCATCGTCGTGCGCGGTAAAGAGAAGCCCACCTATGCTGACGCCAAGGGATTTCACACCTACGTCAAAGAATCAAACAAGTTTATCAGTGACGCTCCGGCGTGCGAATCACTGCATCTCGTCGGCACGGCCGGCGGCCACCCCACCACCGATAAGTTCGGCGACAATGCCATCTTGAACTGGCGCGGCGGCAACTGGACCGAAGGCACGATCAAAACTTCCGGCCAGGAAATTGCCAAGACCATTTTCGCCAAGCACACCTATTGCCACGCCTGCCCGATTGGTTGCGGCAAGGCAGTGGAGGTGAAGGACGGCAAGTATGCCGGGGTGTCGGGCGAGGGGCCGGAATACGAAACCCTGTGCGGCTTCGGCTCCAATTTGCAGATTGAGGACGTGAATGCGATTGCCGCCTTTCACGATCAGTGTAACCGCTACGGCCTGGACGTGATTTCGGTATCAAGTGTGTTGGCTTGGGCCTGGGAAGCATTTGAGAAGGGCGTGATTACCACTGCCGACACCGGCGGCCTCGAACTCAAATGGGGCGACGACGAAGCGGTGATGGCGATGATCCACAAGATTGCCCTGCGGCAGGAGGTGGGCGATGTGCTGGCCGAGGGCGTGCGCTTCGCCGCCCAGAAGTTTGGCCAGGGCAGTGAAAAATATGCCATGCACGTCAAAGGCCTTGAAATGCCCTACCACGATCCGCGTGGTTTTGTGAGCATGGCCGCCAACTACGCCACCGCCAATCGCGGCGCGTGCCATCTCGAGGCGATTTCGTACTGGCGCGGGGTGGGCCTCGAATGGAAAGGCTGGCAGGAAGGCGAGAAGCAGGAGTGGATCGACAGCAAGCGTTTCGACTCCACGATTGCCGCCGAAGTGGCGATTGATTTTCAGAACTTCATGTCCACCTACAACCCGCTCGGCTTATGCAAGTTCATTGCCAAAGGCGGCTACTCTCCGGCGCAGACGGCTGAACTGGTGAACAGAGCCATGGGCTGGAATTGGTCCGGGGCCGATTTGTTGGAGGCGGGGGCCAAGTTGTTCAACCTCAAACGCCTGATCAATGTCAAACTTGGCATCAGCCGTAAAGACGACGTTTTGCCCCACCGGCTCGAACACGAGGCGCGGCCCACCGGCACGGCGGCGGGCATCCAGTTCGTCGACATGACGAGCACACTCTTCCCGG
>CAYSIV010000042.1:21823-26872 GCA_964431175.1 uncultured Anaerolineales bacterium
CATGAAGCGTATCCTGCCTGACTACTACCGGCTCCGCAAGTGGGACGAGAACGGCGTGCCGACGGCTGAGGCGTTGATGCCGGTGGAGTCAGTGGCTGCGTAAATTTGTTCGGAGGTGTTACGATGACGGAACTCACCTATGCCATCGCCGAGCTTTTTCCGCCTCAGGGCCAATGGTCCGATGAGGACTATTTGACGCTGGAGACGAATAAGCTTATCGAATTATCGGAGGGCCGCTTGGAGGTCTTGAAAATGCCCAGCTATTTTCATCAGGTGGTAGTAGGGCGATTGTATTTAGCAATTGCCTTGTTCCTGAAGCAACATCCGTTAGGCCGCATTTGCCTTGCCCCCTTGCGCGTTCGTTTGTGGGCGGGCAAGTTCCGCGAGCCTAATCTGATCTTCATGGCCCACACCCACGTTGACCGTATTCACGAAGCCTACTGGGACGCTCCTGATCTCGCTATTGAGGTTGTGTCGCCTGACTTTCCGGATCGGGATCGGGTCCAGAAAAAAGAGGAGTATGCTCAGGCGAAAATCTTCGAGTATTGGATCGTTGATCCAGAAGCGAAGACAGTTGAGGTGTATGTACTGCCCGCTGGCGCGACGACGTACAACTTAAGCCGGAAATTCAACGAAGGTGAGAAACTGATCTCAGCGCAGTTTCCGGATTTTGAACTGGCGCTGGCGGAATTGCTGGCTGAAGAAAAATAGATACAACCATGGCCACTACCGCTTCCGTCCAAGCTGAACTTGCCGATACTCCCATCGCCCCGCGCGGCCTGCCGGCCTGGTTACGCCAGTCGCTGGCTTTCATTTTGATTCTCATTGCCCTGGTGGCTCTGTGGGAGGGCTACAAAGTGCTAGGCGCCGCGACGAAGGGCAATATTCCATTCACGGCTATTAAGTTGCCGGTTCGCCCCAACGACTCTTCAATGCCGCACGTGTGGAGCATTGTTGGCGCATTGCCCAGACCGGCCCAACGCGGCGGCGCAGACAGCGTGGCGGCGGTGCTCTTCAAAGCCGCGCTCTTCACCTGGCGCGAAGCGCTGGTTGGATTTTTGATCGGCAGTGTGATTGGTTTTGCGCTCGGGGTGGTGTTTGTTCATTCGGGATTTTTGGAGCGCGGCCTCATGCCTTACGTGGTCGCCTCACAAACCGTGCCTCTGTTGGCGATTGCGCCCATGGTGGTGATTTGGGGGAGCCGCCTCAACTGGCCAGCCTGGTTGGCCGTCACTATTATTTCGGCCTACCTCACCTTTTTCCCAGTCACCATTAACACCCTGCGCGGCCTGCGTTCGCCCGACCCTACTGCGCTTGAACTGATGCGCTCCTATGCCGCCTCCAACTGGCAAGTGCTGTGGAAATTGCGAGTCCCGGCGGCTCTGCCCTACATTTTTACGGCGTTGAAGATTTCGGCTACGGCCAGTGTGATTGGGGCTATTGTGGGCGAATTGCCTTCTGGCATCGCCGACGGTTTGGGGCGGGCGCTTCTCACCTTCAGTTACTACTATGTCAGCGGCCCCGAAAAACTCTATGCCGCCATCCTCTTCTCGGCTTTGCTGGGCATCACCTTCGTAGTGATCGTCGCTCAGATCGAGCGACTGGTTATTCCGCCCCAACGCCGCTTGTCCGATTAACCCGGCTTTAGGAGTTGTGCTTTGACCGACCCACAACCTGCTGTCTCTATTTGTGATGTGACCAAAGTTTTCAACGAGCGCGGCAACAACCGGCTGCAGGCGCTCGAGACGATCAACCTTGACATCTACCCAGGCGAGTTCGTTGCCCTATTAGGCCCGTCGGGATGTGGCAAGAGCACGCTCCTCAGAATCATCGGCGACCTGACCGGCCCGTCCGCTGGCAAGGTGTTGGTGAACGGCAAGAGCGCCCAGAAGGCCCGCGAGGATCGCGATTATGGCATGGTCTTCCAGCAAGCCACACTCTACGACTGGCGCACCATTGGCAAGAATGTGCAGTTGCCATTGGAAGTGATGGGCTACCCGCCGCAAAAGCGCGAAGAACGCGTCCGGCAAATGCTCAAACTGGTGCAACTTGAAGAGTTCAGCCGCCTTTACCCCTGGCAGTTATCGGGCGGCATGCAACAACGGGTGGCCATCGCCCGCGCTCTCTCGTTCGAGCCTTCGATCATCCTCATGGATGAGCCGTTTGGCGCTTTGGACGAAATGACCCGCGAACGTATGCAAATGGAACTTCTGCGAATCTGGAGTCAGACCAAAACCGTCGTTGTCTTCGTCACCCACAGCATCTCCGAAGCCGTGTTCCTCTCCAGCAAAGTGGTGGTCATGACAGCGCGGCCTGGCCGGGTGGCCGGCATCATCGACATTGACTTGCCGCGCCCGCGCACGTTTGAGACCCGTGAAGCCCCGCACTTCTTTGAAAAGATTACTGAAGTTCGCGAGTGCTTGCGTCGCGAAGAAACAAAGGTCCCGTTGTGAGCCAGCCAGCCGATCTCGTCCCAACCCTTGAGCAGGAATTGCTCACCCCCGCCGGGCAACCGTCTCCGTTTTCTCAGCGACTTCGGCGCTACGCTCCGGCCATTATTCTGTTTGTTCTGGCGCTGGCCGTGTGGGAAATCACCGTCATAGCCTTTGGCATCGAAGGTTTCTTGCTCCCCAGGCCATCCGTAATCGCCTCAACATTTCTCGCCGAGTTTTCAGTGGTGATTCCGGCAGGTCTGTTCACGTTGCGTGAAGCAGGTGGAGGATTTGTGCTGGGGTGTACTTTGGGGATTCTGGTGGCGCTGGCCACCGCGCGCTGGACGGTCTTCAGCGAGGGGGCAATGCCGTTTGCCATTGCGATCAACTCCACCCCCATCGTAGCCCTGGCCCCCATTATGAACAACTGGTTCGGCATCACCAACCCGCTGGCCAAGATGAGCATTGTGGCGGCGATCGTTTTCTTCCCGGTGATGATCAACGCCGTGCGCGGCCTGACCCTGGTCAGTTCCGGGGCCTTGGAGTTAATGCGTTCATACGCTGCCGGCGACTTTGCGATCTTGTTTAAATTGCGCATTCCTAATTCGTTGCCTTACGTGTTTAGCGCTTTCAAAGTTGGCAGCACCCTGAGCGTCATTGGGGCCATCGTCAGCGAATATTTTGGCGGCTCGCGTGAAGCCTTAGGCGTGTACATCTCACAACAAGCGGCTCTGTTCCACTTTGCCCAGGCCTGGGCGGCCATCATCGTCGCCTGTATCATGGGGATCGCCTTCTATGTGGTGATCCTGCTGGTCGAGCGGCTGATTATGCCCTGGCACGTTTCGTTTAGGACCACTGAAGAATAACCGCTCACCGTTATAGCTTATTATTAGAGGAGATTGCCTATATGCCATTTGCCATCCGCATCCGCAAGGGAGGTGATTACGCACTTCTACCCGCCTCTGGCCCAGGCACCGAATCGGCAAGAACATCATTTTGATTTGAACATGGAGGAGATGGAACAATGAACGCGAGAAGCAAACTGCTAATTGGCCTGACCCTGGTGGCGATTCTGATCGCCTCCTGCGGTGGGGCGGCCACTACCCAGGCTCCGGCGCCCACCCAGGCGCCAGCCGCTACCGAGCCGCCAGCGGCAATGACGCCCATCAAACTGCAACTGCAATGGGTCGTTCAGTCGCAATTCGCCGGCTATTTCGCCGCGGTGGATAAAGGTTTTTACAAGGATGAAGGTCTCGATGTGACCATCCTGCAAGGCGCAGTGGATATTGTGCCTCAACAAGTGCTGGCCTCGGGCCAGGCCGACTTCGCCGTCTCGTGGGTGCCCAAGGCCCTCGTCTCGCGCGAAGAGGGCGCAAAAATCGTCAATATCGGCCAGGTCTTCCAGCGCAGTGGCACGCTCGAAGTGTCCTGGAAGGATTCCAACATCAACAAGCCCGAAGACTGGAAAGGCAAGAAGGTTGGCACGTGGGGCTTCGGCAATGAGTTCGAACTGACGGCGGCCATGGTTCAGGCTGGCCTCGATCCCCAGAAGGATGTCACAGTTATTCAGCAACCGTTCGACATGTCGCTCCTGCTCAACCGCGAAGTCGATGCGGCTGAAGCCATGACCTATAACGAGTACGCCCAGGTGTTGGAGCAGGTCAACCCGGCCACCGGCGAACTCTACCAGCCGGAAGACCTGACGGTCATCAACTTCAATGACGTTGGCACGGCCATGCTCCAGGACGCTTTGTGGGCGCGCGAAGATTGGTTGAGCGACCCGGCTAATCAAGAAATCGCCGTCAAATTCCTGCGAGCCACCTTCAAAGGCTGGGCTTTCTGCCGCGATAGCTTCGATGCGTGCGTGGATATCGTGCTCAAGAACGGCCCGACCCTCGGCCGGGGCCACATGGCCTGGCAGTTGAACGAAATCAACAAGCTGATCTGGCCGTCGCCCAATGGCCTGGGTGTGATGGACAAGGCGCTGTGGGATCAGACGATTGAAGTCGCCACCGGCCAGAAGGTGCTCAAGGCCGCGCCCGACGCCGGCGCCTACCGCACCGATCTGGCTGAGAAAGCGGCGAAGGACCTCGAGGCCGCTGGGGTGGATGTCAAGGGGGCTGGCTACACGCCCAAGACAGTTGAAGTGACTAAGGGCGGCGAGTAGTTGTTAGTTGGGTAGCCGCTTTGTCAGGTGGCCGGGGAGTTGTCAGACTACCCGGTCACCTGATTGCTCGACTACCGGATAATGAGGGCGTATGACCAGAATCGTTCGTGGCGCACTATTGCAGGCCACATGGACGGGCGACAAGCAATCCATGATTGACAAGCATGTGTCTTACGTTGAGCAGGCGGCCAAAGAAAGCGCGCAGGTAATGTGCTTTCAGGAGTTGTTCTACGGCCCTTATTTCTGCCAGATTCAAGATCCAAAGTTTTACGGCTACACCGAGCCGATTCCCGACGGTCCCACAGTCAAGTTGATGCAGGAACAGGCCCGGAAGCACAAAATGGTGCTGATTGTGCCGATGTACGAAGAAGAAAACGCCGGGGTGTATTACAACACCGCCGCCGTCATTGACGCCGACGGCTCCTACCTTGGCAAATACCGCAAGACCCA
>CAYSIV010000043.1:0-2807 GCA_964431175.1 uncultured Anaerolineales bacterium
ACCTTAAAGCTTTTGTAGCCTACTTTTCGTTGTAATGCTACTTTTCGTTGTAGTAATAGTTGCTCTCGTTCAATCTCTAATAACCAATAACCAATTACTAATAACCACTTACCCTCATGCTCTCCGCTTCTCTCTCTTCTCTCCTCTGGCTCGCCGTTGTTCTCTCCCTCATCTCCTTCTTTTCCACCATTGTCCCCTTCTTCACCGGCGCGCACTGGGTGCCAACGCCGGTCAGTACCGTGCGGCGCATGTTGCGGCTGGCAAACGTCCAGCCGGGCGAGATGGTTTACGATTTGGGATCGGGCGACGGGCGGGTGTTGTTCATCGCCGCGCGCGAGTTCGGGGCGCGGGCGGTGGGCGTGGAAATTGATCCGCTCAAATATCTGTGGACGCGAGCGATGATTGCCCTGCTCGGCCTGGGCGACCGGGTGACGGTTCATCGCGCCAATTTCTTCGACGTGGCTCTGGGGGAAGCCGACGTCATTACCCTCTACCTTTTGCCAAAGGCGAACGCCCGACTCCTGCCTAAGTTCAAGCGCGAGTTGAGGCCGGGGGCGCGGGTGGTGGTCAACACCTTCTTTCTGCCCGAGTGGCCGGTGATGGCCGAAGAGAAAAACGTGCGGGTGTACAAATTCACGACTGGTTATTGACGCCGTTACGTAACTGGATACAATATAGATAACCCCCCCGGAGATAGCATCTCCGGGCCGACGCCCACCCGCAAGGGTGGGCTGTCCCTTTAATAGCGGAGTTGGCACATGGAACGAGTCATTGCTTATGTGGATGGTTACAATCTGTACTACGGCCTGCGCGCCAAAAAGTGGAAACGGTTTTACTGGCTCAATATCCAGGCTCTGGCCGGGCAACTCTTGAAGCTTGATCAGGCACTCGTCACCACCAAGTATTTCACCACCGTTATAAAGCAACCAGAAGATAAGCGCCGACGACAAGCTGTGTTTCTCGACGCCCTCCGGACCCTACCCGACTTTCACCTCTACTACGGCCAATTCTTGGCCGAGACTGTCGTCTGCCGCAAGTGCGGCCACACTTACACCACCTATCACGAAAAGATGACTGATGTCAATATCTCGGTCGAACTCATGGCCGACGCTTACCAAAACCAGCTCGATGTAGCCCTGCTGATTTCTGCCGACAGCGATCTGACAGGGCCAGTGGAAGCAGTGCGCCGTCTATTTCCTGCCAAACGTGTAGTTGCCGCTTTCCCGCCGGGTCGATCTTCTTTCGCGCTCAAGAAAGCGGCTAACGTTGCTCTCCACATCGGCCATGTTGAGTTAGCCAAGAGTCCGTTGCCAAATACCATCACCACACCAAGCGGGGTTGTGCTACACCGTCCAGCGCAGTGGCGCTAATCCTCCCGATGGTTCATCCCCTTCAAGTTTGCTCGAACGGCCAGTGCCAGCCAGGCGCTTTCGGCAAACTGCTCATCCAGTGTGACCGCCAATCGCTTCATCTTCCCCTCAAACAATATTGCGGGGAGCGCGGCATGGGTTGATGTACGCGCTCCCTGTTTGGTTGCTTTGGGCCGGTAAGAGTTCACTTCGCGCCGGTCAGCGTCTTTTTCAAGGTGCGGAACTTGAAGACGAAGTACAGCGGGCAGAAGCCGACGAGGCCGGTGATGAGCGGGATCAGGCCCACCACGCCCACAACGGTTCCCCAGGCACCGGGCACGATTCCGGTGAAGCCGACGATCATCATGGCGATGCCGAGCGTCACCCTCACGATCCGATCCCAACTGGCGACATTGAGTAAGTTTTGCATGATGTAAACCCTCCATTGAGTTTTATGTTGTTTGGGCTACGTTGCCCTTCTACTTCTTTGGATGCAGGAGGGTTGGAAAGGTGACAAACAAAAAACCTCCCGAAGGTTCCTAACCTTCGGGAGGTTTGAGATACTCGCTCAGGTCGAGCGACTTGTAGAGCCGCTCGCCGGCCTCGGCGGGCAGAGCGCGATCAGAGTCAGTGTCGGTCATCAGGTTAGATGCAGTTCGGTGCGAAATGCATAAGACTTCCGAAGTTTTTGAAACTTCGGAAGTCTCGACGGCGGCTTATTTGCGCGCTCCCATCGGCGCGTAGTCGCGCGTGTCGTGGCCGAGATAAATCTGGCGCGGGCGGGCGATCTTCTGGTCGGCGTCGGCGAGCAGTTCCACCCATTGAGTGAGCCAGCCCACCGTGCGCGGAATGGCGAACAGCACCGGGAAGATGGCCGTCGGCAGTTTCATGGCCTGATAGATGATGCCCGAATAGAAGTCCACATTCGGGTAAAGTTTGCGGCTGATGAAATAATCGTCGGCCAGGGCAATCCGCTCCAACTCCAGGGCAATGTCCAGCAAGGGGTTGCGGCCTGTCACTTCAAACACGGCGTCGGCGGTTTGCTTGATGATCTTGGCGCGCGGGTCGTAGTTTTTGTACACGCGATGGCCGAAGCCCATGAGTTTGCCTTCCCCTTTCTTCACCTTTTCGACGAAGGCCGGGATGTTCTTCTTGTCGCCGATCTGGGCCAGCATCTTCAGCACTTCTTCGTTGGCCCCGCCGTGCAGGGGGCCGTAGAGCGCCGCCGCCGCCCCGGCCATGGCCGAGTACGGATCGACGTGCGATGAGCCAATGGCCCGCATGGCGTTGGTGCCGCAGTTCTGCTCGTGGTCGGCGTGGAGAATGAAGAGCACGTCGAGGGCATGCTCAAGCACCGGGTTGGGTTTGTATTTGGTTTCGGCAATCTTGAACATCATGCTCAGGAAGTTGCCGGTGTAGCTCAGGTCGTTGTCGGGGTAGACATAGGGCAAGCCCATG
>CAYSIV010000043.1:2817-26635 GCA_964431175.1 uncultured Anaerolineales bacterium
CGATTTTCCGGGTTGGAGATGTTGCCGGCCTCCGGGTAAAAGGTGGAGAGGGCGGCGACAATGCTGATGAACATGCCCATCGGGTGGGCGTCGTAGCGGAAGGTCTCCATGAGATGCTTGAGGTTCTCATGGAGGAAGGTGTGGTGGATGATGTCGGACGTCCACTGTTCAAGCTGGCTGGCCGTGGGCAGTTCGCCATAAAGGATCAAATAGGCGGTTTCCAGATAGGTACTTTTTTCGGCCAACTGATCGATGGGATAGCCGCGATAGCGCAGAATGCCCTTGTCGCCATCAAGATAGGTGATGGCGCTCTTGGTGCTGGCGGTGTTCATAAAGGCCGGGTCGTAGGCCATGAGGCCGAAGTCGTCGGCCCCGGTTTTGATCTGGCGCAAGTCCATAGCCTTGATGGCGCCGTTGGCGATGGGGAATTCGTAGGTCTTGCCGGTGCGGTTGTCGGTGACGGTGAGAGTGTCAGCGGGCATATCAGGTTCCTCCGGTGAGTAGATGATGGATTTGGGGAACAGGCACAGCCCCTCCGCCATGCAAGCAGGCCAGAGGGGGGTTCACCCATGATGGGTGGATTATAGATAATGTGGGGTTGATCAGTCCAGTGACGATTATCACCCGGCAACCGGCTCGCTTGTCACAGTGCTGATCTCAAATTGCGGCGGGTGCTCGAAGTGCTTCTTGACAGCACACTGCTCGGCGGAGCGGATGACGGCGGCTTTGTATTTTTCGGGGAAGTTGGGCGGGAGGCTGATGTCGAGCAGGACTTTGCCGATCATGCCCGTGGCCGGGTCGGATTCAAAGCGCTCGGTGAGGGTGATACCGTCGGCAGGGATGCCGCGCTGGCGGCAGAAACCGAGGACGTAGATTCCGGCGCAGGTGCCAATGGAGGCCAGAAAAGTGGCAAACGGGGTAGGAGCAGAATTCTGCCCGCTACCTTGTAGCGGCTGATCCGTCATCACTGCGAACGGGCCAAAATGGGCATCCACGCGCGCGCCGCCGGGGAAGTCAATGGTCATTTCCATAAGAAAGAGCCTTTCTATCAAGCAATATGCCTGGAAACCCGGCTCGACGCTGAGTCGGGTTCCCGGGCGTCAGAAGAGGTGTGCTTGTTAGATGCGACGGTTTGTAAAAGGTGACACGGCGCACGGCCAGAGCTATCGCAGCCCTCAGGTGCCGCCGGTGTTACAGGCGGCGCTGGCCGAAGCCGGGGCTGCGCCTTTGACTCTGGGTGCAAACGTTGAGAGTTTCTTTTTCACTTTGCCACTACCACACGAGGGGCAAACGACTTCTTTGATGGCGTCTGCATTTCGCACCAGCTCTTCAAACTCGTCGCCGCACTTTGGACAGCCAAATTCATACATTGGCATGGTCGGTTACTCCTTGAGCGAGGCCGCTACCCGTTCCAACTTCCCGTTTGAGCGCATCCACCACGCGAGCCAGAGCAGTTTCGTAATCGGCTTTCATGAGCACAGTTAGTTCAGGCGAAGCGGTTGTGTTCTTCATTATTATTTCTCCCAAAGCAGTCGAAACTGGTTGGCGCGGGAGTCTTCCCACGCGTTTAGATGCGCGAGCCGTGAAAAGGTTACAAACCTTGACGCTCCTTTTCACGGTGTGTTAGACTGCCATCTGCCAGCCAATAAGCAGAATTTCTGCCGTGGGCGCCCACACCGCTCGCGGCGTTTTTATTTGGCGATTAGAAAACCATTATGCAATCACGAGTCTCCATTTTTTCTCGAATGATCCGCCGCCTGCCCGATTTTGAGCGGAATGCCTGGTTGTACCTGGCCTCGATGATTATTGGCGGGGTATCGTTCAGCATCTATCAATTGTATTTCAACCTGTACATCCTCTCGCTCGGATTCGATAAGGGTTTCCTCGGATTCCTGGCCTCGATTCCGTCGGGCGTGATTCTGATGTTAGGCCTGCCGCTTGGGGTGTTGGCCGACCGGATCGGGCGGCGAACGTCGCTGTTGCTGGGCAACGTAGGGGTGACACTGGCTACATTCATTTTGGTCGGGGCGGCTTCTCCGGCAATGATGGTGGCCGGGGTAGCTTTGCTTGGCGTGTCACAGGCTATCTCATTGTTAAGTTCCGGGCCGTTCATGATGATGGTATCGAAGGACTCGACCCGCCCAGTTTGGCCTCACCACCCTGGCCGGCTTTGCCGGAAGTTTGCTGGGCGGGCAATTGCCGCGCTGGCTGGCCGGGTCGTTAGGAATCGGGCTGGAGAGCCCGGAAGCGTACCGGGCCGTGATTGGCCTCAGTGCCATGTTGACGCTGGTGAGTGTGATCCCGCTATGGCTGATCAGGGAAATGCCAGAGGGCTGGCGCGTCTCCAGCCCAAAGATTGGAATCGATCAGTTGTGGCGTCAGCTCACCCGCCCGCTGGCCCTCAAGCTCATCGTGCCTAACATCTTCATTGGCTTTGGCGCGGCGATACTGATTCCTTACATGAATGTGTTCTTCAAAGAGCGCTTTCTCCTGCCCGACGATCAACTGGGCCTGCTGTTCAGCCTGGCAGCAGTGACGACCGGCGTGGCGACACTTTATGGGCCGAAGCTGGCCGAAAGATTTGGCAAGGTGCGGTCGGTCGTTTTCACCCAGGCGGCGTCGCTGGTGTTTATGATGCTTATTGGCTTTGGGCCGGGATTGTTTGTGGCGGCAGTGTCGTTTTTGATTCGCGGGGCGCTGATGAATCTTGGCGGGCCGTTGTACCAGGCCTTCAGCATGGAGCAAGTGCCCGACGGCGAACGGGCCACGCTCAACAGCGCCCAGACGCTGATGTGGGAGATCGGCTGGACGTTCGGCCCGGCCCTCAGTGGTTTTGTGCAACAACGCTACGGCTTTGCGCCGCTCTTTGTAGCCACCACGGCCTTCTATGCCATCGCCGCCTTGCTCACCTACGCCTTCTTTAGCAAGGTGGAAGTGAAGTTGCCCAACACCGCCCCCGCGCGTTGAGGATGGAATTGCCAGTTATGAAAGACATTCTTTTGAGCTTCGTCGCCGCCGTTGACTCGGATTCGCTTGAGGCGCTTGATTCGGCTCTTCTCGTTTTCAAAAAGCTGAAAGAAGTGAAAGCCAACGGTCCGGTTGAGATCGGCTTTGTGGTCAAAACCATCAAGCCCATTGGCCTCGCGGCCGGGGAACGGTTGGCGGCTAAACCGAAGAACCGGCTGATATGGTTGAAAAAGCTGGCGGCGGACGATAAAGCCGCTGTCCGTTGTCTGGCCTGCATCGCCCTGGGCGAGATTGGCAAAGTGGCCCCCGACTCAATTGTGGCCACCGCTCACAAACTGGCCGCCGACTCGCGTTGGGAAGTGCGCGAGTGCATTGCCAATGCTTTTGACGATCAGATCGGCTTGACCCAGCCGGAATTTGTCTACGACCTGATGAGGCAGTGGGTCGCCGACCCCAGCCCCAACGTGCGCCGCGTGCCGACGAATGCCCTGATGCGTTACGGCCTCAAACAGCCGCGCCAGGTGATTGCCCTGATGGATCAATTGCGCCACGACGAGAGCGAGTACGTGCGCAAGAACGTGAGGTTTTGTCTGGGACAGATCGCCAAAGAGAAGCATCCCATTCTCGGCGTAGGCAATCCGGACAACCCTGAGACGATGCTGACAACCCTGACTGAATGGGCAAAGGACACGGACGGGCACAACCGCTGGATTGTGGCCGGGACGCTGGGCAATGTTTGGGCTAAGGGACGCCTGCCACAGGCAATCGCGATTCTCGCCACCCTCGCCGCTGACGACGACAAACTGGTGCGCGGCGCTGTCGCCGCTTCTATGCGCGACCTGGCGAAGTATGACGTGGGCGCAGTAACTGCCGCCGCAAAAGCGTGGGCGGCTGAGGCAAATGCGAACGTTCAGCAAACCGGGAAGCTGGTGCTGAAGAAACTGAAATAGTTGATCATGCTATCAATGATCAAACCATGATAAGAGACCTCTTGCCAGGCTTTTATTTTTGCCTATAATTTAGACTAATTCTAAAAAAGGAATGGGTCTTTATTATGCCCTCTCTCATCCCTAAACTCCAGTTTGACTCTGGAGACTCTCTTGGGGCCGAAATGGTGGCTGTCTTGAAAGAAGCCGGCCTGCGAGTCACACCCCAGCGGCTGGCGGTTTGCCAGGCGCTGGCTGGCAACAAAAGCCACCCTACCGCGCAAGCGTTGTTCGAGCAACTGCGCCCGGATTTTCCCTCCCTTAGCCGAGCTACCATTTACAACACTTTGAAAACTTTGGCCGGGGCGGGATTAATTCAAGAGCTTGGCGATGCCAGTGATGGCGCAATTCATTATGACGCCGACCCCTCGCCGCACGTCAACCTGGTTTGCACCCGTTGTCATCGCATCGAAGACTTCCTCGATGCGCCGCTGGGCGCGGTGGCGCGCCGCGTCGCTGACGGCTCTGGTTACGAACTGCGCGGCGCGCGGGTGGTGTATTACGGCCTGTGCCCCAAATGCCGCCGGTTGAAAAAGTAGCAAAACCGAATCGAACAGCTATTGCGGATTTCACTGGATTCCAAAACCATGACCACAGAAAATTACCCCTCAGAAACCCCATCCACCTTATTGCCGGGCAGCGCGCCACAAGATGACAGCTGTGCCGTGGTGATTAATGTCGCCGTGGCGGAGCATCCCGGAATCGTCAAAGTTGACCTCGACACCCAGCGTGAATTGGTTGCCTTTGATTACGACCCGATCCTGATCCCCGAGCCGGAGGTGGCTCGCATTGCTCAACACATCGCCCCCATCTTCCGCGACCGGTTCGCCACGTGCAACTTGCGGTTGGAGCGGCAGGGTGGCCGGGCTTGCGAGTCTTGCGCGGCGATCGTTGAGAACCGCCTGCTTCAAATGGATGGCGTGCGGCGAGCCACAGCCAGTTACTGGGGCGGCGTGCTTAGCGTTACCTACGACAGCGCAGTTATTTCACCGGATGTCATCACTCGCCGCGTCAGGCGACTGGGCATGCCCATTGCCCTCGCCTCTGAAAAATTGACTCCGGCCACCGAATCACCCCAAACAGTGTTTAGCCGCCTCCGCGCCTGGTTAACGTCGGATCGACTCGAAGCCATTCTCACTGCTGTCACTTTCATGACCATGATTAGCGGCTGGGTGATGCATGAACTGAAGGCCACGCCGCTCTTGGCCGACGGTCTGTATCTGGTGGCTTACGTGGCCGGAGGAGTATTCGGCGTGAAGGGCGGCTTCCAGTCCCTTCGCCAGCTCACACTTGACGTCGATTTGCTCATGGTGCTGGCGGCGGTGGGCGCCTGGCTGGTTGGCTCGCCGTTTGAAGGAGCCATGTTGTTGTTCTTATTCTCGTTTTCCAACGTGTTGCAAAGTTATGCTATGGATCGCACCCGCAACGCCATTCGGGCGCTGATGAAACTGCGGCCCAAAGAAGCATTGACGCGTCGCGGTGGGCGGACAATCATGTTGCCCATCGAGAAGATCGTTCCCAACGACGTTGTGATCGTGCGCCCCGGCGAACGCATTCCGATGGACGGGGTGGTACTAGAAGGCGACAGTGCGGTGGATCAGTCCTCGATTACCGGTGAGTCGATGCCGGTGAGCAAACACCAGGGCAGTAATGTTCTGGCTGGCACGATTAATGGCCGTGGCGGCCTGGAGATTCAAGTCACCAAACTGGCGCAAGACTCCACCATTGCCAAAATGATTAAGCTGGTGGAAGAGGCGCATAGCGAGAAGGCGAAGACTCAGCGCTTCATCGATCGCTTCGAGCAGTATTATGCAGCAGGGGTTATCGTCCTGACTCTCCTGCTCATCGTCGTGCCGATCTACGGATTTGGCGAAGCCTTCGACATAGCGTTTTACCGGGCGATGACGGCGATGGTGGCCGCCTCCCCGTGCGCGCTGGTCATCAGCACCCCCGCCTCCATTCTCTCGGCCATTGGCAATGGGGCGCGCAAAGGCATTCTCTTCAAAGGCGGCGTTTATTTGGAGCAAGCGGCGGGCATTAAAGTGATCGCTTTCGACAAGACGGGCACGCTCACCGAAGGCAAGCCGCAAGTAACCGACGTTCGGCCGGTCGCCGAACAGTTCTCCGAGGCTGAAGTGCTGGCCCTGGCCGCCGCGGTCGAAGCCAAGTCGGAGCACCCACTGGCGCAATCAATTGTCAAAGCGGCGCGCGAGCGGCAACTGCTTATCGCCGAAGTGACAGCTTTTCAGGCCGAAACTGGCAAAGGCGTGCGCGCGGTGGTGAACGGGCAGGAAGTTCACATCGGTAGTCCGCGCTACTTTGAAGGTTTTGCCAGGCCGGAGTTGGCCGGGGCGTTGCTGGCCACAGAGCAGTTGCAGGACGAAGGCAAAACATCGGTCATCGTCGCTCGAATGGAAGGCGGCGTCGTCCATCCTTTGGGCGTGATCGGTATTGCCGATGTTCTCCGCCGCGACTCGGCCTCGGTGGTTCGTGAACTCAAAGCGGTGGGCGTTGAACGGGTCGTGATGCTGACGGGCGACAACGAACGCGTGGCGCGCGCCATTGCCAAACAAGCCGGGGTGGATGAGTTCCATGCCGACCTGTTGCCGGAAGATAAATTGCGCATCATCAAAGAACTCAGGGAGCGTTTTGGCCCGGTAGCCATGGTGGGCGATGGGGTGAACGACGCCCCGGCGCTGGCGACGGCCAACATTGGCATTGCCATGGGCGCGGCTGGCACCGACGTTGCCCTGGAGACCGCCGATATTGTGCTGATGGCCGATGATCTGCGCAACATCCCGTACGTCATGTCGCTCAGCCGCGCTACCCGCAAAACCCTGATTACCAACCTGGGTTTTGCCCTGTTTATGATCGGGTTAATGTTGGTGAGTATTTTTGTGGTGAACCTGCCTCTGCCGATGGCTGTCATCGGCCACGAAGGCGGCACGGTGCTGGTTTCGCTCAACGGGTTGCGATTGCTGGCTTACAAAGCTTAGAGACTGTCTTAAAACTGCTCTCCAACCGCGAGGACGCGGGCTTTGAGCGACTTTTAAGACACTCTCTTAGACTCGGACCGCGCCACCTGATGAGGGTGACATAGAATGGAGCATTTATGGCTGATCTGATTCGCACTGCCGTTGTCGGCACAAGTTGGTGGGCCGACAGCGCGCACCTGCCCGGCCTTCGCGCCCGACCCGACGTTGAACTGGTGGCCTTGTGTGGCCGGAGCCCGGAGCGGCTGGCAACGTTGGCGGCCAAGTTTGGTATGCCGCGCACCTTCACCGACTATGAGCCAATGCTGGCCGAGATGAAGCCGGAAGCAGTTGTGATCAGCACGCCCAATCACTTGCATGCGCCGATGGCTTTAGCGGCCCTGGAAGCCGGGGCGCATGTGATTTGCGAAAAGCCGCTGGCGTTGAACACGGCTGAAGCTCAGAGGATGCTTGACCGCGCCGAGCAACTTGGCCGGCGGCACATGGTGTTTCTGACGTATCGCGGAATGCCGGGGCCGCGCTTCGTGAAACAATTAATCGCCTCGGGGTATCTGGGGCGCCTGCGCCACGTTCAAGCATGTTACTTGCATGGCTCGTGGCTGGACCCGAAGCGGGCGGCGAGTTGGAAGACAACGCTGGTCGAGGGCGGTTCCGGCGTGCGGGCCGATGAAGCGAGTTGCGGGCAGTCTGGCGACCTTCATCGGTGAGCGGCCAGGCGCGGGCGGGACGATGGTGATAGTAGAAACGGATGATGCGGCCGCGTTCGTGGCCGAGTTTGCGGGAGGCGGGCAAGCCACGGTGCAACTCTCGCGGGTTGCGCCTGAGCGCCACAATTATCAGCGATTTGAGTTGTATGGCTCGGCGGGGGTGCTGGTGTATGAATACGATGAGCCGATGGCCCACGTCGGAAAAGTGTCGGGGGCGCGGGCGGGTGAGGGGGAAATAAAAGAGATCGCCATCCCGGCGGAACTCAGTGCCGGCTTTCACGGGCGAAACACGTTCGACAAGGTGTATGGCGCTTTAACCGATCCCTTCTTTGCCAGCTTGCGGAGCACGCGTCCAACACCCTCGCCAAATTTCGCCGACGGCCTGGCCGTCCAAAAAGTGATTGAGGCGGTGGGGCGATCGGCGAGAGATGAACGCTGGGAAATAATTTGAACAAGAGCGGGCCTTCAAGCCCGCTCTTGTTTTTTAGGTTGCTACAGATACACGATTCTTGCCGGCCTCTTTGGCCTGTTGCACTGCCTGTTGCGCTCGTTCGATGAACTCGTCTAACGGGGACGGGGGCGCGGGGAAAACGGCGACTCCGAACGACGCCGTGAGCAGTTGGCGCAGGTCAGGATTTTGCCGGGGCGAGCAGTGGGTTTCGACGATGGCGCGGATGCGCTCGGCAGTTGCGGCGGCGGCTTCCTGCCGGCCGGTCATGAGAATGGCAAATTCATCACTGCCGTAGCGAGCCAGCAGGTCGTCGGCGCGCAAGGTTTCTTGCAGGATGTCGGCGATGTAACGCAGAGCCGCATCTCCGGCCTGAGGGCCAAAACGATCGTTGTAGTCTTTGAAGTTGTCGATGTCCAAAAGGATCATCGTCAGGCCGAGATCAGTTTGTTGCGATTGCTCGATGCGCCGACCGGCGGCCCGGCGAAAGTGGGCCTGGTTGTAGAGCAACGTCAACGCATCGAGGCTGGCCAGCCGGCGAATTGAGATCGAACTGTTTTGTTCAAGCACCCTTCCCTCCCACACGGAAATTTTTGGTAGTAGTAGAGGCTCGCCAAAGTTCTGCTTTACCCCTCGGCAATTTCAATCGTAGCGATCTTCGCCCCCGGTTCTCTCGCCCGTTGAGGGTCACGATCGGGAATGGCGAGCAGGACCTCCAGACTCTGAATCACTTTGCCAAAGACAGCATGTTTGCCGTCGAGGTGGGGCGTGGCCCGGTGAGTGATGAAGAACTGACTGCCGTTGGTGTTCGGCCCGGCGTTAGCCATGGAAAGAATGCCGGGGCCGTTGTGTTTGAGGGCCGGGTGGAACTCGTCGCTGAAGCGGTAGCCGGGGCCGCCACTTCCGGTGCCGGTCGGGTCGCCGCATTGAGCCATAAAGTCGCGAATAACGCGATGGAAGGTGACGCCGTCATAGAACTTGTCGCGGGCGAGGAAGACGAAGTTGTTGACGGTCTGCGGGGCCTTATCGGCGTACAGATCGACGACGAAATCGCCCTTCTCGGTTTTGAAGGTAGCCGTGTATTTCTTCTTCGGGTCAATCACCATTGCGGGCGGAGATGCGTATTGTTTGGGCATGGAGACTCCTGTAAGTAGGTTAAGCGAACAGCAATGATGATATTTTACACCGAAGAGGCTGTTTGATTGCGATGCGTTTCAGAATCAGCCCCCAGCACCCGACGCGGTATGGCATCGCTGGCAAACTTCCTCTGTATGCGCCTTTTGCAGGAACATAATTGAGGGGTCTCCATCAGTGGTGTGGGCCGAGTGACAGTCCACGCAGGTGGCGGCGTTTTTGTCCAGCGCCTGCCATTGGGGCAAAAATGCGTGGAAGTGGCGGTTGAAATTTCGGGTGGTGATCGTATCGGCGTGGCACTTGAGGCAGGTAGCATCGCTGATCGGATGGGTGAGCGGCGCCGGTTGCTTGGCGGTTGTGGTGACAAAAGCTATGAGGTCGCCTGCTCCCAGTTGGATAGCGCTCGCCCGCCCGATAACCCCCGGCCCCGAGTGGCAGTCAATGCACTTCGTCGATTCGCCATGATGCTGAGAGGCTAAATCTACTGCCGTTGCTGACTGACTACGGTCGTAGAACGTGCTCTCGGGCTGGGAATGGCATGAAGCGCAGAAAGCATCACTGTCTTCAAGGTGAGCGGCGGTCATGAAGCCGCCTCCGCCCAGCAGGGCCAGCACGCCAACAATCGTCAGCATCGGCCACGGGAGTTTGAATCCTCTGGAGGCTGTTTTCTTTCTTTGTGGGGGCATATGGCTCTTTCTTTCCGGTAAGATGTTGAAGAAGTTTACCTCGGAAAGATGAAGCTAATATGAAGATAATGTGAGCCTATTGGCAAATTAGCATCGGCTTCTTGCTCTCGCGCAGAACCTGATCCACCGAACTCCCCAACATGACTTCCATCACCGGGTGCGCCCGGTAGCCGCCCATGATGACTAGATCGCTAACTAGTTCTTCAGCCGTTTTCAAGATCGCCTCAGGCACCGACGGGCTTTCGATACTGATGAACATGGCTTCGACTTCGTGCAATTCCAGGTAGGCCCTGGCGTGATCCTGAGTCTCCGCTGAAGTATTTCCGGCTTCGGCCACGGTGAGAACAGCCAGCGGAATCTTCCACATCTCGGCCATGTAGGTGGCTACAAACAGGGCCTCTTTCGCTTTTGAGCTTCCATCGTAGGCCAGCAGGGCGCTTGCCAGCGGCGAGGCCTGGCCGGGCACGGCCAACACCGGGCGGGCACACTTGCTGATGATGGTACGAAAGCCGGAGCCAAGCCGGGCCAGCCATTGCGATGACGGCGGATAGGCCAAATTTAGAATCACCAGATCGGTCAGCACCGCGCGGTCACAAATCTTGCGGGCAATCTCACCAGACTCAATTGCCAAATTGCCCGTCAGTCCGGCTTCGGCGCAGTGCCGGTTGAACCGGGCCTGCACGGCGAGCGCCGCCTCACTTTCAACATCATCTGGTGAGGGGATGATATGCAAACCATGAAGCCGGGCTTCTTCGCGCTTAGCCAAGATCAGCGCCTGTTCCAGCGCGCACCAACTGCTCTCTTCACCGCTCAATGGAACCAGCACATCGGCAAACAATCGATCCGTGTAACGCTCGGCCAGTTTCTCTTTGCGCCACTCGCCCGGTGTCGGACCGGAAGTCAATGTCTCGGGCAGGAGAGTGTTCAGGATGCGGTTGGCCGTGCTCCCGGGTGGTTTGGGGCCAAACTGGGTTGCCAAATCAGAGGCGGCGGCTTCGGGCCGGATCGGCCAGCCCAACTCTTCTTCCAGCTCTGAGCGATGCCGCACTATCCATAAATACAGGTCGGCTTCTGTTCGCCCCGGAAAATCTCTCAACATGCCCTTCTCTTGAATCATCAGGCGGGCGGGGGCATAGACATCGTCGAACCATCGGCTGGCCGCCTCGGCAAAAGCCGCCTCGCGCCCTGCCTCGGCGCTCAGCGCTTGCTGGTAGATTTCGATCTCCTGCTCAAGCTGGGCGTAACTTCCGGGCGCAGTGAGGGTGAAGTCGGAGTCGGGGCGCGACTGGTCGAGCCAGGTTTCTTCCAGAAACCTGGCGTGTTCGGCCTTGATGATCAGATCGTCGGGTTGATCGTCGGGCGAGAGTGAGACTTTGGTTTTAATTTCGATGACGTAAGCCTCGAGGTGAGTCACGCCGAGTTGACGGGCGACCGACACCCGGTGGTTACCATCGAGAACAAAATAGGCGTCGCCGATTTGATAGACCTCAATCGGCGGCAAACCACTTTGATGCGGATCGGTGACGGCCGCTTTGACCATCGCCCAGCGTTGCTCGTCACTATCCTGGCGGGGCAGGAAGTCGCGCGTGAAGTCGCCGTAGCGGCCCACACTGCCTACAATCGCCTCGAGCGGGATCTCTTGCAAACCGCGCGAAGCCTGGCCGGCCACTTTCAGTTTGCGCGCCACTTCTTCGTACGATAGCAGAGTTGTCGATTTACCCGTCAGGCGGGCCATGATCTCCTGCAAGGCCGCTTTCTGCCGCGCCCGGCGGAAGTCTTCTTTGGCGGAAACGAATTGATTGGATGGAAACGACATATCTCCATTATAAAAGCTTGTGGTGGATGCGAAGTACGGCAAATCTGCTGAATTGTTTGGTTCGCTTTCATAGCACGAATTTTCAGAATGGCGGATTTGAATGCGGAGATTTTTAGGCCGCTCAACACTACAGCGAATTTGGGGATGGAACGAATTCGTTTGCGAAGCGGGCCGTACTCTGCTTTCAAGTGCAAATGTGCGGTTTACTCCAAGTCGGAACTACATCCATGCCACCTGATTTCGATTGCAAAATATGTTGAACCTTTGGATGCGAAAGAGTCCGAGTCTATATACACGAAGATTCTCCGAAGGGCGTAGCCTCCCCGCGGCACAACTCGCGTCTGCTTATAGCCTCATTTCCTTCACGGCAAGATCCTTGCTCTTCATAAAATGCAATTATCCTTTCAGGAGCGTCTAACGATGCGTATTGATTAGTGACGATAGGTCGGCTTGTTCCTATTCCATCTGTTACCTGCTGTAAAACTGTTGCTCCCGGATAAATCGGAACAGTTGGGGCAATGTTTAGCCAAGCATAACGCGCGGACAGGAGAGTCACTATTAAAACGCACCCTCCAATGAGTGCGAGGGCCACCAAGGCAAATGCGAAAGTTTTCTTTAGCATTGTATATAGCGGGTTCCAAAACACGGACGAGAGGCATTGTGAATTAACAGTCTTTTGGAACGCGCCAATTGTCTATTGGACTCCCAACAGCGCCAATAAAACACCGCCAGCCACCACGCTCCCGATCTGCCCGGCGGTGTTCGCGCCCATGGCGTGCATCAGCAGAAAGTTCTCAAAGTCTTCGTCCTGCACCATCTTGTTCACCACCCGCGCCGCCATCGGGAAGGCGCTGATGCCGGCCGCGCCGAGCAAGGGGTTGAACTGGCCGCGACTGAGCATGTTTAGGAATTTGGCGAACAACAACCCTGCCGCCGTGTCCAGGCCAAAGGCCAGAATGCCAAGACCGAGAATGAGCAACGTATCGACCTTCAAGAAAGAGCCAGCTTGCATGGTGGAGCCGACGGCCAAACCGAGGAACAAGGTCACGATGTTGGCGATCTCCTTCGACGAAGCGCTGGTCAGCCTTTCCACCACCCCCGACTCTTTCAGCAGGTTGCCCAGCATCAACATGCCGATGAGCGGGATCGACATGGGCACCAGCACGCCAACGACGATGGTGACGATGATGGGAAACATGACTCGCGTGCGGCGGCTGATGGTCCGCTGGCTGTAAGGCATGCGGATTTTGCGCTCACTGCGTGAGGTGAGCAGGCGCATGATGGGCGGCTGGATGATGGGCACGAGGGCCATATAACTGTAAGCCGTGACGGCGATTGGCCCCAGCAGGTGCGGGGCGAGCAGGTTGCTGACGTAGATTGAGGTTGGCCCGTCAATGGCGCCGATGATGCCGATGGAGGCCGCCTCTTTTAGATCGAACCCCAACAGCAGAGCGAGCATCAAAGTGCCAAAGATGCCAAATTGGCCCGCCGCGCCCAGCAGAACCATCTTCGGGTTTTCGAGCAACGGCCCAAAATCAGTCATCGCCCCAATGCCGACGAAGATGAGGAGCGGGAAAACCTCGGTGGCAACGCCAGCGTTGTAGAGCACGTTGAGCAAGCCGCCGGCTTCGATCATCGGCGAGAGCGGCAGGTTGGCCAGAATGGCCCCGGCCCCAATGGGCAACAGCAGCATCGGCTCGTATTCTTTGGCGACGGCGAGGTAGATTAGCCCGCCGCCGACGGCCATCATTAGCGCCGAACCCCACGATAGATTTAGAACGCCTTGCAAAAGTTGTGTGAACGAAATCGAGTCCATGAGTTTGGAACCACGGATTTCACGGATTACACCGATTACAAATCTAAAATCCGTGAAATCGGTGTAATCCGTGGTTCCGTTTATGCTTTTTCAAAGCGCATCAGTACATCACCGTAACCAACGGTTTGCCCCGGCTGAACAAGCACTTCTTTCACCACTGCCGCTTGCGGCGATTTGAGCGAGTTCTTCATCTTCATCGCCTCCAGAATCATGAGAAGTTGGCCATATTCCACTTTGGCGCCCGGTTTCACGTCCACCGAGAGAATTGTCCCCGGCATAGGCGCAGTGAGTTCCGAACGGAACCCATTCTGAGCAAGTTGCGGTCGGGAAGGCAAGGGCGGCCTGGCCGTGGTTCGCACCGGGGGCAAGGTTTCGGGCGCCGGCGGGCGGTAGGGTGTAGAGGCGTCCGCTGACACGATCTCCGGGGTGATGGTGGCCCCGGCCAGGTCTTCGTCGCCGGAGAGGCGGACGACAAATTCTTCGCCGTCTACTTGGACCCGGAACTCGTCTGAGGCCAGCTCTTCCACGTCAATCACGAATTCTTTGTCGGCGATTTTTAATGTGTAGCGTCTCATAGTTGCCCTGCGTGCCAGACCCTTCGGGTCGCAAACAGCGCGAAAAACCGAAGGGTCTTACGACGAGTCTTATTTTCGATTTGGAGTCCAGCTTCGGTTTTGGCGCGTGCGCCCGGCCATCACCCAGCGGCTGGGCAGTGCGCCGGGGAGATGGCTGCGCATAAGCGGCGCGGCTTGCTTGCGCCGCACGTGCCAGTGCAGGCGAACCGCAATGGCAATGGCGGCCAGCTTGTCGGGGTCGGGGCCAGAGTCGGCAACCACCGACTCAACAGGTGTGGCCGCCGCTGTTGGGGAAGGCGGGCGATCCAGCCGTAACATCAGCGCCATGCCGCCCCACAATAGGGCCAGCAGGAGAAACACCAACCCCATGCCGAAGACGGTGAGTTGAAGGCCGAGTTGCAATAGTTCAATCATGCGATCCTCAGAATTATGACGAAGGACGAAAGACGATGGACGAAAAGTGAAGCCTCGTCTTTGGTCTGTCGTCCTTCGTCCGATTCATACCGGCATCAACCCGTGCTTCTTCTGCGGATTTGATTGTACTTTGGTGCGCAGAACTTCGAGGGCGCGGATGAGGCGGGGGCGGGTTTCGCGTGGTTCGATGACCTCGTCGATCTGGCCCATGTCGGCGGCGACGTAAGGGTTGTAAAACTTCTCGCGATACTCGGCCACGAAATCGCGCTCCAGTTGGGCCGGGTCGGCGGCGGCGGCCAGCTCCTGGCGGCGCAGGATGTGCACCGCGCCGTCGGCGCCCATCACCGCAATCTGGGCGGTAGGCCAGGCATAGGCCAGGTCGCTTCGCATCTGCTTGGAGCTCATGGCGATATAAGCGCCGCCCATGGCCTTGCGGACGACGATGGAAATCTTGGGCACGGTGGCTTCGCAGTAGGCGTAAATGACTTTGGCCCCGTGGCGAATCACGCCGTAGTGTTCCTGATCCACGCCGGGCAGGTAGCCGGGGCAGTCTACAAAGGTGACGACCGGGATGTTGTAAGCGTCGCAGATGCGGACGAAGCGGGCGATCTTGTCGCTGGAATTAATGTCGAGGATGCCGGCCATATGCGCCGGTTGGTTGGCCACCACACCCACCGAGTAGCCGTCGAGCCGGGCAAAGCCGGTGATGGCGTTCATGGCGTAGTAGGGCTGAATGTCCAGAAAGCTGTCGCGGTCGAAAATGGCGTTGATGATTTCATGCATGTCGTAGGGTTCGTCTTCGTTCGACGGCACGACGGTGTTCAATAAGTTTTCCATCCGGTTCGGCGGATCGTGGGGCGTGATCTGCGGCGGATCTTCAGTGTTGTTTTGGGGCAGGTAGCTCAACAGCAGTTTGACCAGTTCCAGGGCGGCCTGTTCGGTCTCGGCGGCAAAGTGGGCCACGCCGCTCTGGCTGTTGTGCACCAGCGTCCCGCCCAGGTCGCGGAACGTTACCTCTTCGCCGGTCACCGACTTGATCACTTCCGGGCCGGTGATGAACATGAAGCTGGTGTGGCGGGTCATGATCACGAAGTCGGTGAGGGCCGGCGAGTAGACGCCTCCCCCGGCGCACGGCCCCAGCATCACCGAAATCTGGGGGATGACGCCCGAGGCCAGCACGTTGCGAGTGAACATTTCGCCGTAGCCGGCCAGGCTCCGCACACCTTCTTGAATGCGCGCTCCGCCAGAGTCGTTGAGGCCGATCAGCGGGATGCCGCTTTCAAGAGCCAAATCCTGGATGCGGCAAATTTTGTTGGACTGCACTTCGGAGAACGAGCCGCCCAGCACGGTGAAGTCTTGAGCAAAGACGGCGACGCGGCGGCCATTGATCTTGCCAAAGCCGGTGACGACGCCGTCGCCGGGGAAGCGCTGGTTGGCCATGCCGAAGTCGGTGACGTTGTGGCTGGCCAGCGCGCCCAGCTCTTGAAACGAGCCGTCGTCCAACAACAGGGCCAGTCGTTCGCGGGCGGTGAGCTTGCCGCGCTCGTGTTGTTGCTCGACGCGCTTGGGGCCGCCGCCGGCCAACGCCTTCTCACGCATCTCTCGAAGTTTCGTTAGATAGTCAGTCATGCGTTCACTCCATTGGCATCCAGGCGATAGACGATAGACGACGGGCTTTCGTCACTCGTCTGTCGTCCGTCGTCATTTTATTTTGACCGCGATCAGCGTTCCGTCGCCCGCCGGGTAGATGGTGCTGATGACGCGCGGCTCGGCGGCAACGCGTTGGTTGAAGGCGCGGATGGCCGCCGTTTCGGGAGAGGAGGCCTCGGCAGCCTCGCCGGCCCCGGCGGCTTCGCCGTTGCGAAAAGCATTGTGAGCGGCGATGATGCCGCCGACTCGAACGTTGTCCAGCGCCCAATCAAAATAAAGGCCGTAGCTTATTTTCTCGGCGTCGATGAAGACAAAATCAAACAAGCCCTCGCTTTTGAGTTCGCCCAGCAGTTGAGTCGCGTCGCCGAGTCGAATCTCGACTCGATCCTCTACGCCCGCCAGCGCGAAATGTTCAGCGGCCACGGCCGCGTGTTTGGGCGACTTTTCGAGAGTGATGAGCTTGCCGCCCGGGGCGAGGCCGCGCGCAATCCAGATGCCGCTGTAACCGCCGAGGGTGCCAATTTCCAAAGCCTTCTTTGCGCCGCAAGCCCGCGCCAGCAATTGCAGGAAACGGCCCTCTTCGGGCTGGATGCTGATCGCGGGCAGGCCTTTCTCCGGCGACTCTTCGAGCGCCCGGCGCTGGGCCTCATCCTGCTTTGCGAAAAGCTCGGTGATATAGTGGCTCAGGGTGTCGTCGTAGATCGTCATCGGTTCCTCGGTAGGACAATTTGCCAAATTGTCCTACAAAGCTGTGGCTTATTGTACGATAAAAAAGCCTGCTCCAAAGTTGAGCAGGCGCGAGAGGTGATTTACGTCATCGGTTTTCGTGCCTTTTGGTCAGGCATCTATTCATATTTCAACGCCGTCACCGGCACCAGCGTGGCCGCGCGCAGAGCCGGATACAGGCCGCTGATCAGACCGATGAAGGTGGCGAAGGCCAAGGCAAACACCGGAAGCCACAACGGCGTGTAAACGGCCACCGTGGGTGGCGGCCCGCCGGTTTGCGCCGCTTGACCCGCAAGATACGCCAGCGCGAATACGTTGATGATCTGTCCGCCGCTCCAGCCCAGGGCCACGCCGCCCACCCCGCCGATGAAGCCGATGCCTGCCGCTTCGCCCAGAAACACGCTTAGCACGTCGCGGTTCGTCGCCCCCACCGCTTTCATCAAACCAATCTCGCGGGTGCGTTCCAGGATCGCCATGGCCATGGTGTTGGCAATGCCAATGGCGGCTACCAGCAGAGCAATGGCGCCCACCCCGCCGAACACCACTTGCAGGACGATGAAAAAGCTGTTGATGCCTTGCACGAACGATTGCGGGGTGAAGGCTTGATAGCCCAGCGCCGTGATCTGATCGTTGACTTCCAGAGCATGTTCGACGCTGTCCACCTTGACGACAGCTTGTTGGTAACCGTCGCGATTCCGGTTCACCCGCCGCCCCAACAGCCATTGGTTCCAGGCCGCCATGTCGTCAATCGGTATGTAAATCGAATAGTCCGGCTCGCCTCGCGTTTCGGTAATCACCCCGATCACTTTGAGTTGCAGGGACTTCCGACTCTCGACCCCGTCCTGCGAATACTTGATCAAGGTAAGCTTGATCTGTTGGCCGAGCAGGTCGGGCGGGGGCGGCGGTTCTTGCCCCGGCCTCACTCGCGGATCATAAAAACCCTGCGACACCATCTTGCCAACCACAACGGTTCCCTTATCCAGTACCAGCGTGCCGTCTTCGGCGCTGAGGCCCAGTTCGCTCATGTCTTTGAGGCCAATGCCGATAAAATTGCCATAGCCTTCCAGCTTGCCGACCGAAAGCATCGAGCCGCCTTGCAAATAATCGCGCGGGATCACGGCGACCACGCCCGGAATCGCCGCCAACTCTTTCAGTGACTCGTCGGTGATCAGTTTCTGAGTGGGCGGGGGTTGGCCGCCGCCATCGCCTCCGCCGACGGAGACAGAGACGGCGACCGGGCCGCCGCGGCCGCCCTCTGTTGTGCCGTAATTTGGATAGACCTGAATCTGGGTCAAATCGCCGATGCCGCCGAGTTGCTGGTTGGCGTTCTGTTGCAGGCCGATGCCGAGCGACACCAGCACCACCACTGCCGCCGTGCCGATGACGACGCCGATGGCCGTGAGCGCGACCCGCGCCTTGCGGCGGCCAAGATTCTCGAAGATGAGGGCGATGAGGTCGAAGGGTTTCATATGATAAAGGATGAAAATTGAAGGATGAAGGATGATGCTTTCGTCCTTCGCTGTTCGTCTTCCCTCTAACGATCACGTTCACCGGTGGCGCGTAGCGAAGCCGTCACTACATGATAGAGTTGGGTGGTAGTGCTGGCTTGATATTCAACAGAGCAACTGTTATCCGCCGCCTACGAACAAGGCCATTACTTACTTGGCATCTCAGGGTAAAAGGCGGATAAGTTGAGCCTTATATCGAGCCAGGTCAGTAAGATTTCTCCTCGGAAAGCGTACCCATCGGCGTACGGTTTTTGCTGGTATCGGTTTCCTCAATAGAGCGCGGCTTTTGACAACATCGAGACTCAACCTAATGCACCAACAGCCTCCTCGCCATTTGACTTCCAGAATTGTGCCATAGCCGATGATGCCGCGATCTTCATCGCCTGTGTAGATAAATACCTCATCGTTCAACTGGGCGTTTTTCCAGTTTTGGGATATGTACCACCACTTGTCCTGAGTCAGCTCGCCGGTCTTCAGTAGCTTCTCATAACTCTCAACCGACACTGGAGTCTTCTTGCTCTTAAGTTCGAAATACATTCCAGCCCTTTCTGAAATGGCATATAGCCACGGACCTGCCATGATTCAACCTCCTGGGTGTTCACAACGGATAAGTATTGGCCTCAGTGAATAAAATCTGACGCCAAGATTCCTGGCTGCCCAACGGTCGCGTTCAGCCGCGCCTAACCTGTGCAGCGGAGGTTCGGCGGCTGGAACGCGGTGTTAGCCTGCCCCAGAATTATGGATGTTGCGTATTTGGATGACTAATAGCTCTGTTACCCGAAGTATTTCAACAGTCAACTCCCATCCATACGGCAGAGCATCGATTTTGGCGTCATATCGGAATTTTCTAGGCGATTTACCCTCGGGATTGTCTGGCACGAGCATTGACACTGATCGAATAGCCCTATCTAATCTTTCCATCCTGGCTTGACTGAAGCCCCTATCAAGAGGAAAGTAATGTTGAATAAAGTCTCTATATGATTTGGCTTTTACCCCGAACTGAACCCAGCTTTGTTTAAGGCGATCGGACAATGCTGGAGGAAGATCCTCGCAAGCATGCAGTGTGTCTTCGAAATTTTTACGTGGCCCACTCTTGTGAGATTGTCCATCTTTGCCACCAAAAGTATTCCAAAGTGGAAATCTCATTGTCTCACACGATCTAATTGCTACTGTGAGTAAAGCATCAAACTCGTAGTAGCATTCCTCTTGAAATCCATATTGCGTGAAATAGACGACATCGGATTCGTCGGGTGAAGGAGGCACAAGTGTGTGATACGAACGCCAAGTCTCCGCATATAAGTTCGCTAACCGCATACAGTGATAAGATACGGTGCCTATCATATATCGCAAGCTGCGAAATGACATTACTAGCGAAGCCTCAGGGATATTGTCTAAATGTTGATAGACATTTGGAGCTTCTCCACCTTGCGTGGAAAACAAACTCAACAACTCCTTTCCCGCTGGATGCGCTTCGGCTACAAGTACCGGACGCACCTTGTAAATATCTTTTATTGCAGATAAGTCCAAATTTGATTGTGTAGTGCGATTGGGCAGAAAGGACCAAGTCCCAGATTCGTCACGCTGCAGTTCCAGACCCTTCTCAAAGGCAATTCGGATTGATCTCATGTCGATGATCTAGACGTTAGCCGCCTAACCTCCCGGCTTAACCTCAACCGGAACCGGCACGCCTTCGCCGGGCGGCGGCAGGGGTTGAGGCTGACCGCCGCCGGAGTCTGCCGGGCCGCTGTCGAAGCCGAGCAGGCCGCCGATGAAGCGCAGAATTTTTTGCCAGAAAGTTTCTGGGGCGGCAGGCGGGGGTTCGAATCCACCGCCGCCATTTGGGCCTCCCGGGCCGCCTGGTTCAATGACCGGCGCTTCCAGCGCCTCAACCGACAGGGTCTTGGTGATCACTTGCGGCTGGTTGAAGTCGTCCACGTAATCAACCGTCACCGCCAGTTCAAGCGGGCCGCCCTGCGCCGGAATAAAGTTGGCGTCGAGGGTGAAGTAGCCGCCCGCGTCCAGATTACCCACCAGGATGCTGTTGTTGCTGAATTCTCCGCCCTCGCCTGTCACCTTCATATTGCCCAACACCGAACTGCTCCGCCCAAGATTGACAATTTGGATTGGCAGGACGTTGGGCTGGTTGGCCAACAACGGGCCGGGATCACGATAAAAGCTCACGTCCACAAACGGCGGCGAATAGACAAGCAGGGTGATCACTTGATCGTCGGTGTAGCTGTTGCCTTTGGCGTCGGTGTAAGCAAACGAGAATTTTACCGGATACGCGCCGGGCTTGGTGGAAGCGTTGACGATGAGCGATTGTTTGATCGTCAACGACGCGCCCGGCGCGAGATCGCCGATGAATTGCACGTTCGACGATTCGATGGGGGCAAAGTTGTCGAAACTGCCGCCCGCCCCGGAGACGCCGCCACTGCCGGAGGAGCTTGGGGTGCCGCCGCTTCCGGTTCCGCCGCCCGCGCTCGTGCTATTGCCGCCGCCAAGAATCGCCGTGACCTTTTGGGCGTTCGCGCCGCCTGCATTCTGCACGTCAAGAGTAAGGGTGAAACGCACGCCGGGTTTCAGAAAGTCAACATCAATGCCGTAATTGGTGATGAGCAATTGCGAGCGCGGGCTGGGCGTGGCCGAGGGCGTTGGCGTAGCCGAGGCAACCGGGCCGCTGGGTTTGCTCACCGGGAAGGTGATGGTGAAGGTTTCGTTGTAGGCCGTGCCGTTGGCGTCGGTGTAACCCACTTTAACTTCAAGCGTGACCAGCGGCTTGCCGGCAATGCCGGTGGCCGCAGTAAGCGGCTGGAAGATTTTGTATTTTTCGTTCGGCGCGAGCGGCGCTGAAACACGCACGCCGCCGGTCACCCGAGGCTGAAAATCACTGCCGCCAAAGTTGGCCACGATGTTGCTGGCCGCGCTGGCGCCCCAGTTGACGAGGGTGATCTCAAAATCCAAATCCTGCCCGGCAGTGACGGAGGCTGAACTTGCGGCATAAGAGTCCACCGCCAGGATGGGGCGGACGAAGGCAGTGGGAGCCGGGGTGTTGGTGGGGGCCGGGGTGTCGGTGACTGGCGCTACAGTCGGGGCAATGATGCTCAGGGCGTTACCGCACAAGGCTGTGCCATTCGCGGGATCAATAACGGAGATGCTGTACACACCCGGCGGCACACCAATTGGGAGCGCAGCAGTTAGCGCATTGGCATTGACAAATGTTGTGGTTAACGCGCCGTAGGCATTCAAGGCGACGACTGCGCCAGGGGTGAAGTTTGTGCCGCTGACGAGGAGCGAGACGGCGGTAGTATTGCTGACGGCCCGGGGTTGGATGTCGGTGATAGTCAGCGGCGTTACTCCTCCCGTGACAGTGCAGGTCGGCGGCGCGGCCAGGGCGAGTTGAGGCGTGAATATCAGGCTAAGTGTCAGGGACAGCAAAGCGATGCGGAGAGAAAAGCCATTCAACTTCTTCATAAACTAATGATTGACGAAGTCTATCTGTCAACGAATACGCTTCGCGAAACCGCTTCGCGTAAACGAATTGGACCTGCAACATCATTCGTTTATTCGTTGAGCATTCGTTGACAGGCAACTCCGAAATCAAACACTAACACTCTCACTCGCGGCCAACACTGCCGCATCATATTCGGCCTTGCTCACGATTTTGCCGTCGAGCAGGCGCACCGTGTTGGTGGCAAAGCGGGCCATGCGTGGGTCGTGGGTGACCACCACGACAGTGCGGCCATTCCGGTGCTGTTCCGCCAACACTTGCATGATGCCGTTGCCGCTGGCCGAGTCTAGGTTTCCGGTCGGCTCATCACCCAGAATCAACTGCGGGTCGTTCACCAGGGCGCGAGCAATGGCCACCCGCTGTTGCTGGCCGCCCGACAACTCGGTGGGCTTGTGATACGCCCGGTCGGCCAGCCCCACCTGCTTCAACAAACTCAGCGCCCGTTTTTGCCGCTGACTGCGGGCGATGCCCATGAACCGCATCGGAAAGGCTACGTTCTCGACGGCAGTCATGCTGGGAATCAAGTTGAACGACTGAAAGATGAAACCTACCGCCCGGCGGCGATAAATCGCCAGCGCGTTCTCGTCCAGCCCGTCAATCTCCTGCCCGCCTACGTCAATGCGGCCGCTGGTGGGTCGATCCAGCCCGCCCAACAAATAGAGCAGGGTGCTCTTGCCAGAGCCGGACGGCCCCATGATGATGGTGAAGCTATCGCGCTCGATGGTAACGTCCACCCCGGCCAGGGCGTGCACGGTTTCGCGGCCCATCACAAACGATTTGCGCAGGCCGGAGATGTGGATAAAAGACTCGGGCATTCTAGAAGAACGGGCGAATGACCGTCAGGGCGCTGAACTGGGCCAAGATGAAGCCGGGCACAGCCTGTAGAAGCATCACCATCAACACCGTCACTATCACCCCGCCCACCGTCTTGCCCGTCGTCAGGTTATCCGTGTGGCGCACACCCAGCACGAGCAGGCACACCTGCCAGATCAGGTAAATGTCTATTAGGCTCAATAGCCCGCCAAGGTAAAGACTCAAGCCGCCGCCGTCGGCAGGGGCGAAGCCTGAGAGGCCGGGGTGGCCGACGAGGCGTTGGGTCGCGATCATGATTCCGATTCGGAGCAAATCGCGGGCCGCAAACGGCAGGCTGGCCCAAGCCACCACATTCATGGCCGAGCGCGTGGAGCCGCGCCCGCCAAGCAGGGTCAGAACCAAATGCAAAAAGCCGACGACGATCAGCCAGCCCACCCACACACTTAGGGCTGAGATGATGGCCGGGAAGACATAAACGAATACCGGCCCCGACGTGGCTTGCGCCGCCTGATAAAACTGCGCTTGCTGTTCAGGCGTATAAAACTCAAAACCGGGTGGGGGAGCCGCCTGCCCGCTGAGAGCGGCGGCCTGTTTGATTGGTCCGGCGGCGATCACGTTCAGCACCGCCGCGAGCATTAAGACTAACAGAGGCGTGAGCCACACATCGCTCGTTTGAGAAGCTATCGTGGCGAAGGTTGGGCGCGGGCGGAAGAGGACCGGGAGCAACCAGCCAAAGTAAAACCGGCGCGGCGGCTCGAGGGGGGGAGCAACGGTTTCGGTCATGGTGGTGAATCATAGCACAGTCACGTAGGCGCAAATTGGAATAAGGAACCACAGACGCGAAGCGCACAGATTTATTGATCTAATCTGTGACTCTACTGCAAAAACCACGATCTCACCGCGAAGGCGCGAAGAGCGCAAAGGATTCGCCCTTGTTTTCCTTCGCGTTCTTGGCGTCTTCGCGGTTCAAATGGGCTTTTTTCAGTGGAGCCACCTGTTTAATATCAAAGGAGATACCCTTTCATGCAATTCAACAATCTTTCACGCCGCAATTTTCTCAAGGTCGCCGGT
>CAYSIV010000044.1:0-26470 GCA_964431175.1 uncultured Anaerolineales bacterium
TATTTTCTCGGGGTAGCTTACCTGATGACCGAATCAACCAACTTTAGTCACACCCCAATCTTTTCGGCAATTTTCACGGCCAGCAAAGCCGACATGCCCGCCAGAAGGTTCGCCCCAAAAAAGATGCTGCCAATCACGCCCGCTTCCACCCCAAAGCGCAAGTGAAACCAGAGTGCGAACATGATCTGGACGATGAGACCGCCAGCGAAGGCGTCCAGGGTGAACAGGGCGGAGAGTTTCATCACTATCTGGCGCGATTTGTGCAAGCCAAACATGCGCTTCGGGCTGACGGTTTCTGCGCCTGCCTCCACCGCCGGGGAGAGCGCAATAAAACTCGAAACCAGCGCCAGCCCGGCCAGGGCGTAGCCCGCCAATACAACCTGATAAGAAGCCAGCGCTGTCCAACCATGTGACTGCAATCCCTGCGCCAGCCAGCCGCCGCACAGCGCCCCCGTTGCGGTGGCAAACGAGCCAGCGAGGTTGTACCAGGCGAATACTTTTGTGCGCTTCTTGTCCGCTATCAGTTGGGCCAGCGAGGCTTGTTCAACCGGCAGGAAGGGACCAATCTCGTTGCCGCTGGGGCTGATCACGCCAATAACGGCGGCCAGGGTCAGCAGGAGCGGGCTACGGGTGAGCAGGAAAACGCCTCCGGACAGGATCATGAGCGTCGCCCCGGCGACCAGCATCCAGCGGCGTCCGAGGCGGTCGGCGTGGGTGGTCAGCCAGAGGGAAATGGCGGCATCACCCGCCAGGGTCAGGGTGAACAGGAGGCCGATCTGCCCTGCGCTCAAACCGACTTCGGACAGGTAGAGGGCCAGCGTCACCGAGAGAAAGCCGTAGGCAAACAGGCGGGTGATGCGCGTGGCGAAGAGAATGCGGATGTCCTTACTTGTTGCGGGCGACATCGAGCCTACACCAGGCATAAAGCGCATCATAGACTTCGAACTGACGCTCAAGGTTTTCGAGGTCCTCGGGGAAGCGCAGGCTGTAGCCGCTGGCGATGGCTTCGAGACCGCGCGCGAGGGGTTCCTTGTCAATATCTTCGGAGACATCGGCAGCGTGGACGATTTTTGCCAGGCGCAGTAAGCCCGGTTCTTTGAGTCCGTATTTCAGGATGATGGACTCGAAGGAACAGCGGTTTTCGTGATGGCCGAGTTCGACGCCGGGCGCATCGAAAGGGATGGCGCCGATCTCTTTGACAGCCTGCTCGATCTGGCTGGCAGGCACGAACAGGAACTCAGCCTCGCTGTCTATGAAGCGCGTGATGAGCCAGGGACAGGCAACGCGGTCAACGTGCACATGGGAACGGGTGATCCATTTCATGAGGTTTCTCCTTTTTTTGCGGGTGATACAGAATTAGTTGTCAACGAACACTGCCGCTGAGTGGGATTGCGGCAGGAATACATAAACCGTGTTGTGGGCTTTATCGAGCGCAAACGTATGCGCGCCTTTACCGGTCTCAACGACTTGTGTGCGCGTCATGGCCGCGGTGTCGAACACGTCCACCACGCCGGGGTCGCCAATTGCCACATACAGGCGTAGGAGCGCGGGATGAAAGAAAATCACATCCGGCGCGCCGCTCAACTCGGACTCAGACTGGATTTCTCCATCGGGCAATCCCACCGTCACCAGCCGCGCCGAATCGCAGGCGCAGAACAGACGGCGGTTGGCGGCGTCCAGATCCAGCCCATGCGGACCGGCGGCGGGGATAGCGAAGGTATGGGAAATCCGGCTCGGGTTCTCCGCCTGCACCGCCACAATTACCGCCGGGTCGGAGATATTGACGTAGAAAGCGTCGCTTTGTAGATCGAATACCGTCCAGCGTGTCCTGCCCGGCACAGGAATGGAATGAATCATCTCTCCTCGCGCCGCATCCACCATCGAGAGCGTGAAGGAATCGGGAATGTCGGGGGCGCCGACATTTGCCGCCAGCAGGAGATTACGCCCCGGGTCGAAAGCCAGCCCGTTCGGACGCACCCCAACCTGAATCCTGACTATCCGGCCTTCATCGCCCGTTGGGAAAATCCCCACCGTGTTCTCGCCCCGGTTCGAGGTAAAGACCCTGTCGCCTGAAACCAGCGCCCCCGCCATGCCAGTCAAGCTGGGGATGGAGTGGCTATAACGCCCCGCGGCGCAGTCAATTACGTCGAGCGCGCTGTTGCAGGTATGCGCGACGTACAACATTCGGCTGGCGGGGTGAATATCGGCGTGGTCGAATCCGCCGGGCTGGGCGTGTTCGGGCAGTTCGATGGTTCCAGCAAGTTCGAGCATGGACGCTCCTCCTACAAATTAGGGTCGAGACTCAATTGCGCGTATAGCGCTTCATAGAGCAGCGCGCCCCGCTCCAGGGCGTCGTCGTCGTCCGGGCTGATTTGGCGCAGGCCGCGGCAGATGGCGTCCAACCCCGGGGCAATGGCCTCCACCTGGGTTTCCTGCGCCACGTCGGCTTCATCCACGATTTGGGCGATGCGATGAAGGATGGGGTCTGTAAGTTTGTGTTCTTTGAGCAAGGTATGGAAGGTGCAATGCCCGCGATGGTGCGAGTAGCGCGCCCCGGGAATGTCGAACGGTTCCGCCTCTTCGGGGAGCGGTTTCGTTCCAACAGGCACAAATAAAAACTCCGCCTGTGGGTCAATGTGTTTGCGGATGAGCCAGGCGCAAGCCATGCGGTCCACGCCCACGTTTTCCCATGTCACCCATTTCATACATTTTCTCCTCGCCGCGCTAAGAGTTTGTCGCGCGCCTGCATTCCCAAAGCCGAGTTGAAGTAATCCCGCGCCCGGATTTGCTGGTATTGGCGCGAGAGGCGCTCCAAATCCGCCTCGGGTTTCTGTAACTCTGCCAGCAGGGATGTATAGGCTTCATCCGCTTGGTTGAGAAACTGCCGGCGCAAGTTCTCGCCCGGCCCGTTCAACGCAGGCTGACCCTGCCAGAGCAGGGCGTCGCCGCCCAGTTCGATAATCTCCGCCGCCAGCCATTGGAACTGCTCCCGCGTGCGCGGAGTATCGGGCAAAACCCAGACGGAATCGAGAACTAGAAGCGCGCCCAACCGCTTCAATTTGCGCCAGATATACACGCGCGGGGCGGAGGGTTCGGCGGGGAGTTTGTAGTGGAGGAGCAGCCAGTTGATCATAATGTAACGATAGTTACATTATACCATTGGAGAAAATCCCGTCAACCTCCCGGGCTTTGGTGTAACATCAGTCCTTAGGCCAAATCGGCAAACGCCTGACCCATCTCGCTACACGACTCGATCTGGCGCACCGCTTGAATTGCTTTTTCGGCCAGCGCCGGGCTATAGCGTGGCGCAACCAGCGTCCGGAATTTGTCTTCCAGCGCGGCGGTGGACACCGGATTCTCCGGATTGCCGCGCGGGAACGCAGCCGACATCGTCTGGGCATTACCGTCTTTCAAGGTGAACGTCATGCGCGTGCCCCACTCGGCGGGGTATTTCGCCGTCACGTCAGGCGCAACGGTCACGCGCACACGCCGGAGCAGGGCGGCGATATTTGCGTCGCGCACGCCGCCGGCGTCGAACCGCTCAGGCGAGAATTGCTCCAGCCCAACCCAGCCTTCGAGCAGTCCGGCGGCGACGCAATACGCCAGGCTGAACTTGCCCTGATAGGGTGTGCGCGGGTTCATCTCTTTGACAATCTCGTAGCCCGAGGCGTACGTCTCGACATGAACGGCCTCAAGGTGCGTCAGCGCCTCATTGCCCTGCCACCCCTGTCCCCGGCGAAAATCAAGCGCGGTGTCAATGGCCGTGTGCGTGTGCCCACAGCACGAGTAGAGCTTATAGCAGTTCTCGCTGATTTTCCAGCGCGCACCCAGGCCATCGGAGATGCGCGTCGCATCGTGGCCGGCGCTCGTGGCGCGGAAGAAACCACGCTCGCCTTCGAGGATGCGCGCCGCCCCGGTGAAGCCGAGCCGCGCCAGGTCGGCGGCCAGAATGCCGTTGAACGCCGCCTTGCCCGGATGCAGGTGCTTGCTCATCGCGCCGTCGGTGTTGAACTCCCACAGCCCCGCCGCCTGGGTGCCGGCGCTGCCGAGCGCATCCAGCATCTGCGCGCCGTTGAGTTTGAGCAGTGACCCGGCCGCCACCGCCGCGCCGAAAGTGGCCGCCGTGCCGGTGGGATGCCAATAGCGATAGTGGCTGGGGTTCACCGCCTCGCCCACGCGCAGGGCCGCATCGTACCCCAACGTGACCGCCAGCAGAAAGGCCCGCCCGTCTGCCCGTTCCCGTTCGGCCACCGCCAGGGCCGCCGGAATGATGGGCGCGCCCGGATGCAGGGTGCTGCCTTTGTGCACGTCATCCAATTCGAGGATGTGCGACGAGACGCCGTTGGCCAATGCGGCCGCGGCGGCTGAGGCCCGACGCGCGCCAAACACGGTGGCCTCGTCGCTCTGACCCCACCCCGCCACAACCTGTTGGGCCATGCGCGAGGGTGGCTCCACCGCGCCCGCCAGGCACGAGCCTAACCAATCCAGCACTGACCGGCGCGCGTCTTCTATCACTGTGGGCGGCAGCTCTTCATAACGCGTGCGCGCCATCACCTCTGCCAGCGCGCGGCTCACGTTCAGCTCGTCGTCGCTCATTTGAGTCTCGCCTGCCGCCGCCGCTCCGTCTCCAGCGCGTCGAAGGCATAATGCTCGGGCAGCCGCACCATTTGGTCGGGCCGGCCGAGGTAACGAATGACCACGCCGTAATCGCGCGCGGCGGCCTCCATCGAAAGATAACCATACACCACGTCGTTCAGCACCGTCTGCGGGTCGCGTTCGAACGGATCGCCGTAGCCCCCGCCGCCGGGCAAGTTGAGTTGCACGCGCTCATCGGCTTGCAGGGCCAGCAGCGCCTTCGGTTGCGGGCGGCGGCCATCGCTCACGATGAACTCGCCACACGCGCCCGGCAGTCCTCCGGCTAAACCGGCCCCGGGATATTGAATACGGTCGACCATGGCTGAGAGGCTCCACGGCTGATGCCCGTGCAGCCCCACGGTGGTCCACTGACCCAGGCCGCCGCGATAGCGCCCCGCGCCGCCGGAGTCCGTTCGCAATTCGCGCCGGTGCAGCACGAGCGGGGTGAGCGATTCAATCACTTCGGCCGGCACGCCGCCCACGCCGCTGGGGAAGCCCGTGGCGCTCAGGCCGTCTTTCGTAGCCCGCGCGCCCGCGCCGCCGCACTGGAAGACAGTGAGGTTGAACGGCTCGGCCGTTTGAGGAAACTGCCCGCGCCAGATGGTGATCCACACCGGCTCGGCGCCGCCGGCCATGAGCTGCCCCGGCATGGCCTGGGCCAGCGCGCCGAAGATCACGCCGGGCAAAAAGTGGCCGATGATGTGACGCGAGGCCACGGCGGCCGGCTCGACGCAGTTCAGTATCGAGCCGCGCGGCGCGGTGACGTGCACCGGGCGAAAGGCGCCTTCGTTGTGCGGCACTTCCGGGCTGACGGCGGCTTTGATGGCGAACGAGGCATAAGCGCGGGTGTAATTCATCACCACGTTAATGCCGCGCCGGCTTTGCGGCGACGACCCGGTAAAGTCAATGTCAATGTCCTCGTCGCGCACGGTGACCGCCACTTTGATGCAAATGGGCGACTCGAAACCATCGCTCCACGTTTCGTGCGCGTAGCGCCCGTTGGGGATGGCGCGGATTGACTGGCGCATGCTCCGTTCGGAGCGGGTGATGATTTCGTCGGCCAGCGGGTCCACCGTTTCCAACCTGAACTCGGCCATGAAGTGCAGCAGGCTGCGCCCCCCGACCTCGTTCGACGAGGCCTGCGCATACAGATCGCCCACCGTCTCTTCGGGCGTGCGCACGTTGGCGCGGATCAGCTTGATGAGTTCGTGATTGGGTTCGCCGCCGATGAACAACTTGGTAATAGGCACGCGCAGCCCTTCTTCGTACACCTCGTGCGCTTCGGCGGAGAGGACGCGCCCGCCCACGTCCGGCGAGTGGCAGGTGCAAGCGAAGTAAGCGACGATGCGCGCGCCCCGAAACACGGGACTGAGCACGGTGAAGTCGTTGACCTGTCCGGCGGTTTGCCACGGGTCGTTGGTGAGGAGCACGTCACCCGGCTGCAAGGCTTCAGGCGGATAGGTTTTGAGGAAATGTGTCACGCCGGTGGCCATGGCGTTGATGTGCCCCGGCGTGCCCGTGAGCGATTGGGCAATCATGTAGCCGCGCGTATCGAACACGCCGCAGGCCAAATCCTGTGACTCGCGCACGATGGTGCTGAAGGCCGTGCGCATCAGTGTGACCTGCTGCTCGTTGCACACCGAGAGCAGGCGGTTCCACAAAATCTCAAGCGAGATGGAGTCCAGTGTTTTGCTCATCGCGTCAACTCCACCACCAGATTCCACTGCGCGTCCAGTGCACAGCGGCCCTCGGCGCCCACAATCACGGTGGACTCGCGTTCCTCGACGATGGCCGGGCCGTCGAACGTCGCGCCGGGGTTGAGGCGATAGCGGTCGTACACGGGCGTGTCCACAAAGCCGCCGCACTCCGGAAAATAGGCGCGGCGCTTGCCTTTGATGGCCGCGGCCGCATCTGCCGCCGCCCCGCGATCCATTCGCAAATACACGTTCGGCTTGGGGGCCGCCGACACCACGCGCCAGTTGATGATCTCGACCGGCACCGGCGGCCCGAGCCGCCCGTAAAGTTGGCGGTAGGTGTTTTCGAATGAGGCCAGCAAGGCCAGTCGCAACGCCTCGCTCAACTCACTGGCAGGCAGGGCGACGCGAATTTCGTGCCCCTGTCCCACATAGCGCATGTCGGCTTCGGCTTGGTGGTGAATGTCGCTGGGCGCGACGCCCGAGGCTTGCAGCAGCGCTTCGCCCTCGGCCTTCATTTCTGCCAACAGCGAATTGACGCGCCCCCAATCCAACCCATCCAGCCGCGCGGGCCACGAACGCACAAAGTCGAAGGCCAGCGGCGCGGTGAGGAAGCCGACGGCGCTGATGATGCCCGCGCCAAACGGCGCCAGCAGGGCGGGTGAGCCGAGCGCCTGCGCGATGCGATAGCCATGCACCGGGCCTGCGCCGCCAAAGGCAAACACCGGGAAGCGCTGCGGGTCTTTGCCGCGCTCCAACACGTGCACCCGCGCCGCGTTGGCCATGCCCTCGTTGACCACTTGATGAATACCCCAGGCCGCTTCTTCAACTGTGATGCCCAGCCGGTCGGCGAGGCGAGTCTGGATGGCGCGGCGCGCCGCCGCAAGGTCGAGTTTCATTTTGCCGCCGAGAAAGTAATCGGGATCGAGGTAGCCCAATACCACGTCGGCATCGGTCACGGTCGGTTCAGCGCCGCCGCGCCCGTAGCAGGCCGGGCCAGGCTCCGCGCCGGCCGAGTCCGGCCCCACCTTGAGCAAGCCGAGGCTGTCCACTCGCGCAATCGAGCCGCCGCCGGCGCCAATCTCAACCATTTCAATGACGGGAATTTTGGCCGGCAGACCGGAGCCTTTTTTGAAACGGTACACGCGATCAAACTCGAACTCGTGAGCGATGAGCGGCTGGCCGTCGTCAATCACGCAAAACTTCGCCGTCGTGCCGCCCATGTCAAACGAGAGCAGGTCGCGGCGACTGCAGTCTTTCCCGTAGCTGGCCGCCGCCAGCGCGCCCGCCGCCGGCCCCGATTCGAGCAACCGGATCGGGAAGCGGATGGCCGTTTCTACGGTGGCCACACCGCCGCTCGACAACATCATGAAAAAATTGCTGTTACAGCCAAGCCGCTGCAGCCGCGCTTGCAACTCGCGCAGATAGCGCTCGGTGCGCGCCTGCACGTACACGTTGGCCACCGTGGTGCTGGCGCGTTCAAACTCTCGAATCTCTGGTGACACCTCCGACGAAATGGACACGCGCATGTGCGGCGCGGCCCGCAGCACGGCCTCGCGCGCGGCGCGCTCGTGGGTCGGATTGGCGAAGCTGTTGAGAAACACAATGGCAATGGCCTGCACGCCGTTCGCCGCCAGTTCGCGGGTAAGCTGCTCGACGAAAGCCGTGTCCAATTCCTCCAGCGTCGCGCCGTCGCTCAACGTGCGCTGCGGCACGTCGAAGCGCAGGTAGCGCGGCACCAGCGGGCGCGGCAGGTCAATCAGCAAATCGTACAGGTCGTAACGGCTCTCGCGCCCGATCTCCACCGCATCGCGGAAACCGCGCGTGGCCAGTAGGGCGGTGCGGTCGCCTTTGCGTTCGATGATGGCGTTGGTCACCAGGGTAGTGCCGTGCACCACGGTTGTCACGTCGTGGGCGGCGATGCCGGCCTGCTGTAGCGTCTCAGTCAAAACTTGTTCAATGGCTTCGGAGGGATCGTGCGGCGTCGTCAACGTCTTGCCGACGGCAAATGCGCCGCTGTCGTCGTCCACCACGATCAAGTCGGTGAACGTGCCGCCGATGTCCACGCCGACGCGAAAGCGAGCGGGCTGCCGCGTCATTTACTCGGCCTCGATCTTGGGGAAACGGCTGAGGGGGAAAGTGTCCACCGGCGCCGAGCGTTGCTGCACCAGCACCCCGCCGTCCACCACCAGACATGCGCCCGTCATGTAGCGCGCGTCGTCGGTGGCGAGAAACACGGTCGGCCCGGCGAGGTCGTCGGGCAGGCCGAGGCGGCCCAGCGGCACGACCTGGCTGCGTTCCACCGCGCCCTCCTCGCTCACCTCGTAGGTGCGGATGAGGCCGGGGACGACGGCGTTCACGCGCACGCCATACGGCGCGAGGTCCAGCGCCATCGCGCGCGTCATGGCTTCGATTCCGCCTTTGGAGGCGTCGTAGGCCACGTTGCCGCGATGCGATTTGGTTGCGCCGCCGCTGGACATGCTGATGATGCAGCCGCTGCGTTTGCGCGCCATGACGTGGGCGGCGCGGCTCGAGCACAGGAACGCGCCCTTCAAATTCACGCCCTGCACCTTGTCCCACCAGGCCTCGTCGCCCTCCAGAAAATGGCGGTCTTCGTAAATCAAACCCGCGTTGTTCACCAGTACGTCAATCGTGCCGAAGCGCTGCAACAGGGCGTCGAACATCATATCCACCTGCGCTTTGTTGGAAACGTCAGCGGCCAGGCCGATGGCCTCGCCCCCGGCGGATTGAATCGCTAGGGCCACTTCATCGGCGCGGGCGGCGCTCACATCGTTGACGCCCACGCGCGCGCCCTCGGCGGCAAACCGCTCGGCCACTGCCCGCCCGATGCCGTGACCGGCCCCCGTCACCAAAACCACTTTTCCGACACAGCGTTTCAGTTCACTCATGCCGTCCTCCTTTGGGGCTAGCCCCGCAACGCCTTCATCGTTGGCCCATAGGTCTGCGGATCAATCTCGGCGGCAATCAACGCCGGCCCGGGGATCGTCGCCGCCTCGCTCAAGCAGCGTGCCAACTGCGACTCATCGCCGGCACGAAAGGCCGCCAGGCCGAGGCTTTCCCCCAGGGCCATCCAATCCACTACGCCCAGCGACACGCCGTCTGTGTGATAGCCGCGCTGGGCTTGCTTGATTTTGATCAGACTCAGGTTGCCATCGTCAAACACCAGGACGCGCAGCGGCGCGTTCTCGCGCGCGGCGGTGCGCAATTCGCCCAGGCACATCAGCAGGCCGCCGTCGCCGGTGAAGGCCGCCACGGGCTGAGTCGGATCGAGCAGGGCCGCGCCAATGGCCGCCGGGAGGGCAAAGCCCATCGTGGCCAGCCCGTTAGAGATCAAAATGCCGTTCGGTTCGCTTGCCGGCCAAAGCGCCATGACCGGGAACATGTGCGCCCCGGCGTCCACCGTGGCCCGCAGTCCCGGCCAGGCCTGTGCCGCAATTTCAACAACACGATGAGGCGCGAGCCGGTCGGCCTCGGCGGGTGGGCGCATCGCCTCGCGCTGAGACCGAGTGGCTTGCGCCACCGCCGCCGCGTCCCAATCGCATTGGGCCGGGAGCAGGTTGGCAATGACTTCGAGCCAGCCCACGACGTCCCCCACCAGATCGGCGGCGAAGGGCACCTGCTGTTGTTGCAGTTGCCATGCGCTCACGCTGACCACCGGCTGTGGAAAAGTCCACGGGCGCGGGAGCAACTCCACCGGATCAAGCCCGACCGCAATCAGCACATCGGCCTGCGCCATCAGTGGGCGCTCCAGTGCGCCGTTGGTGAGCACGCCGCCGAACCACGGATGCTCATCCGGCAGGACGCCTTTAGCTTTATACGTGACGAGGGCGGGGAGGCCGTGCCGATCGCACAGGGCGCGGATCGCCAACGCAATCGGCCCGGCGCGCGCGCCCAACCCGATCAGCGCCAATGGGCGGCGCGCTCCATGCAGGGCGGTTTCGAGAGTCAGTGTTAGAGCAGAGGCAGGCGGTGTCGGGGCGTTCAATTGAACGCCCGTACGCGGCGGGCGCGGGGGAGGCGCGGGGGCGTCTGTCACATCCGCGCTGATGTCGAGATGCACGGGCGCGGGCGGCAGGCCGGTCGCGGCTTGCATGGCGCATCGCAGAGTGTGTTCGGCATCATTTAGCGTTAGCCGCCCGTTCCATTTGGTGATGGGCGCGAACAACTCGGCTTGCGGCAGGGTCTGGTGCTGCATGACGCGCTCGACAGCGGCGCTGTGGCGATCGGTGATGGCAATGAGCGGGATGCGATCCAGATGGGCGTTGGCGACGCCGTTCATCAGCGCGGTTGCGCCGGGACCCAGGGTGGCCAGGCAGGCGCCGGGCCTGCCGGTGATCTCGGCTTGCGCGCTGGCCATGAACGCGGCGCCGGTTTCGGTGTGAGCCAGTGTGAACGGCAGTCCGGCCCGCGCCGCGGCCTCGATCAAAGCGGCCGGGCTGCCGCCGCCAGGTATTCCGAAGAGACGCTGAACGCCTGCGCGGCGCAAATGCTGAATGATTTGATCGGCGATGAGGGTCATGGCATTTAGAGATGGTGCAGGGCCGAGGCGGCTTCTTCGAAGCTCCGGCCCTGGCGGAGCAATGTCTCGAAGCGCATGTCGCGGTCGGTCAAGTCCTCCGCTACTGCCAGCACTTCACTGGCTCGCGCAGAGGGGAGGCGCACGATGCCCGTCTCGTCGGCGATGACGATGTCCCCCGGTTGAACGGTCACCCCCGCGCATTCGATTTGCGCGTTGATCGCCTGCACCTTCGCCCGCCGCTTGCCCGAGGTTGGCGTCACGTGGCGGCTGGCGAGCCACAATCCACCCTGACGAATGTCGGCCAGGTCGCGGCACGCGCCATCGATCACCACCCCGGCCACGCCCTGGTTGAGCGCGCCGCGCGCCGCCAGTCCGCCAAAGGTGGAGACCGCCGCGCCGTCCATGGCAATCACCAATATCGTGTCCGGGGCGCAAGCGGCCAGAAACTGACCGACCGCAAACTCTTGAATTGTATATGTTCCGAGAGGCGCTGTGACTTCGTGAACGGTGACCGCTCGCCCGGCCACGCGCCCGGCGCCGCTGTGATGAATGAGACCGGACAACACGCCCGGCAGACTCAGGGAGTCGAGGGCGTCACTCCAGGTGCTGGTGGCAATGGCCCGGCAACGTTCCAACAGGCCGCTCGAGCGCGAGTCGCTTTCCATACGATTTATCCTTGCTGATGAATGAGGTAATTACCGGCACACCACGGGTGCATTATACAACCCGGCATTGGGGCGGTTGAGGTAACGAGCAAACAAGCAGAGGGCATTTTTAGAGCTGATGCACATCACCGCCCGTGACCCCAAACCGCCCGCTCTGAGCTATGTTAGAATTTCGGGCGGGCAATACCGCCATCAAACCATGACGGATGGCTTGATGGCATAAATGATTGCGGAAGCGGCCACTGAGTCTTTGAAAACGAATAAGCCGGTGAAGATCACCACCTACTGGCAACCTGAATAGATAGTGCCATAAAAATTAAAGGAGCAGAATCTATGAAAGACGTAGGTATTGGCCTTATCGGCACCGGGTTTATGGGCAAAGCCCACGCCACAGCTTTTAAAAATGTCCCCATGATTTTTGGTAATGAGCCGGGCCGACCTATTCTGGAAATAGTCGCGGACATTGATGCGAAAGCATTGGAAAAGCGGGCAGGAGAGTTTGGGTTTGCCCGCTGGACGACAAATTGGCAGGAGATTGTTGAAGACCCTCGGGTGGATATTGTAGATATAACGACCCCCAATTACCTGCACGCCGAAATGGCCATCGCCGCGGCCGAGGCGGGAAAGCACATCTACTGTGAAAAACCTTTAGCCAGTACTTCGGTCGACGCGGCGCGTATTGTCGCGGCGGTAGAAAAAGCTGGCGTAATTAGCATAGTAGGATTCAATTACCTAAAAAACCCAGCCCAGGCGTTTGCTCAACAACTCATTGCCTCAGGGGAACTGGGCGAAATCACCTTATTCCGAGGCGCGTTCGACCAGGATTTTTTAGCTGACCCGGACATACCTTTTAGTTGGCGATTGGATCGTACATTAGCGGGTACGGGCGCGTTGGGTGATCTTGGTTCGCATACCATTGGCTTCGCTCATTTTCTGGTCGGCGATATTGTTGAAGTTTGTGGGATGAACACCACGAAAATCAAAGAGCGGGCGGTTCCGGCTGGTGGCTCAGGCTATGCGGCTACAGCTCAAAGCGGCAGTGAAAAGCGGGCAGTCGAAAATGAAGACATCATGGAGTTCCTCATCCGTTTTGAAAATGGAGCCATCGGTACCATAGGCACCAGCCGTGTTGGCATGGGGCGTAAGCTGGGATTGGGTTATGAGATTCAGGGTACAAAAGGCAGTTTATTTTATACCCAGGAACGTATGAACGAAATTAAGCTATATCGCCACACAGACCCAGACCGAGAGAAGGGGTACAAGACAATTTACATCGGGCCAGAACATCCCGGATATAAGGCCTTCTTCGGTCTGGCTGGTATCGGATTAGGTTACAACGATCAGAAGATTATTGAGGCACATGATCTAATTACTGCTGTAGCTTTGGATCAACCGGTTCAACCTGATGTCCGCTTTGCGTATAAAGTAAACAAAGTCATTGATGCTGTTGATGTTTCTTGTCAAGAGCGCCGCTGGGTACAGGTGAGCGAGTTTGACACAGAGGTTGACAAGGCGTAAAACACCTTAGACTCTCTGTCCGAAACAACGATAGCAAAGGAAAATCAGATGCGAATAGGTTTAGTAACCGATAGTTTGAGCCATCTTTCATTTGATGAATTGCTTGAGACTGCCGCCAATTTGGGGGTTCAAACCCTCGAATTTGGTTGCGGCGGTTGGTCATCAGCACCCCATGTGAATCTGGATACACTCCTGGAGAATGAACCGGAAAGAGCAAATTTTGTGGCGAAGATCCGCGATCATGGCTTGGAGATCAGTGCGCTTAATTGCTCAGGCAACCACTTGGCCCCCGGAGACCGCGGGAAGTCAAACGATCAGGTTGTTCGCAACACGATGAAACTTGCTCAGTTAATCGGCATCCAGCGTATTGTGATGATGTCCGGCTTGCCCGGCGGCCCAGGCGATCAGAATGCAAATTGGATTACAACCGCCTGGCCTCCTGAAGGACATGAAATTTTACGTTATCAGTGGGAAGATGTAGCATTGCCTTACTGGCGCGACCTGGTGAAACAAGCTCGCGAGAACGGTATCGAAAAGATTTGTGTTGAACAGCATGCCCATCAACTCGTGTATAACACGGAAACATTGCTTAAACTGCGGGATGCGGTAGGTGAGCGGGTGGGGGTTAATTTTGACCCCAGTCATGCCTTATGGATGGGGGGCGATCCTCTACGTGCTATCCGCCAACTGCGGGGCGCGATTTATCATGTCCATGCCAAGGACACGCGCATTGATCCCCATCATAGTGAAATCAACACCCTGTTGGAAACCAAGCCCAATGAGCGTGTCACTGAGCGTTCATGGAATTATGTGACACTGGGCTATGGTCATTCTGAAATCTGGTGGCGCGATTTTGTTATCCAGTTGAAGCAAAATGGCTATGACGATGTGTTGAGCATCGAACATGAAGATTACAGCTTATCGCCCATCGTCGGTGTAAGAAAAGCTGTTGAACTGTTGAGCAATGTGACATGAAGAAGTTTATAGTATTACCTATGAAAAACTGTCACGACCGCGAAGATTCTGAGCCGCGAAGCCACACGAAGGAACACGAAGAAACTTCGTGAAACTTCGTGCGCTCCGCAATGAACTGGCTATTGTCATTCTGTGTAGGGCAATCTCGGTGCGCTCCAATCGCGGCAATTGGAGCGGCCTATCGAAGAGGCCACCCTTGACATTTCAAGTCGCTGGGCCGCGCCACGCTTCACGGCGATGCCGTCGCGCCTGAAGCCCCCCGGCGTAGAGCGCTATTGCCGAAACTGATGAGCGGAGAGGTGGAGGAGTGAGAGACTCGTCAAGACTACAACGAATTGGGGGATGGATCGAATTCGTTATATCCTTGAATTCGTTGTTGTCTTGGAAGTGCGGCCTGCTGTTGCCGAAGCTGGTGAGCGGGGAGGTGGAGGTGAATGATATACGAAGAGGTTGTTAGGAGAAACTCATGAGTCATATGAGACACCTTAAGCGATTGGGCGAGCAGTTCACTATCTCTATTCAGCCAGACGAAGATGGCTTCGTCGGAAGAGAGTGCCCGGCACAAAACTGTCAGGGTTATTTCAAACTCCAACCAGGAACAGGACTTAAGGGTGAAAACTTGCCATGCCATTGCCCATACTGCGGACACGTAGCAGATCCAATTGAATTCGCTACGCAAGAGCAAATTGAGTTCGCCAAATCTGTTGTGATCAAGCAAGTTACAGATGCGATCCGGCGTGATATTCAAGATTGGGACACGGAGCTACGCAGAAGCACACGCAACAGTTTTATCGAGATGAGCGTGGATTACAAAGGGGCCTCGCACCCAATTCGATACTATCGAGAGAAGCGACTTGAGACAACAGTTGTTTGCGAAAAATGTGCCCTGCGTTACGCAATCTATGGTGTGTTCGCATTTTGCCCCGATTGCGGAGAACACAATTCGCTGAAAATTTTGGATAAAAACCTGGAGCTAGCCAAGAAAGAAATCGCATTGGCTGATCAGGTTGACAAAGACCTTGCCGAACATCTCGTTGGTGACGCGCTCGAAAATGCTGTGTCGGCATTTGACGGATTTGGACGAGAAACTTGCAAGGTGCATGCTTCAGCATCAACGACACCGGACAGAGTGGAGAATATCTCATTCCAAAATCTCGCAGGCGCGCGTCAGCGCATTCAGGGTTTGTTTCGCTTCGACCTATCTTCGGGGGTAGATGCTCAAGAGTGGAACTTTGCTTGCCAATGCTTCCAGAAGCGACATCTCCTGGCCCACAAGATGGGAGTTATCGATCAAGCTTACATAGATGCAACCCATGATCCGCAGGCAGTAATTGGGCGGAAAATTTCTATAGAGAAAAATGAAGTCGCATCTTTGATTCGGGTGCTTGGGAAGCTGGGCGTATACTTGGTCAATAGCTTATCGAGCGCGCCCTCGCCAACCACACTGTAATGTTGCCGAAGTTAGTGAGCGGGAGGGCGGAGGTAGGGAAGTCGTCAACGGATTGGCTTGACCGAAGCGGACAAAAGGATGGAAACGGATGCGCTCTCATCCCCGCATGATGCACTGTTGCCGAAACTAATGAGCAAAAAATGACGGACTAACCGGGAGGGTCAATGTCCACACCAGATCGTCTGAATTGCGATGTATGGCAAATCGTATTTCCTGACTGGAAGAAGCTAATTGATGAAAAAGCTCAAGGAGCGATTTGGAACGTATTTAGAACTTGGGCAGATTTCGAAGGCGTTCCCCCAAGCCGCAAAGGTTTTGTAGGTATATCACGCGTAGCAACGACGATTGTTGGATTTTATATTCAAGAAGACTTACGTGTAGGGCTTCAAGGTGACAGCCCCGAGTCTTTACACCATAATCAGCAGGCCAATTTTGAGAAACTGTTTTTTGCCTTTGTGCTTGATGACGGCTTGTTTGTGCTCCAAAGAACGAATTTGTCAGGTTATGTAGCCATGAACTATACATCAATGCGCAACGATTTCATATCTATGCTCACTTTGATTCTAAATCGAGCGGGGATACCGGTTGCGAAAATCATCCCTGAAAGATTCTACAGGAAACGAAGCCAGGAAGAAATGCGACAAATATTCCTCGGCAACTTAGCTGTTGAGATGAATGTCACCGATCTTAACCATAAAACGGTACCGGAGTCCGTTCAACTGTCAAACCCAGATCCCAAAGAAGAGGAAATTCTGAAGAGAATCTTCAATAGGGATTACGAGAACATCGACGATGAGAACTTAAGGGCAGCATTTGGTAAAGACCTTCGCCTTACCAAGACCGGTAAAGCAGCTGCTCATACAGGAATTATTCGCAAAGTGACTGTTCGGTTGCTAAATGGCGACCCCGAAACTTTCCAAGAAGAACAGGACGAAAAAATCGATGTCCCTGTTGATGACAACAAAGAGCACATCACTGCCGATGAGGCGCGTAACGTGATTGAGATAGTGGAGCGGAGAGTTAGGATACCGGCGCATTTACTTGGCGCAGATCGCCCTTTGTCAGACCTCGGGCCACTATTTAGTGACTGGCAGGAAGGTAAGCATGGCAACGATAAAGCGTAACTCCAATGATCGGATTGAGCACATTTGCCAAAAGTTGCTGAATAATAACCGCCTAGATGAAACCGATCGATACTTGACACTAGATGAATTTGTTGATCTGTATCACCGCCTTTCTAAGATTACGGACTCTCCTCAAGATGTTCAGATTGTATTGCTTGGCAAAAACGCAATTGTCCAATTGCCGAGATTTGGATTTTCCAGATTGATTGTGCGACATACAAAGCGGTTGGGGCCGACCGATTTTTCTAGAACCGTAGGCGGCGCAAAGATATTCGGTGACAAACTCAATTATTCGTTTTGGGGACAGGTGAAGGAGGAGAAAAGAAATTTACCTATATTACTTACAGTGTTCGTTTTGATTTTGTCCCTGACTATCTGGATTGGTTTTGCATCAGCCTCTAACTATGATAATTATGTCGTAAATCCTTCAGGCTTCCCTGATGTAGATAGGGCATTGAATACATTGAGAACTATAAGCGACTTGGTGGTTACCAGCGCTACGTTGTTCCTTAGCATCTTTCTGGTTTTTACAGTTGCTCAGAATGTAGAAATGATACGAGACCGCTTTCTCTTTAAGGAGGGTTTGGCTCACAAGTATCACCGCGATGATGTCTTTATCACTAAAATGGCATTGGTTAGTTTGTTTTTTGGGATAGTGAATTCAGTAATCTTGGTAGCCCCTGTTTCATTGCGTATTGCTACGATATCAGTAGGCTCAGTTATGTTTCCAGTGAATAAACTAAACCTGTTCTCGCCTTTGCTCATTTCCTTAAGCGTAACCGGCTTGGCTACTTGCTTTCTCTCCGTGCTTTATTACTTCGAACGAACAATTCTCAACGTTGGCGTTGCAATGGCTGAGAAGACTCTTGATGAGATTCAACAAACTCAAAGCGAAACCACAAAGCCAACTGGTTGATACAGATGTCTAATTGGAATTTCAGAGTCCGTCGTCGAAGATGCCGCGTTTGACCACTTTCGCGCGTTGGGCTATGCCGTCTTATTCCGCCCCGACATCACCCTGAAAGAGTCCAGCGCGAAGTGAGTAGGCTGAAACGATGCGGTGTCATCGAGGAGGTTAGCGGGAAGGCAATGCCTCTGCCTCAGAACACGTTAGCCGACCCGGAGGAGATAGCGGCGAACCGGCGCGGCGAAATAACGCCTCGCCAGCGCGCCGCTTTCGCCGAGACGTTGCGGTCACAAGGGCGAGTGCAGTTGCTGGCCTGGTTCATGGGCCTCCTGCTGATTGGGCTGATCATTTACTCGGCGATGACGGCGCGGCCCGCTCCAACCCTCAAGTTCCTGGCCTATCCCGTGCTGGCGCTCCTGGCCATTCCCGGCGTGGCCGTGGCCTGGCGGTCGCTGAAGTTTCTGGCGCGTTGCGATCGAGCCAAACACGAAATGTCCGCTGGCCGGATCGAGTCGGCGGTGGGGGATGTCGTTTGGGTTGGCGGCCGCTATGCCGCCCAGGTCTCCGATGAGGCCGGTTCTCGCGGGCGGCGGCTATTCTCTGACAGGACGCTCAATTTACTGCCGGGGCCGTATCGTTTCCACTTCCTGCCTCGTTCGGGCTGGCTGTTGTCCGCCGAGCGACTCGCCACTGACGAGGCAAGCAGTCAGAGTGACCTGCTGACCCTCCTGATGCGGGCCAACGACTTCGCTCTGGAGGCGCTCCCCTTGAATCGCGCGGGGCGGATGGCTGAGGCCCAGCGCGCTCAACTTGGGCGCTGGCTTTGGGAGATGGCCGCTCTTTATTTGGTGATCGTGGCCGTCATCGGCCTCTTTGCCTACTTCGTTTGGCGCGCACCCAACCCGCCCGCGGTGACTGCCGGCCTGATCGCCCTGGCGGCGGCTGTGGCGCTTGCAATTGTAATTTTCGGCTGGCGAGAGGGCCGGCAGATCGCCGCCGACCTCCGCGCCGGAACGGTGACGGTGGCGGAGGGCTTGGCCCGCAAGGAGATAGTCCGCCGACTCTCGTCGCGCGAGGACTCCTACTATTACCGGCTGGGGGCTTTGACGTTGGCGGTGTCAGAGAAAGGCTATGAGGCGCTGATTGAGGGTCGCTCTTACCGGATGTACTACTTGCCGCACACGAAGCGACTGTTGAGCCTCGAACCGCTTCCGGCTCCCGCCGACGAGCCAGGCGGATCGCGGTCACACGTCGACCGATGACTTCCTTCACCGACTCCGTTGCCAAAGTAAGCGGGGAGGTAGGTGGAGGTAGGCGAGTTGGAGATTGAAGCGTAGAGACGTTTCGGTGGAACGTCTCCGAACCGCCAGAGGAGACGTCCCGCCTAGTTACTTTCAAATTTTGAATTGCTGCCATGGGCGAGGGTGTATTTCAGTTCAGTGGCAGCCCAAGAAAATACGCTCCTGCCGGATTGCCAAATCCGGCAGTGGGCGGCGGATTTGGCAATCCGCCGCGAGCAGAAAAAAAGTTCGCCACCAGAGTGAAATGCACCCTGGGCGACTCACTGTTGACAACGACGAATTTACATTGTAAAGTATTACTCAACACTGTTAAGTGCTAATATCCATTTTGGAGTGCTGGTGGCGATGGCGTGCCGTTTTGTAGTATTCCTGAAGTCTGTTGTCCTGTCGTGCGTATGGCAGGCCTTTCTATTTAAGGAGATGCATCTGCGGAAAGAGGGGCGAGGCGGTGATCGGTAAACGTATCTGCAGCCGACGCAAAGAGGCTGGCCTAAGCCTGCGCGAACTTGGAAGGCGCACCAGTCTTACGGCAGGCTTCATCAGCCAGGTCGAAAATGACCGAGTCTCTCCTTCTCTGAATTCGCTTCAGCGTATCGCCACCGCGCTCGAAGTGCCCATGTTCCATTTCCTCAACGACAGCACCCCCTCGGACATGGTGGTGCGAGCGGGGGAGCGCCGCCGCCTGTACTTTGCCCATTCGCACATGGGCTACGACTTGCTCACGCCCGACTTGAAGCGCCAAACCATGGCGATGATGATCCATATGGAGCCAGGCGCGGTGCGCGTGGCGGAGCCGCTGGCCAAGCCGACCGAGCAGTGGATGTATGTGCTCCAGGGCCGGCTTAAAATCACGGTCGGCAAAGTGACGCACGTGCTGGAGCCGGGGGATAGCATCTATTACGACGGCGAGGCGTTGCACGAGTTCGCCTCAGTCGGCGACGAAGAACTGCGCATCATCTGCTGTATCACGCCGCCGGCGCTGTGACGCGCGCGGCGAGGGTGAAGGAGTTGAACCGGTGATCACAGGCGGAATCGGCATCAATCAAATCCCGGGCGTGTCGGTGGCGGCCATGGCCGAGCTGGCTCAGGAGGCGGAGCGGCTGGGCTATGTGCGGTGTTGGGTGTGCGATCAGGGTTTGGACTGCCGCGACATTTTTGTGACACTGACCGCCGCCGCCCAAAAGACGCGCACCCTCCGGCTGGGCACGGGCATTACCCACCCCTACACCCGCCACCCGTCGGTGACGGCCGCCGGCATTGCCAGTCTCGATGAGTTTTCGGGTGGCCGCGCCTTTGTGGGCATTGGGGCGGGCGGCATAGATACGTTGTTGCCCATGGGCCTCGAACGGCGCAAGCCTCTCACCGCCGTCAAAGAAATGATTCACATCATCCGCGCCCTGGGCCGCGGGCAGCCGGTGGACTTCCAGGGCGAGGTGTTTCAATTGCACGATGCCCGCCTCGATTACGCCCGGCCCGATCTGGAAATCTGGCTGGCGGGGCGGGGCAACAAAATGCTGGCGCTGGGCGGCGAGTTGGCTGACGGCGTCATGCTCGATTTCATTCACAAAGACTTGTTGCCCGAGCATGTGAAGCTGGTGCGGGCCGCCGCGGCCGCCGCCGGTCGCCAGCCTAAGCTCTGTTACTCGACAATGATCGTCACCGACGAGCGGGCGCTGGAGGCGGTGCGCCCGGTGATGTTCTGGCGTTTGGCCGACGCGCCGCCCGACCTGCGCGAGCGCCTCGGCGTGTCGCCTGCCGATATTGAGGCCATGCGCCAGGCGATGTTCATCGGCGGCTTTGCAGCCGTGGGCAAGCTGATCAAAGACGATTGGGTGCGCCCCTTCGTCATCATGGGCTCCGCGGCCGAGTGCGCCGCCGAACTGCGCGAGCTTGTGGCGCGCCTCGGGCTGGACGAGTTTCAGTTGCCCATCCTCGACATGAGCTCCGCGCCGCAACTGATGGCCCAAGTGGCGCGGGTGTTGGCCGCCGCCTGAATCGAGGGTACTATGCCAGTGACAGCTGTAGTCAACCTTTCGACAAGCGCCATTGAATATGCGGAAACCGATCTGGCTCTGAAGACGCGCTTCCTCGGCGGGCGCGGCCTGGGAGCCAGGTTGCTCTTCGACCGGGTGGGGCCGGACGTGGGGGCGCTTGATCCCGATAACTGCCTCATCTTCACCACCGCCCCTTACAGCGCCACGCCCTGGCCCACTGCCTCACGCTACCACGTCACCTTCAAGTCGCCGGCCACCGGCGCATACGGCTACGCCAACTCGGGCGGGCATTTGGCCCCCGAACTGGCCCGCGCCGGATTTGAAGCGCTAATCATCACCGGGCGCGCGCCCGCGCCGGTCTATCTCCGCGTCACGCAAAATAAAATCGCTATCTGCCCTGCCGATCACCTCTGGGGTCAGGGAACTTACGCTACTCAGGACGCGTTGCTCGGCCCTGATGGTCATACCGGCCGGAGCGGTCGCGTGCTGTGCATCGGCCCGGGCGGAGAAAAACTGGCGCGGATTGCCGCCATCATCAACGACTACGGCCGGGCGGCGGCGCGCGGCGGGCCGGGCGCGGTGATGGGATCCAAGAATCTCAAAGCCATTCACGTGCGGGCCGAGGCGCGAGCGGCCACCCCGGCGGCGTTCGCCGCCGCCGCACGGCAGACCGGCAAGCACCTCATTACCGACCCGCGCAACCAAAGCCTGATGAACGAGGGCACGATCTTTTTGATGCGGCCCAAGAACCTCACCGGCGACCTGCCGGCCCGGAATCATCAACTGGCGCAAGTGCCCTTCATTGACATGATCGACGTGCCTGCCATTGGCCGCTACAAAGTCAAGCGCATGGGCTGCGCCGCCTGTCCCATCCGTTGCTCGCGTATGTCGGTGGTGGAGGAGGGACCGTATGCGTCCGAAGTCGAGGGGCCGGAGTACGAGACCACCAACGCTCTCGGCCCGATGTGCTGGAACGCGGATCCGGCCGTCGTCATCCGGGCCAACTACCTGTGTAACGACTACGGCCTGGACACTATTTCCACCGGGGTGACGATTGCGTTTGCCATGGAGTGCCACGAGCGCGGCCTGCTCTCCGATCCTGACCTCTCGCTGGCGTGGGGCGACGGCCCGAGCATCGTCGGGTTGATCGAGAAGATCGGAAAGCGCGAAGGGATCGGCGATGTGTTAGCGGAGGGGACGCGGCGGGCCGCCCAAGCCATCGGCGGGGGCGCGGAAGAGTGTGCCATGCAGGTGAAGGGGTTGGAAATGCCGCGCCAGGAGCCGCGCTTTGCCAAAGGCTTTGGGCTGGGGCACGCCACTTCCAACCGGGGCGCCGATCACCTCTACGGCCTCCCGGCGATGGACCTGGGCGGCAACTGGGAAGTGGCGCGCCGCATTTTCCCGTCCGAGATTCTGGAGCAGTTGATGGATCCCGAGGACGAGACCTACAAGCCCGACATGCTGATTTACGGCGAGCACTACTGCGCCATCACCGACGCGCTCGGCATTTGCAAGTTCAGCACCACGGAGGAATACAGCCTGTTGCCCGACGACGTGGCCCAGGGGTTGCAGGCGCTGGGGATGGCGATTACGGGCGAGGGGTTGCTCGAAATTGGCGAGCGCATTGTCAATTTGGAACGGCTTTATAACGTGCGCGAAGGATTGGGCCGGGCCGACGACCGTCTGCCGCGCCGCTTCAGCGAGCCGTTGCCCCTGCTGACGAGCGAGACCGACCCCGCAACCGGCGAGACTCGGTTGGGCGCGCAATTGACGGTGGGGCAGTTGTTCGACTTCGAGGCCATGCTCGACCGCTACTACCATCTGCGCGGTTGGGATGCGCAGGGCCGGCCCACGGAGGCCACGCTGACCCGGCTGGGGCTGGCCGACGAGAGGCAAACGGGCGCGGCATGAGACCGGAAGAGCTGACTCAACTCGCGCAACGCATCAGCGCCACAGCCGCCGAACTGGCCGAACGGCAACAGCAGTTTCTGGCCGACCTTATCGCCATCCGCAGCTACACCGGGCATGAGGGCTTGGCCGTGGAGCGGACTTTGCGCGAACTGCGCGCCATCGGTTGCGACGAGGTGTGGATGGACACCGCCGGCAACGCGCTGGGGCGCATCGGCCATGGCCAGCGCGTGATTTTGTACGATGCCCACCTCGACACGAATGAAGTGACCGACGAGCGCGAGTGGCCGCATCCGCCGTTCCAGCCGACGATTGAGAACGGGGCCATGTGGGGCCTCGGCGCGTCCGACTGCAAGGGCGGTGTGGCTGCGATTGTGTATGGGGCGGCCATTCTCAAGGCATTGGATCTGGCCGGCGATTTCACCTTGCTGGTGATGGGTGCGACGCTTGAGGAAGATGCCGAGGGCTTTGCCTTGCGCGCGCTGGTGGAGAAAGACGGCATATGCCCCGACGTGGTGCTGTTGGCCGAGGCCACTGACCTCACTCTGCGGCGGGGCCAGCGCGGGCGGTGCGAAGTGCATGTGCGCACGGCAGGCAAAGCCGCCCACGCCAGCACGCCGCACCTTGGCGAGAACGCCATCCTCAAGATGTTGCCCGTCATCGCCGCGCTGGAGGCCATGACACCGGCACTGCCCACGCACCCGATCTTCGGGCAAGGCACGCAGGTTGTCTCACTCATTGGCGGCCCGCATACCCCGAACTCCGTGCCCAGCTGGTGCGAGGCCACGGTGGATCGGCGGATGATGCCGGGCGAGTCGATGGAGAGCGTGCTCAACGGCATTCGCGCCGTGGTGGAGCCATTGGGCGCAACGGCGCAGATTCCAGATCAGCCGGTGGCAACCCACACCGGCCAACGGTTGGATGGCCCGAGCTTTTATCCCGGTTGGCTGTTGGAGGAAGGGCATTCCCTCCTCGCCGCCGGGCAGATTACGGTGCGGGCGTTGTGGGGCCAGCCGGCGGCGGTAGATGTGTGGCGCTTCAGCACCGATGGCACCTATTCCGCCGGGGCCGCCGACATCCCAACGTTGGGCTTCGGGCCGGAGGAAGAAAAATACGTCCACACGGTGGACGATCAAGTGAACCTGATGAAATTACAAAAAGCGGCAGCGTTTTATGCGCTGTTTCCGCTGATATTGACTGCGCCGCATTCAGGAGAAAAGTGATGAACACCAAATTATTTCAGAAAGATTTTATCTGCACGCCGGATTGGACGGTGGAAGACCTTAATACCATCTTGGACTTGGCCTTCCGACTCAAGGGCGAGTTCGCCATGGGCGTTCCGCACGACACGATCCTGCGAGCCAAGACGCTGTACATGCTCTTCTTCGAGGAGAGCACGCGCACCCGCAACTCGTTCGAGACGGGCATGACGCAGCTCGGCGGCCACGCCATCTGGCTCACGCCTAAAGCGACCCAGATCGGCCACGGCGAAAACGCTAAGGATACCGGCATCGTGCTCAGCAGTTACGGCCACGGCATTTCCATCCGCGACTGCCGCACCGGCGTCGGCAACAAATACTTGTACGAGATGGCGCAGTATGCCGACGCGCCTATCATCAACATGCAGGACGATGTGGATCATCCCTGTCAGGCGATGGCCGACCTGATGACGTTGATGGAGTTGTTCGGGCGTGACCTGCGTAAGCGCAAGTTCGTCCTCTCGTGGACGTATGCGCCCAAGTATGTGCGCCCGTTGAGCGTGCCGCAATCGCTCATGTGGCTCATGCCACGCTTCGGCCTGGATGTCACCCTGGCCTACCCCGAGGGCTATCACCTCATGCCCTCGGTGATGGAGAAGGCGCGCCAGTTTGCCGATGAGGCCGGCGCCACCATTACCGAGACGCACGACATGGCCGAGGCGTTCAAGGATGCCGATTTCCTGTATCCCAAGTCGTGGGGGCCGATCATGGTGACCGAGGATGAACCGACCGTGGAGGCCATGGCGGCGAAGAACACGGGTTGGCGCGTGACTCAGGAAAAAATGGCGCTCGCCCGAAAGCATGCGGTGTATATGCACTGCATGCCCATTGACCGCGGCCACGAGGCAGATGCCGAGGTGATCGATGGCCCGCAGTCCGTTATTTACAAACAGGCCGAGAACCGCTTGCACGTGCAAAAGGCGCTGATGGCGCTCATCATGGGCGGCCGGTCGTAATTCACACACACCTTTTCCCCAAGTACCCCTCTCCGGCGCGAGAAGCCGGAGGGGAGGATACAGGGTTATGCGATCACTACTTATTCGCGATGGAATAGTTTTGCCGGGCGACGATGATTTTAGGCAGACGTTGACGCCGGGCTACGTGCTGGTGCAGGGCGAACGCATCGAGGCCGTGGGCGCGGGCGCGCCCCCGGAGCAGATCGCCGCCGGGGCCGACGAGGTGATCCACGCCGCCGGCCGGGTGGTGATGCCGGGGCTGATCAACGCCCACACTCACCTCTTCCAGACTTTCATGCGCGGGCTGGCCGACGACAAGCCGCTGCTGCGCTGGCTGGAGGCGGCCATCTGGCCCGGCTCGCTGGCGATGACGGAGGAGGATTTCTATCTGGCTGCCCTCATCGGCTTTGTGGAGAATCTGCGTTGCGGGGCCACCTCCGTCCTCAGCCAGCACTACATCCAGACCTCCACCCGCAACATGGATTCGGTGGCGGAGGCCGCCCGGCGCAGTGGGGCGCGGGCGCGGTTGGCGCGCGGCTTTGCCGATCGCGATCCGTATCACCCGAGCCTGCAAGAGCCGGCCGAGGTGCTGATCAAAGAGACCGGGCGGCTGGTGCGGCAGTGGAACACCGCCGGGAGCCGGGTGCGGGTGGAGTTCGGCCCCCTCATCCCGTGGGGCTGCCGGGGCGACACGCTGCAAACCATTGCCCGGCTGGCACACGAATGGGATACGGGCGTGCACATCCATCTCGGCGAGACACAGGCCGAGGTGCAGATGACGCTGGACGAGACTGGGGTGCGGCCGGCACGCTGGCTGTCCGACCTTGGGGTGCTGGATGAGCGCTGGCAACTCGTCCATTGTGTGTGGCTCGACGATGAAGAGATGGACTTGATCGCCCGATCCGGCAGCACCATCGTCCACTGCCCGGTGAGCAACATGTACCTGGCTTCGGGTGTGCCGCAGGTGGTGGAGTGGCGGCGGCGCGGCATCCCCACGGCGCTGGCCACCGACGGCCCCGGCTCCAACAATTCGCAAGATATGCTGGAGGTGCTCAAGTTCACGGCCTGTTTGCAAAAAGTAGATCGGCTGGACGCGACCGCGTTGTTGCCGCACGAGGTGTTGGAGATGGCCTACCGGGGCGGGGCGCAGGCGTTGGGGCTGTCCGGTGAAATCGGGCGACTGGCTCCCGGCGCGCTGGCGGATATCACATTGGTTGACTTGCGACGGCCACATATTTCGCCGGTGCACTCGGCGCAATCGGCATTAGTGTACAACGCGAACGGCAACGATGTGGATACCGTGATTGTGGGCGGGCAGGTGCTGGTGCGTGGCGGGCGGCTGATGACGATTGACGAAGCAGGGTTGATCGCCGATTGCCAGCGCGCGGCTGAGAAGATGTGTGAACGGGCGGGCATCCAGGCATAAGAGCCATCCATGGAATTTGATCTCGTCATCGCAGGTGGCACTCTGGTCACAGCGTCGGAAGCCATCCGCGCCGACGTGGGTGTGATCGGCGAAAAGATCGCGGCCATCGGCCACGGCC
>CAYSIV010000045.1:0-26202 GCA_964431175.1 uncultured Anaerolineales bacterium
TCGCCATTCGCGAAGGCGGCTTGACCGTCGGCGCTGGCGTTATTACGGAGATTCTGGATTAACATGGCAAAACAAAAAATCCGCATCCGACTCAAGGCTTACGACCATCGTGTGCTCGACCAATCCGCCAAGCGGATCGTTGAGACGGCAGAACGCACTGGCGCGCGGGTGATCGGCCCGGTGCCGCTCCCGACTCGCATTGAAAAATTCACGGTTCGCCGGGGCGCGTTCATCGACAAAGACTCGCAAGAGCACTTTGAGATTCGCACCCACAAGCGGCTGATTGATGTGCTCGACCCGGACTCGACCACGATTGACACCCTGATGCGGCTCAACCTGCCGGCGGGTGTGGATATTGAAGTAACGATTTAGATCGCGGGTGCAACCCGCTCCCACGGGAGCGGCTTGAGCCGCGATAAGGGATGATGCAGTCCGGCCCGGACTAACAGTCCCAAGGAGATTGATTGATGAAAGGGCTACTTGGCAAGAAAGTAGGCATGACCCAGGTCTTTGGCGCTGACGGCAAGGCGAATCCCGTCACCATCATTGAAGCCGGGCCGTGCTTCGTGACGCAGGTCAAAACTGCGGAACTCGATGGCTACACCTCCGTGCAATTAGGCTTTGATGAAGTCAAGCCATCGCGGATTGTGGCTGGTGAAAAAGGCCACCTCAAGCGGAACAATTTGCCGGCGCTCAAGCACTTGCGTGAATTTCGGGTCAAAGGTGATCACGGCCTGTCTGAGGGCGACAAAGTGACGGTGGATGTTTTCAAGGCCGGTGAACACGTCGATATCGTCGGCGTCACTAAAGGCAAGGGCTTTGCCGGCAGTATGAAGCGGCACAACTTTCGCGGCGGCGGCAAGACCCACGGTCAGTCGGACCGTGGCCGCTCCCCCGGTTCCAGTTCGTCGGGCACCACTCCCGGCCGCGTGTACAAAGGCACGCGCCGCCCCGGACACATGGGTTCGGTGCGCTCCACTTCGCAGAATCTGGCGGTTGTTCTGGTGGACGCTGAACGCAATTTGCTGGCAGTGAATGGCAGCGTGCCGGGCACCAAGGGGTCTCTGGTGATGATCAAGGAGGCGCGGAAGCAGTAATCTCCAATCCTCTAAATTCTCCAATCTCTTTTGTGGGAGATTAGAGAATTGGAGATTAGAGGTTGACGACGGCGTAGCGACTATGGAACTTGAAGTGAAAGACCTCACGGGCGCAAAGGTTGGTACGGTGGAACTCCCGGCTGAAATCTTTGAAGCCCCGATTAATAAAGACTTGATGCACCAGGCTCTCGTGCGGCAGTTGGCTGGCTTGCGCCTGGGCACGCACGAAACCAAAACCCGCGGCCAAGTGAGCGGCGGCGGCAAGAAGCCGTTCAAGCAAAAAGGCACCGGCCATGCGCGGCAAGGCTCCACCCGCGCCCCCCATTGGAAAGGCGGTGGCAAAGCTCACACCCCGCACCTGCGCGATTATTCGGTGGATATGCCGCGCCAGATGCGGCGCAGCGCTCTGCGCTCGGCCCTATCGGTCAAAGCCAATGAAGGGCAAATCGTCGTCATCGACAAGATTGCTTTCGACACGCCCAAGACGAAGGAGATGACCAAAGCTCTCCAGGCCATCGGCGCCGGGAAGACGGCTCTGGTCGTGTTGTCGGATGCCAGCGATATGGTTCAGAAATCGGCCCGCAATTTGCCCACGGCCAAGACGCTTAACGCGAAGTACCTGAACGTGCGAGACTTGCTGGGCTACGAGACGCTGGTCATGCCGTTGGCGGCGCTCGACGTGATCAAGGCCTATCTCGGGAGCGAATGATGAGCACCAATGTTTACGAAATTCTGCGCCGCCCATTGATCACCGAGAAGTCGAATCTTCAAAGCGCTTTGCGGCAGTATGCCTTTGAAGTCAAACGCGAGGCGACCAAGCGGCAAATTAAAGAAGCTGTTGAAACTTTGTTCGATGTGGATGTGGTGAAGGTGAACACACTCGTGACTCCGGCCAAACGGGGTCACCGCCTGCGCCGCGTCGTCGTCCGCACCTCCGAATATAAAAAGGCGTTAGTGACGCTGGCTGAGGGGCAGACCATTAACGTATTTGAAGGGGTCAAGTAACCGTGGCCGTAAAAACTTTCAAACCCACCTCCCCGGGTCGCCGGGGTATGACCGGCTCGACCTTTGAGGAGATTACGAAAAGCAAACCCGTCCGCTCGTTGATCCACCACTTGCGGAAATCGGGCGGACGCAACACTCAGGGCCGGATTACGGTTCGCCATCGTGGCGGCGGCCAGCGCCGCCAGTGGCGCGAAATCGATTTTAAGCGCAACAAGATTGACATTCCGGCAAAAGTTGCGTCCATTGAATACGATCCTAATCGTTCGGCGCGCATTGCCTTGCTCAACTACGTCGACGGCGAACGGCGCTACATTATCGCGCCGCTGGGCCTGCGCGTGGGCGATAAGGTGGTCACCAGCGCCTCGGCCGAAATTCGCACTGGCAACGCCATGCCGATTTCCAACATCCCGGTTGGCACGCTCATTCATAACATTGAAATTCAGTCGGGCAAGGGCGGTCAGATCGCTCGCTCGGCCGGGACGGCGGCCCAATTGCTGGCGAAAGAGGGCGAGTACGCTCAGGTGCGCTTGCCGTCAGGTGAAGTGCGGCTCATTCCTCAGGTGTGCCTGGCCACGGTCGGCGAAGTGGGCAACCTGGATCACTCGAACATCAAACTCGGCAAAGCCGGGCGTAAACGCCACCTGGGCATCCGCCCGACGGTGCGCGGTACGGCGATGTCGCCGCGTGATCACCCGCACGGTGGTGGCGAAGGCCGCCAGCCTACTGGTATGCCCGGGCCTAAGTCGCCGTGGGGCAAACCGACTCGTGGCAAGAAGACCCGCCACAACAAGCGCACCGACAAGTTCATTGTCAAGCGCCGTGCGAAGAAGCAGAGGTAACCAGGTATGTCGCGATCATTGAAGAAGGGGCCGTTTGTAGCTCCGAAACTGTTGAAAAAAGTCGAAGCCATGAACACCAAAGGCGAGAAGAAGGTGGTTCGCACCTGGTCACGCGCCAGCGTCATCTTCCCGCAAATGGTGGGGCATACGATTGCCGTTCACGATGGCCGCCGCCACGTGCCGATCTACGTCACCGAGAACATGGTGGGGCATCGCCTGGGCGAGTTTGCGCCGACGCGCACCTTCCGCGGCCACGTGAGCAAAGAGAAGAAGACGGAAGTGGGGGAGGGCTAAACCATGGAAGGACAATTGGTAAAGGCCTTCGCCGTTCGCGTGCCTGGCTCGCCGCAGAAGATGCGGCTGGTGGCCGACCTGGTGCGCGGCCAGGCCGCCAACGAAGCGCTGGTCACGCTCAAGTTTATGACCAACGCGGCGGCCAAAGATGTGGCTAAAGTGATCAGGACCGCCGTGGCCAATGCCGAGGAAAACTTCGGCATGAATGGCGACGACATGGTTATCAAGACCATCATGATCGACGAAGCGCCGATGATGAAGCGGCGCCGCTTCGCCTCGCGCGGGCGGGCTGTCATGCGCCGCAAGCGGTCGTCGCACATTTCGGTGGTGCTCATTGAACGAGAAGGGACGGCGTAATGGGTCGCAAAGTTCATCCAATCGGTTTTCGTCTCAAAATAATCAAGGACTGGGAAGGTCGCTGGTACGCCGAAGGCGAGCGCTACGCCAAACAGCTCCACGAAGACTTCACCATTCGCAAGATGATTCTGAGAGGCAATGACAAAGCCTCGATCTCGAGGATTGACATCGAGCGCTTCCCGAACCTGGTGCATGTCACCATTCACACGGCCAAGCCGGGTATCGTCATTGGCCGCAAAGGCGCGCAGGTCAAAGTGTTGCGCACCGATCTTGAATCGCTGTGCGGCACCAAGGTGAAGGTTGATGTGAACGAAATCACTCAGCCCGATCTGGACGCCAAACTGGTGGCCGAGAACATCGCCGGCCAGTTGGCGCGGCGCATTAGCCACAGCCGGGCGATGAAGCGGGCTATCGGGCAGGCTATGCGTGGGGGCGCCAAGGGTATCAAGATTTTGTGCGCGGGCCGGCTGGCGGGCAGCGAAATGGCTCGTCGGGAATGGCAACGCGAAGGCCGGGTGCCCCTGCAAACCTTGCGCGCGGATATTGATTTCGCCCGCGCCGAAGCGCTCACCACTTATGGCCGCATTGGCGTGAAAGTGTGGATTTACAAGGGCGAAGTGTTGAAGGAAGAGAAACCAGAAGTCACAGACGTGTATGTGAGTGAATAATCTCTAATTCTCTAATTCTCTGATGGTCGAATATTGGAGAACTGGGGAATTGGAGAATTAGAAAAGGTAAGACCTATGTTGATGCCAAAACGTGTCAAATATCGCAAACAGATGCGCGGGCGGATGACCGGCGCCGAAACCCGGGGCGCCGAAATCCACTTTGGCGAATATGCCTTGCAGGCAACCGAGCCGGGCTGGATGACCCAGCGCCAGATCGAAGCCGCCCGTCGCGCTCTGGTGCGTTTTATGAAGCGCAAGGGTAAGGTGTGGATTCGCGTCTTCCCCGACAAGCCGGTGACTCAGCGTGCTGCCGAAACCCGCATGGGCAAGGGCAAGGGCGCGGTGGATCACTGGGTGGCCGTCGTGCGCCCGGGCCGCATTATCTTTGAAGTGGCCGGCCTGGACGAAACGACGGCCCGCGAAGCCATGCGTCTGGCCGCCCACAAACTGGCCCTCAAGACGAGGATCATCATCCGGCGCGACCTGGCTCAGCAAGTGGTGGCGGGAGAGTAGGCCATGAAGATTAGCGAAGTTCGCACCCTGCAATCGGGCGAGATCGAGGGCAAACTCGACGGCGCCCGCGAAGAACTGTTCAAACTGCGCTTCCAGGTTACAACGGGCCAGATGTCGGACACCTCCCGGCTGGCCATGGTCAAGCGCGATATTGCCCGCTACCTCACGGTTTTGCGCGAGCGTCAGCTGGCCGCCGAATTGTCGGCGAAAGCGGAGAAGTAAGCCATGAATGAAAGAAACCGTCTCGTCGGCAAAGTGACCAGCATCAAAATGGCCAAGACTGTGGTAGTCGAGATCTCGAGCACCAAGCGCCACCCCCTCTATGGCAAGGTGGTGCGCACGTCCAGGCGCTTCAAGGCGCATGACGAAAACAGCGCCTGCAAATTGGGCGACTTGGTTGAAATTGTCGAGTCCAAACCCATTAGCAAAGAAAAGCGCTGGGTGGTTGAGCGCATTGTTACCAAAAACGCCGGCGTCGAGCTGGTTGAAGCCTAAGGAGGGGAGACATGGTTCAACAAGAATCCCGCCTGACTGTGGCCGACAACACCGGGGCGCGCGAACTGCTCGTCATCCGCGTGCTTGGCGGCTCCACCCGGCGTTATGGGCATGTGGGTGATGTGGTGGTGGCTACGGTGAAAGAGGCCACGCCGCAAGGCTCAGTGAAGAAAAGTGAAGTTGTCAAAGCTGTCATCGTGCGCGTGGCCAAGGAATACCGCCGTGACGACGGGTCGTACATCCGGTTCGACGACAATGCGGCGGTCATTATCGACGCCGATGGCGAGAACCCGAGGGGCACCCGCATCTTTGGCCCGGTGGCGCGTGAACTACGTGAGAAGGGATTCATGAAAATTGTGTCCCTCGCGCCGGAGGTGCTGTAATGAAACTGGCAATTAAGAAGGGCGATACGGTGGAAGTCATCGCCGGAAACGCAAAGGGCAAACGCGGTGAAGTCATTCGGGTCATCCGGGACAAAGACGGCAACCACCGGGTGGTCGTGCAAGGGTTGAACATCCGCAAGAAACATCAGAAGCAGGCCCAGACCGGCGGCCGCCAGAACCTGGCCCCGGGCATCATCCAGTTTGAAGGACCGATGGATATCTCGAACGTGATGCTGGTGGATCCGAAGCAAGACGAGCCGACACGTATTGGTTTCAAACGCGACCCTCAATCGGGCAAAGTAACACGCGTTGCCCGCAAGAGCGGTGAAGCGATTGATCGTTAGTCAGGTGTAGCATGCCAAATTTGAAAGAACGCTACAAAAAAGAAGTTCTGCCTTCTTTGATGCAGGAGTTTTCCTTCCGTAACGTGATGGAAGCGCCGCGCATCAAGAAAGTGGTGGTCAACATCGGCATGGGCGAAGCGCTGGAAAACGCCAAGGCCCTTGACGCGGCGGTGGGGGATTTGCAACTCATCACCGGGCAGAAGCCGGTGATGAACAAAGCCAAGAAGGACATTTCCAACTTCAAATTACGAGCCGGCAAGACGGTCGGGGTGAGCGTCACCCTGCGCGGCGAGCGAATGTGGAATTTTCTGGACCGATTAATGAATGTGGCCCTGCCGCGCGTGCGCGACTTCCGCGGCGTGCCGGCCAAAGGCTTTGATGGCCGCGGCAACTACACCCTGGGCTTGCGGGAGCAGTTGGTGTTCCCGGAGATCGAGTACGACAAAATTGACAAAGTGCGGGGCATGGAAATTACGGTGGTGACTTCAGCCAGATCCGACGAACATGGACGGCGGCTATTGGCACTGATGGGAATGCCCTTCCAACAGCGGGGAAAGAATTAACGCATGGCAAAGAAATCTATTATCAACCGTGAATCGCATCGCAAGTATGCAGTCCGCGTCCGCAACCGCTGTAAACTCTGCGGTCGCCCGCGCGGCTATATCCGCCGCTTTGCGCTGTGCCGCATTTGTTTCCGCGAACGGGCCCTCGCCGGTCAAATCCCTGGCGTCGCCAAGTCGTCCTGGTAGGAGATTGTTATGAGCGTCAATGTCACTGATCCTATCGCCGATATGTTAACTCGCTTGCGCAACGGGGTGATGGCCGGGCATGCCACCGTGTCAATGCCGAACTCCAAGATGAAGGCCTCGATTGCCCAGATTCTCAAGGATGAAGGCTTCATCGAAGATTTTGACTCTTCGACAGACACCGGCGACGGCCACAAAAGCGTCCTGCGCATTAAGCTCAAGTACGTGGGCGTCCGCCGCGAGAAACGCCCGGTGATGACCGGCCTGGTTCGCATCAGCCACTCCGGGCGGCGGGTGTACGTCAGCAAGAGTGAAATTCCCTGGGTGTTGTCCGGGATGGGCGTGGCCATCTTGTCTACGCCCAAGGGTGTGATGACCGGCCAGCGCGCCCGTTCCCTCGGTGTGGGCGGCGAAGTGCTGTGCAACATCTGGTAAATCGTCTCAGAGGTCGGATCGGTCCTGATGTCAAATTACCCGACAGGTGGCCGACAGCCTGAGGAGGAATTAAAGTGTCTCGTATTGGTCGTAAACCGGTGACTGTTCCCAAAGGGGTTACCGTCACTGTCAATGGCAACGAAGTGAAAGTCAAAGGCCCAAAGGGTGAACTCACCCGTGCGTTCCGCGATGAAGTGTCTGTCAAACAGGAAGATGGTACGCTCCATGTCGAACGCAAAAATGACGAGCGCCAGGTGCGCGCCCTGCATGGTCTGACGCGGGCTTTATTGAGCAACATGGTCGTCGGCGTGAGCACCGGCTTCAGCAAAGTTTTGCAGGTTGAAGGCGTGGGCTACCGCGCCGAAATCAAAGGCAAGGATTTGGTGATGGCTTTGGGGTATTCGCACCCGGTGGTGGTGACGCCCCCGGCGGGCATCACCTTTGCAGTGGACGAGAAGGCCCGGACAATTACCATCGCCGGAGCCGACAAAGAGCAAGTAGGGCAGGTGGCCGCCGATGTTCGCAAGTGGCGCAAACCGGAGCCTTACAAGGGCAAGGGCCTGCGGTATCTGGGTGAACAGATTCGCCGCAAGGCTGGCAAAGCCGGGAAGGCGGCATAAAACTATGGCTAAGAGTCGTGAAGCAATGCGCCGGCGGCGGCAACGACGCGTCCGCAGTCATGTGTCGGGCACACCTGTCCGTCCGCGCTTGAACGTTTATCGCAGTCTATCGAATATCTTTGTTCAGATCATCGACGACGGAGCAGGCCGCACCCTGGTCTCGGCTTCGACAATTGACACGGAATTGAAGGCTAAGATGGACGGCAAACGCAAAACCGAGCAAGCCCAGTTGGTGGGCGCGGCCATCGCCGAGCGCGCGCTAGCCAAAGGCCTCAAGGCGGTGGTGTTTGATCGCGGCGGGTATCGCTACCACGGGCGGGTGAAAGCGTTGGCTGAAGCCGCTCGTAGTGCCGGGCTGGATTTCTAGGAGTAGGACCATATGAAACAAAAAGCAAGGTTCAACAATCGAGAACCCATCGCCCGCGACGAAGAGCGCGAAGAGCTTGACGAGCGGGTGGTGGATATTGCTCGGGTAGCGAAAGTGATTAAGGGCGGCCGCCGCTTCGCTTTCCGCACCGTGGTGGTTGTCGGCGACAACAAAGGGCGTGTGGGTGTGGGGGTGGGCAAGAGCCGGGCCGTGCCGGATGCGATCCGCAAAGGCACCGAGCGCGCCCGCCGCAACATGAAGCCTGTTAACTTGTCGGGGACAACGATCCCGCATGAGATTGTGGCGGAGCACGGCGGCGCAGAAGTATATTTGAAACCGGCCTCGCCCGGAACCGGCGTGATTGCCGGCGGCGGTGTCCGGGCCGTGTTGGAAGTTGCCGGCGTGAAAGACATCCTCACCAAATCCCTTGGCAGTCCGAATGTGTTGAACGTGGTTCGGGCCACCTGGGCGGGTTTGCAGAAGATGAAGGATGTGGAGAAGCAAGCCAAGGCTCGTGGCAAGGATGTAGCCGAGGTTCAGCCGTTCTGGAGTCGAAAGAAAAATGTCTGAAGCACAGCTCCCTCCGGGCAACGACAACGCAAAACGGGTTCGAATTACCCTCGTTCGCAGTCCTCTCGGTTACTCGATGCGCCACAAGCAAACCGTGCGGGCGCTGGGCCTGCGACGATTGCACCAGACGATTGAGGTGGCAGACTCCTCCGCAATTCGGGGAATGCTCTACAAAGTCTCCCAGCTCGTTAAAGTGGAAGAGGCGTAGCCTGACATGAAACTTCACGATCTTCAACCCAATCCGGGGTCAAGAAAAGACAAGAAACGCGTCGGGCGTGGCATCTCGGCCGGGCAGGGCAAGACCGCCGGACGCGGCACCAAAGGCCAGGGCGCGCGGCAGGGTGGCAGTGTGTCTCAGTATTTTGAAGGCGGCAACTTGCCCCTCGTCCGCAAACTGCCATTCAAGCGCGGCTTCACCAACCTGCGCAAGATCCACTATGTGGAAGTGAGCCTCGACAAGCTGGAGAACCGCTTCGTTAAGAACGGAGTGGTGACTCCTGAAACGCTGGTGAGCGCTCGGGTGATGAAAGATTTGAGCAAGCCGGTGGTGGTGCTGGGCGGTGGCGAGCTGACCAAACCGCTCACCGTGAAAGTGCACCGGGTGACGGCGGCGGCCAAAGCCGCCATTGAAAAGGCGGGCGGCACGGTGGAAATTGTGCCGTTGGTTGCGGCTGAGGAGGCGGGCGCGTAATCGCCCGCTGGCAAATATATGAAACGATCTGCGTGGCGGTATCTCTGGTCGGCGGAAGAAATCCGCAACCGATTGCTGATTACGCTTGGCCTGCTGATCCTCTACCGTTTGGCCGCGCATGTGCCAGTGCCGGGCGTGGATCGCAATGCCATCCAGCAGATTCTCCAACAGGGCGGCGGCACCGGGGCACTGCTCGGGTTGCTCGACTTGCTGTCGGGCGGCACCGTATCCAACTTCTCGGTACTGGCGATGGGCGTGTATCCGTACATTACTGCCCAGATCATTTTGCAACTGCTGGTGCCCATCATCCCGGCCTTGCAAAAGCGGATGGAAGATGATCCGAAAGCGGGCCGCGAGTTTCAGGAGCGCTGGACGTATTATCTGGCGATTCCAATGGCGGCGCTGTCGGCCATTGGACAGATTCGCATTTTCAATTCAACCGGCGTCCCGGTGTTGCCGAATTTTGGTTTTACTGGCGCACAGCTGCTGCCGACGATCACCACCATCATCAGCATGGCCGCCGGAACCATGTTCGCCATCTGGCTGGGTGAGCTGATCTCGGAATACGGTATTCGCGGTCAGGGCCTGTCGCTCATCATTTTCAGCGGCATTGTCAGCCGTTTGCCGACAACGGTCAGGTCGTTGTGGGTGGACGAAGAGCGCCGGGTGTTGCTCCTGATAGCGTTTTTTGTTTTGATGGCGATCACGGTGTTTGCGATTGTGATTGTGACCCAAGGCCGCCGGAACGTGCCGGTGATGTACCCCGGTCGGCGTATGGGTAACCGCCAATCGATGCCGGTGAAAGGCACCTTGCCGCTGTTGGTCAACATGGCCGGCATGATCCCGATCATCTTTGCCCAATCCATTCTTACTTTCCCGGCGATCATCGCCCAGTTCTTCACCTCCAACCAACTGGAATGGGTGCGGAATTTGGCGGCGCAAACTATCAGCCTGTTCAGCGATAATCGGAACACAGGTTACTTGGTCATCTACTTCTTCATGGTGGTGATTTTCTCGTTCTTTTACACCGATGTGGTATTTCAGCAACAGAACTACGGCGAGAATTTGAAGCGGGTGGGCGCGCAGGTGCCGGGGGTAACCAAAGGCCCGCCGACTCAGCGTTACCTCAACCGGGTCCTGCAACGCATCACCCTGCCGGGCGCAGTCTTTTTGGGGGTGGTGGCCATTTTGCCCTTCCTGGCCGGCAACGTCCTCAACGCCAACGCCTTCTCGGTGCTTGGCTCCGGGTTGTTGATTGTGGTGGGCGTGGTCAAAGACACATTCTTTGGTCTGGAGACGGAACTGAAGTTGCGCGGTTACGACGATACGATGCTAGTTCGCTAGTCCAGCATCCTGAGTGCAGTTGCAGGATGCAGTTAGAAGACAGTATTTTGGGTCAGTAGCTTATGCCGATTTATCTGGTGTTGATTGGTCTTCCGGGAGCGGGCAAGGGAACACAGGCGGCAATTCTAAGCCAGAAAAAAGGCCTGAGGCATGTCTCGTCGGGCGATCTATTCCGCGACAATATCAAGCGCCAGACTGAGTTGGGTAAACAAGTGGGGGCTATTCTCAAAAGAGGCGCGCTGGTTCCAGATGATGTGACGATTGAGATGGTGCGCGAGCGACTCTCGCGGCCGGATTGTGCGGCCGGGGCAGTGCTCGACGGTTTTCCGCGCACTCCGGCTCAGGCTGAGGCCTTGAACAGGATGCTGGGCGAATTTGGCGGCAAGGTCAATCTGGTGCCGTATATCAAAGTAAGCGAGCCGGTGTTGGTTGAACGGCTCACCGGGCGCTGGACGTGCAAAGGCCCCGGCCAGCATGTCTATCATCTGAAGTTCAACCCGCCCAAAATGGCCGGGGTGTGCGATGTGGACGGCGCCGAACTCTTCCAGCGGCCAGATGATCAGGAAGAGACGGTTACGAAACGTATTACCGAATACCTGAAGAACACTGCGCCGTTGATTGAGCACTATCGCAAGCTGAGTTTGCTGATTGAGATCGACGGTGAGCAAGCGATTGAACAGGTGACGGACCAATTGCTGAACGCGGTAGCGGCAGTGAATTGATGGCGACGGTTCTGGCATGATTGTTTTGAAAACCAGGAGCGAATTGGAAATAATGCGCGAGGCCGGGCGCATCGTGGCGCAACTTCTGCTTGAATTGAAAGAATGCATCGGCCCCGGTGTGACCACCGGCGAACTGGATAAAGTGGCGGCCAGGGTGTTGAAGCAGAACGGGGCGACCTCGCCCTTTTACAACTACCCAAATCATGACCCCCGATTGAAGTCTTTCCCCGGCCATATTTGCACCTCGGTCAACGAAGAATTGGTGCACGGTATTCCAGGGAAGCGGGTTTTGAAAGAGGGGGACATTATCAAAATAGATTGCGGCGCGGTTTACAAAGGCTGGATCGGCGACAGTGCCTGGACGTTTCCGGTGGGCCAGATCAATGACGAGGCCCGGTATTTGCTGGAGGTGACCGAGAAGGCGCTGTACGAGTCCATTGCGATGGCTCGACCGGGCAACCGCACGGGTGACATGTCGGCCGCTCTGCAAAAATATGTGGAAGCGCGCAAGTTGAATGTGGTGCGCGAGTATACCAGCCACGGGGTGGGGCGGGAATTGCACGAAGACCCGCAAGTGCCCAACGTGGGCCAGCCGGGCAAAGGCGCAAAGCTGCGCCCCGGGATGACGATTGCGGTGGAACCAATGGTGCTGGCCGGGAGTTATAGGACGAAAGTGTTGCCCGACCAGTGGACGGTGGTGGCAAAAGACGGCAAGCTCACCGCGCACTTTGAACATACGATAGCGATCACCGACGGCGAGCCGGAAATTCTCACAAAATTGTAGAGAGACTGGTATAATCGACACTTCCGAAAGCAATCGTTGTTAGGAGAAAAAACATGAAAGTCAGGCCATCTGTTCGCAAGCGTTGCCCCAAGTGCAAAATTATTCGCCGGGCGGGCAAGGTGCTTGTGATTTGCGAAAACCCGAAACACAAACAGCGGCAGGGATAACACATTTCCTGCACTTCTTTATTTTCCCTGAGCCTAGCTAGACGGGAATATAGGAAATGAAGGAAACAAAAGGAAAGACAATATGCGTATTGAAGGTGTGGACCTTCCCCGCGATAAGCGAGTGGAAATTTCTCTAAGATATTTATATGGGATCGGCCCGAAAACGGCGGGCGAAGTTCTGGCGGCGACGAAGGTCAATCCTGACACCCGCGTCAAGGATCTGACCGAGGCTGAGGTAACCTCTTTGCGCGATTACATTAGCGCGCACTTCACCGTCGAGGGCGATTTGCGACGCGAGGTTCAGCTCAATATCAAGCGGCTGATCGAGATCGGCAGTTATCGCGGCTTGCGCCATCGCCGCAATTTGCCGGTGCGCGGCCAGCGGACTCGCACCAATTCTCGCACGCGCAAGGGCACCAAGAAGACGGTCGCCGGTCGCGGTCGGCGGCGCGGCGCGAAGAAGAAGTAGTGATCGTTCAGCGGCCCTCGGGCAGTTGCTGTTCTGGCAGTGTTCCGGTTCCTTCCACCGGGCGGCTGCACGGCCAGAAGGCGGTTTCCCCGGAGTCAGCTGAGTTGGTTTTTGTCACATTGAGGGAGAGACATGGCTCGTACTGTTAAGGGCGCTCGTCGCGTCACCAAGAAAGTCAAGAAGAATGTTGCTTACGGGCAGGCACATGTGCACGCCACGTTCAACAACACCATCGTCACCGTCACCGATCAGCAGGGGAATGCAGTGGCCTGGGGGAGCGCCGGGACAGCCGGGTTCAAGGGCAGTCGCAAGAGCACGCCTTATGCGGCGCGAATGGCGGCCCAACAGGCTGTGAAGACGGCGATGGACATGGGGATGCAAGAGATTGAAGTGTACATTAAAGGCCCCGGCCCGGGCCGCGAGGCGGCTATCCGCGCGATTCAGGGGACGGGGATCAGGGTGCGCTTGATTGCCGATCTGACTCCGGTTCCCCACAATGGCTGCCGCCCACCCAAGCGACGCCGCGTGTAATTTTTTGGAAGGAAATAATGGCTAAGTATCTCGGTCCTGTTTGCAGACTTTGTCGCCGTGAAGGCGAAAAATTGTTCCTCAAGGGCGCGCGCTGTTTGTCGCCCAAGTGCGCGATTGAGCGCCGCCCGTTTGCTCCCGGTCAACATGGCAAGGAAGGCCAGTTGAAGCGGAGCCGTACTTCGGACTTTGCGAATCAGTTGCGCGAGAAGCAGAAGGCACGCCGGATTTACGGCGTGCTAGAAGCGCAGTTCCGCCGCTACTACGATCGGGCTATTCGGAGTACCGGCCTGACCGGCCAGGTGATTCTCCAACTATTGGAGTGCCGCCTGGATAATGTGGTCTACCGCTTGGGTTTTGCCGAGAATCGCGCCCACGCCCGCAACCTGGTGACGCATGGCCACTTCAACGTCAATGGCCGCCGGACGGATGTGCCGTCAATGGTCCTTCAGCCAGGTAATGTGGTGGAAGTGCGTGACGGCTCTCGCAGTCGCACCTATTTCAAATCACTGCCCGACGTGAGCGAGTCGCGCAATGTGCCGGGCTGGTTGAGCCGTGACCTGACGAAACTTTCGGGCAAGGTTTTGCAAGCCCCCAACCGGCAAGAGATCGACACAAGCCTCAACGAACAGTTGATTGTGGAGTACTACTCGCGCTAACACACAGGCGGGCCTCATCGTCTGCTATCTGGTAGACACGCAGGTCTGCCTCTACTTCGCTCCGCAAGCGGGACGTCAAACGGTTTGCGAGCGAGGAGGGCTGAGATTTGACTTCCAATAACAACATGGTCATTCCCAAAATTGAGCGTGACGCGATGTCGCGAAACTACGGGCGTTTCATTATCAGCCCGTTGGAATCCGGTTATGGCATCACCCTGGGCAATGCCCTGCGGCGCGTCCTGCTTTCGTCGCTCAATGGCGCGGCAGTGACCTCCGTCCGCATCAGCGATGTCCTGCATGAATTTTCGGACATCCCTGGTGTCAAAGAAGACACGATGCAGGTGATCCTGCAAGTGAAACAATTGCGGTTGATTCTGCACGAAGGTGAAACGGCCCGCTTGCGCCTCGATGTGCGCGGCGAGGGCACCGTCACCGCCGCCGACATTGTTTGCCCGGCCGAGGCGGAAATTGTCAACCCCGATCTCTATCTGTTCACCGTGGACAATGACAAGGCGAAACTTGAAATTGAAATGACTGTGGGTCGGGGGCGCGGCTATTCACCGGCCGAGGAACGGGGGCGTTTGCCCATTGGCGAAATGCCGGTCGACTCGATCTACAGCCCGATCAAGCGGGTGAACTTTGATGTTCAGCACGCCCGGGTGGGCCAGAACACCAACTTCGACAAGCTGGTTCTGGAAATTTGGACCGATGGCGCTATGCGGCCCGAAGTTGCCCTGAGCGAGAGCGCCAAGATTTTGGTGAACCACTTGCGGTACGTGGCGGGTATTAGCGAAGAGTCGCTGACCCCGATTGCCCAGGAAGTGGCCCTGCCCACTATTCCCAGCGAGATTTACGAGACGCCCATCGAGCAACTCGATCTCTCGGTGCGGGTGTTCAACTCGCTCAAACGCACCGGCATTACCACGGTGGGTGAAGTGCTCGACCACCTCAACCGCGGCCCGGAAGCCATGCTGGCCATTCGCAACTTCGGCGAGAAGTCGCTGACCGAGTTGTACGATAAACTGCGCGAGAAGGGTTACCTCAAAGACAAAGAGAGTGTAGCGCCTGAACAATTGGAGAAGCAAGCATGAGACACCAAGTACGTGGGCGAATTTTAAGCCGGCCCAGCGATGAGCGCATTGCTCTGCGCCGCATTTTGCTCAGCCAGCTTTTTGACCTGGGCAAGATTAAGACGACCGAAGCCAAAGCCAAAGCCATCCGCGGTGAAGCGGAGAAGATGATCACCATCGCCAAACGCGGCATTAAGGCCGCCTCGGCGGAAGGCGATGAGGCGGCGATGAAGGCGGGCAAACTCAGACAAGCCAACGCCCGGATGTTGCTTAAAGGCCGCCTCAACGGCGACAAGATCGTCCGCAAGATTTTTGAAGAAATCGCGCCGCGTTACGCCGAACGCAAAGGCGGCTACACCCGCCTGCTCAAGCTTGGCCCGCGCAGCGGCGACGCGGCGAAGATGGTGATTTTGGAGTTGGTGGAAGAATAACCGTCAGCAGTTAGCGTTCAGTTTTCAGCGGCGGATAGCTGAAGGCTGAAAGCTTTTTTCGTGGCACATTACAAAGCAATTATCGAGTACGACGGCACTGACTTCGCCGGATTTCAGCGCCAGGCGCCCCAAGCGGGGCCAACGGTGCAGGGAGAAGTCGAATCTGCCCTGGCCCGGATCAGTGATGGCCAAACGCTCACGGTAAGCGGGGCGGGGCGGACGGACAGCGGGGTGCACGCCTCCGGGCAAGTGATTGCGTTTGCGTTGGAGTGGGCGCACGGGATCGAGACGCTGGCTCGCGCCCTCAACGCCAACCTGCCGCGAACGATTGCGGTGTTGAGCGCAAGCGAGTGCGCCGCCGATTTTCATCCGCGCTTTTCGGCCCGGGGACGACGGTATCGTTACTCGATTTACAACGCGCCGATCCGGTCGCCATTGTTAGAACGGTTTGCGTGGCAGGTTTGGCCGACTCTGGATGTGGCGGCCATGCAAGCCGCCAGCCAGCATCTGATCGGGCGGCGCGATTTTGGAATGTTTGGCACCGCGCCCGAATCGGGCGGCCACACCGTGCGAACGGTGGGCGAGGCCCGCTGGGAGCAACTTGACGGCGGCCAGACGCTTAACTTTTACATAGAAGCCGATGCGTTTCTGTACCGGATGGTGCGGCGCATCGTGGGCACACTCAAACGGGTGGGAACGGGCGAGCGGACTGCCGCCGATTTTGAAGCGGTGGTTCAATCGATGGACCGAAGCCGAACCGGAACTCCGGTTCCGCCAAATGGATTGTGCTTGATTGAAGTGATTTACTGAACGGAGATGTTGTTCGTGGACAAAACATACGTTGTTAAAGGAAGTGAAGCAAGAGAAGAGTGGTTTGTGGTGGATGCCGCCGGCCAAACTCTGGGCCGCGTGGCTTCGCAGGTGGCGGCCATTCTGGTGGGCAAACACAATCCCAAATTCACGCCGGGCGCAGACATGGGCGACCACGTCGTCATTGTCAACGCCGAGAAAATCGTCGTGACCGGCAAGCGCATGGATCAGAAGATTTACTACCGCCACTCGATGCATCCGGGCGGGCTCAAGAGCGAGAGCCTGCGCCAGATGCTGGATAAACACCCGGAGCGGGTGCTGACGATTGCCGTGCGCGGCATGTTGCCGCACAACCGTCATGGGCGGGCCTTGCTCAAGAAGCTCAAGGTGTATGCCGGGACGGAGCATCCGCACTCGGCCCAGCAACCGAAGCCGTTATCGTTTTAGTGAGGAAGTGAAAAATGGGTGACAATTATTTTCAAGGCGTTGGCCGCCGCAAAACCAGCACGGCCCGAGTCCGCATTTTCCCCGGCGGCGATGGCGGGGTAACGGTGAACGAGAAGCCGGGCAAAGAGTATTTCTCGCGCTATGGCGATTTGGAGGCCGTGACGGCCCCGCTCAAAGCGGTGGGCCAGGATGGCAAGTTCAACGTCACTATCAAAGTTGAAGGCGGCGGTATTACCGGCCAGTCTGAGGCCGCCCGCCAGGGTGTGGCCCGCGCTCTGCTGACCATGAACCCGGACCTGCGCAAGCCGCTTCGCAAGAACGGCTACCTGACTCGCGACAGCCGCGAGAAGGAACGCAAGAAGCCCGGCCTCAAGCGCGCCCGCAAGGCCCCGACTTACACCAAGCGGTAGTTTTCAACTTTGCGACATTAGCAGACCCTTCGTTATCAAGAAGGGTCTGTTTGTTTATAGCCTTTAAAGCAACCACCGATTACACGGATTACACGGATTTCTTAAATCAAGGCATAATCAGTGTAACACTTGCATCCCTTCGGGACGCGCAAGTGCAGGTGTTCGTGAAATCCGTGGTTGGACATTAATGGCTGATACTAACCTCCGCCTCATCCTCCTCGCCTCGGCCAACTCCTACCGCGCCGAGTCGTTCGTGGAAGCCGCCAAGTGCCTGGGCATCGAAGTCGTCAAAGGCTACGACGTGCCGGCGCCGCTCGTCAACGACTCTACTTGCGATCTGCCGCTCGATTATCGTGACTTCGATAAATCGACTCGCGCCATCCTTGCCTTTGCGGAAAAAAATCCGGTACAGGCCATTCTCTCCGCCGATGACAGCGCCACCGTGCTGGCCGCGCAAGCCAGCGCCGCTCTTGGACTGCGCCACAACTCGCCCGAGGCCGCCGAAGCCGCCCGCGACAAGCATCGCATGCGCCAACTTTTTGCCGAAGCGGGCGTGCCCTCGCCCCGCTTCAAACTCTACTCGCTCGACGACGATGAGGAAGAAATTGCCGACGAGATCGTTTACCCCTGTGTCGTCAAGCCCACCTGCCTCTCCGGCAGTCGCGGCGTCATCCGCGCCGACTCGCCGCTCGATTTCATCGCCGCCCACCACCGCCTCAAGTCCATTCTGAACGTGGCCGGCGGTGACGAGTTTCTGGTTGAAGATTTCATTCCGGGTTTTGAGGTGGCGCTGGAGGGCATTCTGAACGACGGCGGCCTCAAGGTGCTGGCCCTGTTCGATAAGCCCGACCCGCTCGACGGGCCATACTTTGAAGAGACGATCTACGTGACGCCGTCTCGTTTGCCTGAGGCGACTCAACAGGCCATTGCCGACTGCGCCGCGCGCGCCGCCGCCGCGCTTGGCCTGCGCGAAGGCCCCGTTCACGCCGAATTGCGGGTGAACGAAATCGGCCCTTCGGCTTCGCTCAGGGCAAGCCCCTGGTCGGCTTCGCTCAGAGCTTGCCCTGACGCGAAGCGTGTCGAAGGGGCAAGCCCGTGGATGGTCGAGGTTGCCGGGCGCTCCATCGGCGGCCTGTGTTCGCAAACGTTGCGCTTCGGCGCCGATATATCGCTCGAAGAATTGATCCTGCGGCAAGCCTGCGGCCTGGAAATTCCGACGTTGGAACGGGAAAAGCGGGCAGGGGGCGTCATGATGATCCCCATCCCGACAGCGGGAATACTGAGATGCGTTGAAGGGGTTGAAGACGCAGAGGCGGTGCCGGGAGTCGAGTCGGTGGAAATCACCGCCAAGCTGAATTACGCCATCACCCCGCTACCTGAGGGCGAGAGTTATCTTGGCTTCATCTTTGCGCGCGGCGGGAGCCCGGCTGAGGCGGAGTGGGCGCTGAGGGAAGCGCACCGGCGGCTAAACTTTAAAATCGAGCCGGAGATCAACTTGACCCTGGCTTGACTCCACGAAGTCACACAAAGAGCCTGTTTGAAAAATGCTCAAAGCCCGCGTCCTCGCGGGCGTTCCCAACCGCGAGGACGCGGTTGGGGAGCAATTATTAAACAGGCTAAGAGAAATCTTGGTGAAACTTCTTGCTCTTCGTGGATCATTTGCTTTGCGGCGCGCCGCCTTTGGTTTGTTGCCCGCCCTTCGTCTGTTGCCCGCCTTCACCTTCGGGAACCCAGCCTTCGGGCATGGCCGCATCTTCGCCGAAGAAGAAGTCTTCCATCTGCTCCATCAAAAACTTCGTGGCGTTCGGGTCGGCCAGCCGCAGGCCGTAGTGATTGATGAGCAAAGTGGACTGTTGGGTCCACAACTCCCAGGCCGGCTGGGAGACGTTATCATAAATGCGCTGACCCAACTCGCCGGGAAACGGGCGGCGGGCCAGGCCGGGCAATTCTTGTCCAAGTTTGACGCACTTCACTATTCTGTCAGCCATCGCATTGCCTTTCGGAAGGATTGAATCGCTAAGACACTAAAAGCGCGAAGTCTTTCAAAAATTTTCTTAGCGCCCTTCGCGCCTTCGCGGTAAAACTATACAGACTAAAGGCAGGATGTCAAGCGCGATTCTTTTCATGGGAATGCTCGGCGAGTTTTCCCTTCGACCTCTCGCCGGACTGATCGAGGCCGGGGCGACGGTGTGCGCCGTCCTCGTCCCGGCCTCAGGGGCAACCGCCACTGCGCCTCAACCCCTGTTTCCGCCCAAGCCCGACCACGGCGGCCTGCCCGTCGTCTCCGGCTATCCGATTCGTAACATCGTCACTCTCGCCTGGGAACACGACATCCCCGTCTTCGAAGTCGGTTCGCTCTCTCACCCTGTAACTCTCTCCTCTCTCTTCTCTCTTCACCCCGACCTGATCGCCGTCTCTTGCTTCCCGCGCCTTCTGCCGCCGTCGATCCTCGCTTGGCCCAAACTCGGAGCTATTAATCTGCACCCCTCACTGCTTCCAAAGTATCGCGGCCCCGAGCCGCTCTTCTGGCAATTTCGGAACGGCGAGACTCGGACCGGCGTCACCCTCCATTTCATGAGCGAACGCCCCGACGCTGGCGACATCCTGCTCCAAACCAAAGTTGCGTTTCCTGACGGCATCACCGGCGCTGAAGCGGAACGACTGTGTGCCATCGCCGGGTCAAGGTTGATGGGTGAAGGGGTAAAACTGTTGAGTGGCGGCAACCCCCCGCGCCAAAAGCAAAATGAGACCGAAGCCACCTACTTTCCCAATCCAACTCGCGCCGATTTCGCCATCTCAACGGCTCAACCTGCACGCCAAGCCCTCAACTTCATGCGCGGTGCAGGCGGCTGGCCCTGGTCGTTTGAAATCCGCACTGGCGACCGCACCTTCCATATTCACCAAGCAATTGATTTTTCGCCGGATGCGATTCTGGGCCAATCCTACCACTTTGAAGGCGACAGATTACGGGTGCAATTCTCGCCGGGAGTCTTGCACGTAAGACACCCCCTCTCCTGAAACGCGCTCTCCGTTTCAGGAGAGGGGGTGGCACGACTCTTGCTCAGAATCGTCTATCCGAGTACATTTAGCGTATGTCTGCCTCCGAAGTTCCCTCACCCATTTTCCGTGCTTTGCGTCACATCGGCATCGTGTTGTTGGCCGCCACGGCTTCGGCCACCGTGTTTGCAAACTGGACGCCGTCGTCACTCTTGCCGTCGGGCGTGTCGCGGGCGATCTCAATCGCCAACGCCACCCGCATCGCTTCAGACTCGACCCCGGTACCGCCCACGGCCACCGCCGCGCCCTTGCCCCTCATCGGCCTCGTGGCCGGGCACTCCGGGCCGCAAAACGATCCTGGCGCGGTCTGCCCCGACGGCCTCACCGAAGCTTCCATCAATCTGGATGTTGCGAATCGCACCAAAGCGATTCTGGAGCAGGCCGGTTTCCGGGTGGACCTGCTCACCGAATTTGACGATCGGCTCGTCGGTTACCGCGCGCTGGCGATGGTGTCCATTCATTCCGATTCGTGCGCCTACATCAACGATATTGCCACTGGCTTCAAAGTGGCCCGCGCGCTCTACGACAAGGTGCCGGAACAATCTGATCGGCTCGTGGCTTGCCTCACCGACCGCTATGCCAAACGCACCGAGATGAATTTTCATCATGGCTCAATCACGGTTGACATGACGAGCTACCACGGCTTCGACGAACTGGCCGCCGAGACGCCGGCCGCCATCATCGAAGTCGGCTTCCTCAACCTCGACCGCGACATGCTTACTAACCATCCCGACCTTGCGGCTCAGGGCGTGGCTGAAGGCATTCTGTGCTTTGCGCGCAACGAGCCGGTGCCGTGAGTCAGAGGCTGGAAGTTAGAAGTTGGAAGTTGGACAACGGAACACGCAATTGAGAATTGTGCATTGACGCTTCGCGTTGTGAATTGATATGGCTATCACGACAAAATACGGCATCACCATCGGCCCTTACGCCACCACCATCAACGACGCCAACACCTTTCGCGCCCTCGGCTTTGGCGCGGTCAAACTGTTATGCGGCATTCATAATCCCGCCGTCGTTCCCGCCTTTCGTGATGCGGGCGCATTTATTTTGCAGGCCCGCGTCGTTTATCCCGAAATTGCCGAGGGCCGCACCCCGGCCCAATTCGTGAACGACCGCCGCGACCAGATCGCCGCCTTCATCAATGCCGGACTGGGCGAGTTTGAGATTCTTAACCAGCCGAACCTGAGCCGGGAAGGGTATGGCCGCTCGTGGACATCGACGCAAGGATTCAACTTCTGGTTTTTGGAAGCCGTCGATCGTTTGCGAACCGCCTTCCCCGGAATCCGGCTCGGTTTCCCCGGCCTCTCCCCCGGCCCGGCCGACTTCAACAACGACCCGCAGGTTGGCCGCCCAACCCGGCCCAGCGGCGATGTGGACTTTCTCAACAATTGCAGTGAGGCGGTGCAGGCCGCGGATTACTTGTGTGTCCACACTTACTGGCAGAACGTCGGCATGATGCGCGACATTGACCCGAACAACACCGGCGGGGGCGGCTTGCGCTTTCTGCGGTTCTATCATGAGCGTTTCCCGGCCATGGCCATCGTCGTCTCCGAGTTTGCCAACAATCGCCCGGGCATTGGCGCTTATGCGCCGGACGACGCCCAGTGGCGCGTCATTGGCGACGAGTACGCCGAGTTCTACACCTTGTGTTCGCAATACGAGTGGATCGAGGCCGCCTTCGCCCACACTCTGCGTGACCCCGACCTGCCCGACCAAAGCTGGCTCACCAACGACTTCGCCGAGCGCCGTATCATTGAAGGCGTCAAAGCCCGCCCGCCCATTCCTGAACCTTCGCAACTCAAACTCAAGTGGCCCACCCAGTTCCAGCGCATCACCCAGCTTTATGGCCTGCGCCAGATTGATTACTCGCGCTTCAGCGGCGGCTCCCTGCACGGCGGCCACGAAGGCATCGACCTGGCCGCGCCCACCGGCTCCGACATTTATGCCGCGCTCCCCGGCACTGTCACCCGCAGTGAAGCCTCGCGCGGCAACTATGCCAATGGCTACGGCGCTTATGGCGAATTGATTTCGATTGACAGCGACGTGCCCGGCGTGGGGCGGGTGACATTGACCTATGCTCACCTGAGCCGGCGGCTGGCGCCGAGAGGGGCAGTGGTGAACACGGGGGAACGGATTGGCCTCGCCGGGGCCACCGGCAACGCCCAGGGGGCGCATCTTCATCTCTCAATGCGGATCAGTGGCATCCCGTTGTACGCCGAACTTGACTATCTCAACCCCGGCCTATATTTGGATTATGACACCGCGCCGCCGCCACCGCCCACTCCCTCGCCCGGCGCGCCGCGGGTTCAGTACGAGCGCACCGTGGTGTTACTGCCGCCGCCTGCCGGGCTGGATTTTGTGGAAGCGGTTCTGCGCGCCAGTTGGAACGCCCATCGGCACACTGTCGGCGGTTCAGCCGACGACGGCGGCATTGGCGATCTCGAGCGCCGCCGGGTGATCGCCGTCAACCCGCAACAATGGAACGGCGACTTGCAAGCGTGGTATGCTCAATATTATCCCGGTGTGGATTACGTTCCCGTCAACGCCGCCACGCCTCCGGCCTTGCAAGCCATCTTGCAGAGTTTCAATCTCGGCTCACCCAACCCGTTCACTGGCGTCAACCGTGGCCAGCCACATGAGCAGTATGCCCGGGCCTACATCCTCATTCCGCCCCCGCGCGGCGTGGACTTTGCCATTGCCGCCGCGCGCGTCACCTGGCCTAAGTATCGGATCACCATCGGCGGCTCGGCGGACGATGGCGGCATTGGCGCGCTGGCCCGGCGGCGGGTGATTGCCATCAACCCCAACGAGTGGGGCGGCGACCTGCAAACATGGTATGCCCAAAACTATCCCGGCGTTGAGTATGTTCCCCTCCCGGCGATTGGCGACCCCGGCCAGTTGATGCGGGCCTTGTCGCAGTTGTATCCGTAACTTGCACTGACGAATGACGGAGGACGAAAGACGGAACCTTCGCCTTCCGCCATCCGTCTTTCATCTACATGCTCTCGCCGCTCCTCGCTCAAGCTAAAACCCTCATCAGTCAGGGCCACAGGACTGAAGCGCACAATTTGCTTCAGCAAGCGGTGGCCCTCGACCCGAACAGCGTCGAAGCGTGGTTGTTGCTGGCGGCCATAGCAACGCCGCAGGCCAGCCTTGAACACGCCGAGAAAGCGCTGGCCCTCGCCCCGAACAACCCGACGGCCCAACAGGCCCTGGCCTGGGCTCAGGCCAGGCTCGCCGCCATTGAAACGCCCCGGCTCGAACTTCCAGCCGTTCCCCAGGCGTACAATGCCCCCCGCGCTCACTATCAGCCGGTCGTCGTCAGGCGCAAGAAGTCCGCGCCGCAACCTTTGGCCGCCCCTCGCCGCCCTTCGCCTTTTCCTTTTGGCCTTACCACCCTCACCCTGCTCGTCGCCCTCATTGTCAGCGGCGCGCTGATTTTCGGCGGCGGGTTGGTCTACCCGCCCATTCCGCGCGCAGTGGCCCAAGTGGGCGTGCTGGCCAAAGCTACCTTCACCTACACCCCCACGAACACGCCCACCAATACGCCAACGGACACTCCCACCTTCACCCCGACCCCTACCGCGACGCCAACGGACACACCTACCAACACGCCGACGTTTACCCCGACCGCTACCGCGACGCCCACGAACACCCCCACCTTCACCCCGACGAACACGCCGCTGCCAACGAATACCACCGTCCCACCGCCCACCTGGACTTCAGCGCCGCCCACGGCAACCTCAAAGCCTCCGGTGAGTGGCGGCCAGCGCTGGATTGATGTCAACCTTTCCGAGCAAAGTGTGACTGCTTACGAAGGCGACGCGCCTCTGGCCACGTTCATCGTTTCCACCGGAACCTGGCAACATCCAACCGTCATTGGCAAGTATAATATCTACGTCAAGCACAAAACCGCCGACATGCGCGGTCCCGGTTACTTCTTGCCAGACGTTCCTTACGTGATGTATTTCTACGAAGGCTATGGCTTGCATGGCACCTACTGGCACCACAATTTCGGCACGCCGATGAGTCATGGCTGTGTCAATTTACGAACCGAAGATGCCGCCTGGTTGTTTGATTTCGCTTCAGTGGGCACACTGGTGAATGTCCATTATTAAAATGGGGTATTTCCCACTTGGCGTGGTTCCGCTCCCGCTCCGCTTCGCGTTGCCAAATCCGGCGGTTGGGGCGTGGATTTGGCAATCCACGCCGAGCAGCAGAGGGTCCGCCCACGCTATGCGGGAAATACGCTTAAAATGCGCTATTGGATCGCTTTAATGATCGGGGCAGCCGCCATGGCGGCCCTGGCCGCACCCTCGGCCACCCAGGCCGCCCCGCCGGTGACGGCTCCCCCCGCACCCGCCGACTCGTCCGACCCGGATCAGATTCCCATTCCCCGTCACTGGGTCAGCGTCGATCTCTCCGATCAGACCCTCATCGCTTATGAGGGGCGAGTGGCGATCAAAACGTTTGTTGTCTCCACCGGCGATGCCGATCACCCAACGCTCAAGGGGCGCTATCGAGTGAAAGCAATGTGGGAAAAGATCGACGTCATCGGCCAAGACTATTACTTTCACGACGTGCCCTATTTCATTAAATACTATGGCAGTTTCGCCATCCATGCCGCCACCTGGCACGACGACTTCGGCGCGCCGGTTTCACATGGGTGTGTCAATATGAAACTGGCAGACGCGCAGTGGCTGTACGAGTTCTTGAAGGTCGGCGACCTGGTCTATATTCACAAATAATTCTGGCCACGAATTTCGCGAATTGACACGAATTTGATTCCTGGATTCGTGAAATTCGTGTAATTCGTGGCAAGGTTTTTCATGACCCGGTTACAAAATAAAGTTGCCCTCATCACCGGAGCCAGCCGGGGCATTGGCCGCTCGCTGGCCAACGCCTTTGCCCGCCAAGGCTCAGACGTTCTCCTCACCGCCCGCACCCAATCTGAGTTAGAGACTGCCGCCCAGCACATCGAGGGCGAACATCATGTTCGCGCTCTGCCCGTTGTGTGCGATGTGTCGGACGAGGCGCAGGTGGAACACGCCGTTGAAACTGCCCTGCGCGAGTTGGGCCGGATTGATGTGCTGATTAATAACGCCGCCATCACCAACATTCGCCCGATCTACGGCCTCACCCACTCTGGCTGGGAGCGCACGCTGGCCATTAACTTGACCGGCACGTTTCTGTTCACCAAGCATATCTGGAAGCCGATGAAGAAACAGGGCGGCGGAGTCATCATCAACATCTCTTCGATTGGCGGGCGCAAGGGCTTTCCACTGCTCTCGGCTTACTGCGCCAGCAAGTGGGGGCAAATCGGCTTCTCGATGGCCGCCGCCGAGGAAGGCAAAGCCGACAACATCCGGGTCAACGTCGTCGCCCCCGGCAAGGCCGACACCGCCTTTCGGGCCCAGATTCAAGAAGACAAGACTAAGATGCTCACCGCCGACGACTGCAACGGCGTGTGCCTGTTTCTGGCTTCTGATGACGCGAAGTGGATCACCGGGCAGGTGATAGAGGTGGAGTGGTTTTGATTTGCGCCGCTGGATCAAAGCCAATCATGTTGCCGGCTTCCTCGACTTCTGCCATCTCTCTCACCCCCTCCAGCCCGTTGCGCGACGGGGCGACCGCCGTGATTTACACCTACGAAGCCTCATGCCTGTGAATTGGTAAGTGAACAATTTTGACCAAGTCTTGACAGATTCTTTCCATAACTCCAATTTACTACCTCTAAGTAATGAAGACGTATTCCGTCTTATTCAGGCCGGTACTTTGCAACAAGCATTTAGTGATTGCAGAGCAACTGAACCAGGCTTAGAGAATTTCCGAGTTGATTTACGGCACATTTGCTCGCGGCGGATTTGTAATCCGCCGCCG
>CAYSIV010000046.1:0-26073 GCA_964431175.1 uncultured Anaerolineales bacterium
CACGCGCTCGACGGCCATCGTGCTCTCGGCGCTGGCGAAGCTTGATCCTGAAAACAACCTGAACCCGAACGTGGTGCGCTGGCTGATGGTAGCCCGCAAGGCCAACGGCGCCTGGGAGAGCACGCAGGAGACGGCCTGGGCGCTCATCGGCCTGACCGACTGGATGACGGCCACCGGCGAGCTCAAGGCCAGCTATGACTATAAGCTATCGCTCAATGACAGTGAATTGAAGTCTGGCTCGGCCAATGCTGATAACTTGCGCCAGACGGTTGACCTGAAGGTGAAGGTCGCCGACCTGATCAAGGATCAGGCCAACCGCCTGGTGTTCGACCGCACGGCGGGCGACGGGCGGCTGTATTACACCGCTCACCTGCAAGTGTATCAGGCGGTGCAGGACATTAAGGCCCAGAACAAGGGCGTCATCGTCGCCCGACAGTACAGCATCATCAGCCCTGACTGCGGCGGCAAGGATCAACCGGCCTGCCCGGCGGCCACCTCGGCCAAAGTGGGACAGGACATTCTGGTGAAGGTCACACTCATCGCCCCGAACGACTTGTACTACGTGATTGTTGAAGACCCGATTCCGGCTGGGGCGGAGCCGGTGGACACGAGTTTGCTGACGACGAGCGTGGTGGGCGAAGCGCCGGAGTTGAATCTGGCCGATCCGCTTTACTACGGCTGGGGCTGGTGGTGGTTCTCCAACACCGACATCCGCGATGAGAAAGTGGCGCTCTCGGCCACCTACCTGCCGAAAGGCACGTATGAGTACACTTACACTTTGCACGCCTCGCTGGTTGGCACGTATAACGTCATCCCGACGACGGCCAATGAGTTCTACTTCCCCGAAGTTTCGGGGCGGGGGGACGGGGTGGTGTTTACGATAAACCCCTGAGTTAGCCCCCAATCCGCCTCGCACCCTATGACTGGTTGCGGCTTTGGCACATAAATTGGTTTCAGTCGGCCATGAGCGGTTTCAAAGACGCTCATGGCCGACTGTCATTTTCATCCACCAAAGCCCTGTGTCACTAATATCTACCAGTCGTGATAATTACCTATAGACTCTGGACTCAAAAAAACCCTATACTGCCTTCCACCTGAAGAAAGAGTTGTGGTTGAAGAAAGAGGGAGGCTCCAATGAAGTCGTCGCGCATTGCACTGTATCTGGCAATCTCTATCATACTCATAACAGCTTGCGTTAGTAGCGGGCTTTCAATTATTGGTGGTAAGCAACCAGCCCCTCAAGTAGCTCCGGGAAGCAACGGAGTAGGGTCTCAACCCAATTTTTTGCTTGAAACTCCCCCACCTCCAGCGGAAGTCCCCGTCCCAGGTGCAGTTTCTTTTGCTGGACAGCCTGCATCCGATGACATCGCCGCCGCTACTGACATTGTTACAGCCCCTCTCACACAAGCGCTCATTACAAGCGCTGGCGGCAACCTGACCTCGTCTGACGGTGTGGTAACAGTGATCGTTCCGCCTGCGGCTGTCGCCGCGCCTGTAAACATGCTCTATGCGCCGAAAGCGAATCTTTCCGGTATCACCGCATTCCCTCAGGCAATTTTCGCTTTTGAGTTGAATGCAGTGGACGGCAATGGTCAAGAGGTGCATCAATTTGCCCAACCGCTCCAAGTGCAGGTAAAGCTACCTGCCGATGTTTCAGAAGACGTGGCTTTGTACTACTACGATACAGCGCAAGGCGCTTGGGTTGCTTTGCCGACGACTGTAGATGTACAGGCGCGGATGCTGATTGCGACGACCACGCACTTTACTGCATTTGCTGTGGCTCAATTTGGCGGGCCAGTCATTACGGCGATTTCGTCGAATCCAGGGCATGGCACAATTGGCAGTAGTTTCACCGCACAGTTTTGGGTTGATTTTACTCCTCCAACACGCGGTATCCTGTTTGTGCATATTGGCTCCCTATCATCTCAGTATTGGGAGAAAGGTTATGATTACGAATGCTTCTCCGTCAGTGGGATACGATCGGAACATCTCACTGTTGGCCTTACAGTGCCATCACCCACAGGCGGTGGACAAACCGTTCCATACCTCGTGTGGGCTTACTATCGCCCTTACTTTCCTGATACATGCCCAAACTATAATGGCGGTGCAGGGGTTGGTGAACAATCATCATCGTTGGACTATGGGATAGGGTGGAGTCCTGCCGATTCAACCCGTACTCCCACCCCTACCCCGACGGCGACGCCGGAGCCTAGCAAAATCCTTTCTCTGGATGTCTCTCCAGGTTCTGGGCAAACAGTTGAAGGGCCACAAAATTTCACAGTAGAGGTAACAGCGGGCTTAGACGCAAAGCAGGCCGGGAATCTCTATCTGGTCGCGAGTAACGGCAATGATCCATTCCAGGGCTTCGCTTGCTCGAAGTCGCGAATAAGTGGGCCTTCAAACCCTACAGTGCGACGTCAACTGACTATTCCCCCTCCAGCCGGGCCGGCCACTGTCAATTACAAAATCTGGGCCATCTTTTATCCCGGCGAAAGCCCCACGAATTCGGACTGCCCTAGTTCTCAATCTAATCGGGTTGAGCGCAATACAGATTACGCAATCAACTGGATAACCAAAACAGATTGGGAAGTTGTGGGTGTTCAAATAATTCAAGTTATTCAAGATACAGAAGACTCGACAATTTGGGGCGATCCGAAAGTGAAGGGTTCGGTAAGTCTTGTAGCAGGCCGAAAAACGCTAGTAAGAGTCTTCGTAAAGAATGGCGAGGACCCTGCCGATGAACAGGAAGTGCTAGCTGAAGTGTTGGTCTATCGCAATGCTTCCCCCTTGAAAGACTTTTTAGCCATTGGCAATATTGTAGTAAAAGATGGCGGGGTGGAGAGCGAAGAAAAACGCAAAGAACTTAAGGGAACCTTGAATTTTACGCTACCTGAACGGAACGATCCCGGTCTTGATCAATTCCACATCCTGCTTAATCCCACTGGGAAACAGTGGGAGACAAATTATGCCAACGATCGTTTCCCCCAATCCGGCGAGATTTCTTTGGACTATCACGATGGCGGCGAACTGAACATCTCATACGTCGAGATCGCGGCAAAGGAGACAAGCTGGTTTGGAGAAAAAATTCTCAAAGGGGAATCCGATGGGGCGAAAGAAGTTGCCTTAATGCAAAAACTATATCCTCTCGCCCCGGGCAAAATCAAACTTAGTCTCTGGAACAAAGCTTTTAAGTGGGATCAATCGCTTGATACTCAGAGGGAGCTTGATCTTCTGCTTATTAAAATGCAAGTAGAGTCGGGTTTCTCTAACAAACGAACTCAGTTGTACGGGTTTTATGATCGAGAAGTTGGGAGCAGGATTGGAAATGACATAACAAAAGATGGTTATCTCTATGGGAAGTCATTTCCAACTTGGTCAACTCTCCAAGACTCTTCTGGTACCGATATTCATGGCAATGGTGTTGTTGTAGCAGGTGTGGAGGGGACAGGAGGGGGCTCGCGATTAAAAGACGCTCAATTCACATTCGCTCATGAGATAGGTCATAACCTCAACTTGCGTCATCCTTGTCAAGACGACAAATGGCCTTCGTCCCAGCCCAAAACCTGTGAGTATAACAATAAGGGTGAGCTTGTTAAAAATATAGGAGAAATAGGTGAATATGGTATTGATTTCGCCTCGTCTACTCTCTCGATTGTCCAAAGGAATGCCCAAGACCTGATGAGCTGGGGCTCTCCTGCCAATCCGTGGATTTCACCATACCACTATAAAAAACTACTTAGCCGTGAAGGATTGGGTGTTGTTGCTAATACCGGTTTTACTAGCCTTAATAGCGCCTCTACAAGCACCGATGGTTATATTATGCTGACGGGCCTTGTCAGCGATACCGGTAGCGGGGAACTATTAGAAGCCTACCATCTTCCCACATATAACATCCTCACTGTAAGTTCGTCTGGGACCCATGCCTTACGTTTCTTGGATGTGGCTGGTAACGTCCTTCAAGAATATGCCTTCACACCGGAGTTTAATGAGTTTGCAACAGTGCCTTTTTTTGCTAACGTTGCGTACCCGGTTGGCACAGCCACTATCCAACTTGCAAAAGAGAGTGAAGTGTACGATACGCTCGTCGTATCTCCCCATACACCCACTATCTCACTTCTCTCGCCCAACGGGGGCGAGGCGTGGAATACCCAACCCGTTACGATAACTTGGGGAGCCAGCGATGAAGACAATGATCCGTTGACTTATGCAATTTTGTATAGCAAGGATGGAGGACAAACCTGGCTTGCATTGGACAGCGGCCTGAAAGAAACAACGTACACCTTGGATCCAACTCTAATTGCCGGAACTGATTCAGGCATCATAAGGGTGATAGCGACAGATGGCGTCAATACGGCAATGGATGACAGCGATGCCACTTTCTCTAATACCAAGAAAGCACCAGAGGCAACCATTTTTAGCCCAAGGGATGGAGCGAGTTACCGTCGGGGGGACGGGGTCTTGTTTGACGGCCAGGGCTACGACATGGAAGATGACATTCTTCCCGGAACAGCCTTGAGATGGTCATCAAGCATCGACGGCTTTTTGGGTACTGGTGACGCGCTACAGACTTACGATCTCTCCGAAGGTGTGCATACCATTACTCTTGAAGTAACCGACACCCAAGGGAATATCGGTCGGGCCTCGATCTTGGTGGTCGTTCATAGTCAGTCACAAACTGATTTGAAGCCGCCGATAACGAGCATACAGCTTGATGGAACAAAGGGTAACAACGACTGGTTTACCAGCCCTGTCAAAGTGACGCTTACGGCAAGCGATAGTGAATCCGGAGTTCGAGAGACACAAATTCGACTTAACGGCGGCGACTGGCAACACTATCAAGCACCGTTTACTCTTGCTGACGAGGGCATTACAAGCCTTGAGGTTCGCTCGGTTGATAATGTGGGGAATATTGAGCCAGTCCAAGAAATAGAGATTAAGATTGACACCCAGCCGCCAAAGACAACTATCTACCTCAGTGGAACGATGGGCAACAACGGCTGGTTCATTACCCCGGTCGGTGTGACGTTCACAGTGACCGACAATGTATCAGGCGTTAGCGAAGCGCAATATAGAATAGATGGTGGTGAGTGGCAACAGTATCAACCACCTTTCGCCCTTCTCAAGGAAGGTGTCACGAATTTTGAGTTTCGCTCGATTGATGAGGCGGGCAATGTAGAACCAGCTCAAAGTCAAGAAATAAAGATTGATACTCGCCCGCCGGAAGTGGATGTGTGGACGGATCAGTCTGCATATACTCGCCTTGAACCATTCGTGGTTCACTACCAAGTTTCTGATCCCGTTCCCGGCTCAGGCATAGATACAGTGGAAGCCAATCTCGATGGTCAGCCTGTGACTTCTGGCGAAGTCATAGATCTGTTTTGGTACAGCTTGGGTACTCACACGGTCACAGTGACTGCCACAGACTTAGCAGGATGGACAACCGCCAAACAAGCCAACTTTGAAGTTGTCGCCGACCTTGACAGCCTACGTGCTACCATCCTTCATCTACGCGCACTTGGCGAAATTGACAGTGACGGAATTACAAATAGTCTGTTGGCAAAGGTGGATGGAGCAATTGATGCTATGGGACGCGGGCAGAAAAATGCAGCCATTAACAAACTTGACGCGCTAATCCACGAGTTAGAAGCTCAAAGTGGAAAACACGTTAGCGAGCAGGCGGCGCAACTACTCATCGGCGATACACAATATGTACAGGCGCACTTGCCGTAGCCTGAAAGGGCCGTAGGGGCAAAACCCTACGGCCTTTTTATTGTGGTGGTAGTAAGGTGACAGTGAGATGGAGTTGGGGCGGGATCAAATGCTAAAAATCAACCCCTGATTGATCTGCTGTATCTTATCCAACTCCGACACCAGCAGGTAAAGCAGGCCGCAAGTACACAAGGCTACAAAGGCCAGCATCAGGCCCACGCTCACCAGTTTGAGAAGGCGCTCTCTGTCCATGTTTTTGTAGGGCGAATTGCCAATTCGCCCTACATTACGGTGTGGGCGTAATGACGATGATGTTCGAAAACACGTTGCCAATGGCCGGGCCCATGAGGGCCAGCACCATGATTACGGCCACGGCCACACAACAGACCAAAAGCACCAGAATGACGACGGCGGCGACGATGATGGTAATGGTTCGTCCGGTATCCATAAATCACTTGCCCTTTCTGTGGCTGTAGTTTAGGCGCTTTTGCAGGCTGGCGCAAATACAAGTTGTGCGCCATCAAGCGCAAGGCTATAATCTCAGCCATGAGCAGCTCACCCTTTCCCGGCATGGACCCGTATCTCGAAGGCGAGATGTGGATGGAGTTTCACGATACACTCGCGCACGAGATTCGGGGACAACTCCTCAAGCACCTGCCTCCTAAGTACGTCGCGCTCCTCAAGCGCTATTATGCTGTGGACGCGCCCACATTCGGCATCGCTGCTGAAGAAGGCGAGCAGGGCTTTTACCCTGATGTTCACGTCGTCAAGCAACTCAAAGAGTCGATTGTCGCCGCGCCGGAGACGATGCCGCCGGTCGAGCTTATCAGCCCTATCTCGCGCCGCGTGCCTCTCCTGCGTGTCGAAGTCCGCGAAATTCCCGGCCGGCGGCTGGTGGCGGTCATCGAGATTCTCTCGCCTGTCAACAAACGTGGCCAGGGATTCCGCACCTATCTCAAAAAACGAGACCACCTGCTCAAGTCAGAAATCCATCTTCTCGAAATTGATCTGCTCCGCGCCGGAAAACGCATTCCCCTAATCGGCGACCTGCCGCCGGCGCCTTATTACGTTTTCCTCAGCCGCGCCGACCGCCGCCCACGCACCGAAGCCTGGCCGATCAGTTTACGCCAGCCTCTGCCGGCTGTGCCCGTGCCACTCCTCCCGCCTGACCGTGATCTGGCGCTCGACCTGCAAGCCGCCGTGGACGCCTGCTTTGCCCTCGTGGGCTACGAGCGCCTGCTTGACTACACCCAACCGCCTCCACCGCCCGATTTCAACGCCGACGACGCGGCGTGGATTCAGGCGCGACTCACCGCTGTGTTGACTCGCTAACTTGTCTCGCTTCTACAACATCTTCACCGGCCTCGTTTTGATTCTGACTCTGACCTTTGCCGTTTGGGTCGTCGTTGTCGTCATCAACCCAAAGTCGAGTCTCAACCCGTTCCCGCCGCCCACCGCCGTCGTCGCTCGTGTTTTGCCGCCGCTCCTGGTCACTGCCGCGCCCACGCTCACTTCAACGCTCACACCAACATCTTCAAGTACGGGCGCGGCAACCGCGCCCCTACCCAGCGAAACGTCAACCGCGACTGCTACTACAACTCAAACGCCAACCGTCACCCCCGTGCTCCCGCCCACCAGTACAAACACGCCGCCCCTCCCTGCGGTCGCTGAGACGGCCACCCAACCGCCGCCACCGCAACCCACCATCGTCCGCCCCACCAACACCGTTCCACCGCCGGTGCTGGTGGGCGACTTTGAACTGGGCGGGCAGGTGTCCAGCTTCAACTATCCCGATCAAATGAAATCCGCTGGGATGTTCTGGGTCAAACGCCAACAACGGTGGGGGCCGGGTTCAAACCCGGATGATGCCGCCGGCGCCATCAACGACGCGCACGGCAAGGGATTCAAAATTTTGCTCACCGTGCTGGGCGACCCTGAAACTCTGCGGGGCGGGGCGAACTATGCTGAGTTTGCCACTTACGTCGGCGAAGTGGCCGCGCTTGGTGCGGATGCAATTGAAGTATGGAACGAGATGAACATTGACCGTGAGTGGCCGTCAGGCGAGATCAGCGCGGCGGCTTACACCGAACTGCTCAAGGGCGCTTACAACGCCGTCAAAGCCCGCAACCCGGCTACACTCGTCATCTCCGGCGCGCCCGCGCCCACCGGATTCTTTGGCGGCTGTTCGGGCGTGGGTTGTGACGACAATTTTTATATTCAGGGCCTGGTGAACGCGGGCGCGTTGAGCTACTTGGACTGCATTGGCATTCACTACAACGAAGGCGTGGTGTCGCCGAGTCAAACAAGCGGCGACCCGCGTGGCAACCCGAATCACTACACCCGTTACTATCAGACGATGGTGGACACCTATTACAATACCGCTGGCGGAAAACGCAAGCTGTGCTTCACCGAACTTGGCTACCTGAGCGGCGGCGGCTACAGCCCGCCGCTGGCCGAGGCCGCCCCTGGCTTTGCTTGGGCCGCCGACACTTCGGTAGACGAGCAGGCGCAATGGCTGGCCGAGACCGCGCGCCTCTCACAGCAAAGCGGCAAGGTGCGGCTGATGATCGTCTTCAACGTGGATTTTACCGCGTGGGGCCAGGACCCGCAGGGCGGCTACGCCATCGTTCGCCCCAACGGCGGCTGTCCGGCGTGCGAAACCTTGCACGGGGTGACGGGCGGGCGATAATGACCGGGGCGTTCAATTGAACGCCCCGGCGCATTTACAACACACTCATCAATTTACTGCCGGTGATGGCCGGGTTGGCAGTGTCGGTGACGGTGATGGTTTGCGGGCCCAGCGTCTGGAATTGAACACCGGGCGTAAAGAGATGCGCGCCAGCGTCGCTGGCGACGAAGGTGTAATCGGGCGGCAAAATGGCTCCGGGGTCCGTCGAAGTGAAGTGAACGGTGAGGGTGTAGTTCACGTCAATGTTGCCAAACGTATCTCTGGCAGTGACGGTGAACGGATTTTGTGTCGCCGTGGTGGTCGTGAGGGGCAAACCGGTGATATCAAACTTCACCAAGAGAGCCGGGTTCACTACAATGCCATTCTGGATACCCGTGATCGCGGTGAAAACCGTGTCGTTGACTTTCACCTCGTGAGTGCCCGCCGTCCTCAATTCAACACCCGCAAACGTATGAACGCCGTTGTCAGTTGCGACAAAGGTGTAGTCGAGCGGCAGGACGGCTTGCGGATCGGTGGACGAGAAGTGAATCGTCCCGGCGTAAGTGGTGAGGACGCCGCCCGACACATCTTTGGCGGTGACAGTGACACTGCTGACCGTGCCTGCTGTGATCGGGCTGGCAATGCTGACGACGACATCGAAGCTGACGATTGGCGGCGCGGTGGTGCTGGTGGCTGTGGCGGTTGCGGTAGCCGTGGCGGTCGCGGTGGCCGTGGCCGTGTTGGTGGCTGTGCCCGTATTTGTTGCCGTGGCTGTATTCGTCCGCGTCGCCGTGCTCGACGGTGTAAAGGTGGCCGTAGCCGTAGCGGTATGGGTGACTGTGGCTGTCTGAGTTGCGGTGGCCGTTCGCGTCGCCGTCCTGGTTGGCGTGAAGGTGGGGCCGCGGGTACGCGTCGGCCCGGGGGTGAAGGTGGCCGTGCGAGTGAAAGTAGCCGTGCGAGTGAAAGTGGGCGTGATCGTCGGCGTAATGGTGATCACTTCCGGAATCTTGGTCAGCGACCAGTCGGCCAACTGAATCGCGTCGATGGGGTGCGCCGGGCTGGGCGCGCCGCCGTTTTGCGATTCGGTCTGCTGGCCCGTTGTCAACTCCTCCTCGCCGTTGGCGTTGCGATAACTGCAATGGCCTTCGAGGCAGGTGACGATCTCCAGGTTGTTGGTCGAATTGTGCTCGGCGCTCATGAATGAGCCGCGCACCGCGCCGACGCCGATGGGCATTTGCACCTCAAATGTGCCACTGCCCAGGTTTGAAATCATTGCCCACAGTTTGCCAAAATCAAGAGCCAGCTTGGTGATCGGAGCATTGGCCGCGCCGCCCATCTCGGTGAGGGTGAGTTGAGTCTGCGAACTGAGGCGGATGATGCCGCCGTCGCTTAAGGTGATCTTCACCGAGCTTTTCTCGCTGGTGAGCACCCTTGTGCCGGGGCCGACGGTGAGATCAGTTTGAATCTGTGACCACGAATCGGTGTCCGGTGCTTTGACCTGAACGATGCCCTTGATTTCTGAGAGTGAGGCATAGCGAACCGGAGGTATTTCGGTGGTGGTCTCGGTGGGAACGACGGTGGGGGTGGGTGACGGCGTCTCGGACGGAACCGGGGTGAACGACGGGGTCGCCGTCGGCAGGGAGGTGACCTGAACGATCAACGTCGCTTGAGTTGGCGGCGGAGTTTGATTGGCGGCGGCGACAAAGTAGATGACGGCGCAACCGACGATCATCACCAGCGTCATCGCCGCAATGGCCACGCCGATCATCAAGCGCGGGTCTAAGTTGAATGGATCGAACGAGTTGCTTTTTGGCGCTTCTTCTTCCGGCTCGTTGGCTGAGCCGGGCCGCAATTTAGACAGGAAATCGTCGTCGTTTTTGTTAGCCATACAAAACCTTTGCTGAACTGGAAACGCCGGGCATTTGCGTTTTGCTTCGCAAATACCCGGCGTCTAGTCTAGCATAAGAGGCGACTCTGGGAAACTACTGCCTCAATCGTCGTTGTTAATCCACAACTCCGAAGTCGGGGTCGGAATGTTCACCGTGGCTCCGACCGCGTTGAGGGTCAACGTCAGGCATTCCGCCGGTTCCGCGGCTATGTCTCCATTGACTGTAACGGTGAAGTCTTCCGAGAGGTCTTCAGGAAGGAAAGTGAGCGAGCCAAGGGCCGAGATGTAATCGCTCCCGGCGCTGGCGGCGTTTGCGCCGCAACTGCCGCCGTTGCTGGTGGAGAAGCCGATTACAATCGTCTGCCCAGACTGGCGGTCGAGGTTGACGGTGATGGTCTTGGTCGTCTGGCCGCTGTTGCCTTCGGTGACGGTGTAGGGCGAAGCGCTGAAGCTGGCGTTGGGTGACGGGTCGCCATCGTCAGCAATAGTGATCGTTGACCGATCGCCGGGCAAGCCGGGCAGGGTGGCATTGACCGGGTTGGAGAGGATGACGTCAAACGTTTCGTCAATCTCGTCCAGGAAATCGCCCTTGACGGTGATGGTGATTTGTTGCGGCCCGACGGTGGTTGCCGGGAAGGTTAGCGTGCCCGACTTGCCGGTGTAGTCCGGCCCTTCGGTGGCCGTGACTGGCGAGGAGGCGTAGTTCACAGTAATGGTCTGGCCGGAGGCCGATGAGAGAGTGACGTCGAGGGTGACGATGACCGTTCCACCCAAACCGCCCGGCTCGGCAATGGTGGGCGTGCCGGGCGCAATGGTAATGATGGGCGGCAAGTCGTCATTGGTGATCGTTACCGTAGCCGTATCGAGGCCGCCCGAGGCAGTGTTGGTCTCGTTGGTGAGTTGGACGAAGACGGTCTCATCCTGTTCGTTGAGTGTGTCGCCGCAAACAACTACGTTGAAGGTTTGCGAACTGACTCCAAACGCAAAGGTGAGAGTGCCAGTCGGCGTGACGTAATCTACCGCGCCGCCGCAGGCCCCGCCGCCTGTGGCCGTGCCGCCTGTAAATGTGCTGTAGTCCACTGTCACTGAAGTAGTATTGGCGTAGGCGCGGCTCAGGTTGACAACGATGGACGCGTTGGTCGTTCCGGCGTTGCCTTCTGGCGCAGTGTAAGTAGATGCAGAGAATCCCACCGACGGTGGCGGGCTGTCGTTAATGGTGACGATGGCGCTGAAGTTAGGAGGATCGGCGATTGCTGTCCCCGGACTCGGGTTGGAGAGCACCACTTGGAACGTCTCGTTAGACTCAGTGATGCCGTCGTCAATCAGGGTAATGTCCACCGTGCGCGATGATTGTCCGGCAGGGAAGGTGATAGTCTGGGCAATGAGGGGCGTGAAGTCCGCGCCCGAGGTTGCGTCAAGCGAGCTGCCGCCGGTGATGGACGTGTCGAGTTGCACCGAGACCGGCGCAACAGGTGTCACGGCGAATCTGATGGTAATCGTTACTTTGCCAGCGCTCTCGTTGGCTGAGTAAGTCGTGGCACTGAGCGAGAAGGCGGGCAAAGCCGTCGCTGTCGCTGTTGAGGTAGGCGTGTTAGTGGGGGTAGAGGTGGGGGTTCTCGACGGGTTGGCGCTGGCGAAGGCTGTGGCTGCTTCGGCGGCGGCGGTGTTGGTCAGAATGGCTCGCAGTGTGAGTTGGAAAATAGACGCAGTACCAGTTTGATTTACTGCGTTAGCAGTAGCTGTCCGGTTGTTACCAATTGCAGTGCCAGCAACATTGGTAGCATTTTGGTTCGCCGTAGCAATAGCAGCAGTGGCTGTCCTCGCGCCGCTGGTTGAGCCGGCCCCGGCAGTGGCCGTCATGTTGATGAAGAACACGGTCGAGGTCAGATTGCCGGCGGCGGCAGTTGAGGTTTGAGCATTACTGGTGCCAACCGCGCCAGAAGTAGCCGTATGGTTGGGTGTATTGACGGGTGTGCGGGTGTTGGTGGGCGTGCGCGTTTCCGACGGGGTGAAAGTGGGCGTGATTGTCGGGGTGAGGGTGATCACTTCCGGCACGCGGGTGGGCGACCAGCTATCGATCTGGTCCGGGGCCATCGGGTCGGCCGGGCCGGGCAGGCCAGTGCCGTCGGTGATGAGTTGCTGGAGGGTGGCCAGGTCGAGGACGCCAAACTTGTTGCTGTAACGGCATTTGCCCTCGAGGCAGGTGATGATGTCCAGAAGCTGGGTAGAGTTGTGTTCCACACCCATAAAGGTGCCCACAACCGAGGCGATGCCCAGCGGGGTTTCCACTTCAAACTTGCCCAGCCCCAAACTGCCGTCGCCCACAATCGTCCACATCTTGCCAAAGTCAATCTTGACTCTGGTGATCGGGTCGAGGGTGGTGCCGTGCATCTCGGCCAGTTGAATCTGCGTTTGTGAGCTGACGCGGATGATGGTGCCTTCGGTCATCGTCAGTTTGACACTGCTGGCTTCGCTGGTGAGGATGGTAGTGCCCTCAGGAATGGATAGGTCGCTGGTGACCGTAACCCAGTCGGCGTTCGCCAGAGTCTTGATCATCACCGAACCCCTGATTTCAGATAAAATGGCAGTGCGGATAGCGGGCGGCTCGGTGTCAGTTGGGGTGGGAGTCTCAGTGCTCTCGTCACCACCGCCGCCGGTGCCTTCCTGGAGAGTTGCGTCAGGCGTGTCCGACGGAATCGGGGTGAGAGATGGGGTGAGCGAGGGTAAACTGGTGATGGCCACCACTGTTTGCCCCTGGACCGGAGCCGGCCGATTGCCAACAAGAAGGTAAAGACCGATACAGCCGCCAATTAGCACCAAGGCCGCAATGACGATAGCGATAATCATGATCTGGCGCTGTCGTTGGGCTTCCTCGGGAGTTTGAATTTCGTCAGTGTAAGACATTGAAATTCTCCGAACAAGATTCCACTACAAGAGTGGTTATAGCCGGGAAGTATAGGATAGATTGAAAAATAGGGCAAATCGTCACGGCTCGCCAGCCTTGTGGCAAAGCGCCCAAGCCTCATGCTACACCAGAACCGCCAACAAGATTGCAATTTGCAATGCTGGGGCAAGCACTCTTTGACCTGAATAAGACTTTGCGTAGACGGCTCACAAATAAAAAAACGTGCCTGCGGATTCAGGCACGTTTTTGGAAAGCAAGAACAGAAATGGGCTAAGACGCGGCGGCCAGAGGGCGCGCGCCAAAAATCGGTGTTTCTTCTTCAGAGGTTGAACCGTCGGTCATGCGCACTTGCCCGCGCAAGAAGCCGCCTTCTTCGGTGGTGAACGCGCCGGTAATCAAGTCGCCATAGATGCGACCCGTCCGCATAATATCCACCCGCTTGGCATTGATGTTGCCCTTAACCGAGCCAGCCACCGAAACGCTTTCGGCGGAAATGTTGGCCACCACGCGGGCGCCCTCGCCAATCACCAGCGGCCCTTTCACGGTAAGACTACCGTCGAACGAACCATCAATGCGAGCGCCGCCCTCGGCCACAATTGTGCCGTTGAGAGTCGTGCCCGGGCCAACGACGGTTTGAATTTTGTTGTTGTTGGAAAACGCGGGAAGTGTAGGAGAGTCGGACTGTGATGAGTCTTTACTGCCAGGACGCCGAAACATGTGCTTCACCTCAAATGAGTGGATGTACTGTTCAAGTTTGGTGAAAGTGTAGCCAGCCGTCATCCCCCTGTCAACCGTCGCTTGCCCTTCTTAACAGAGCGCATGTTCTAAAAAGTTGGTGCAATCCTTGTTTTCAAGGAGAGTTGCGAAGTATTGCAGTTTTAAATGTAATGGTACATTGTCACTATAAATTCGACATAACATTGCTAAAACGACGATTGTGGCAATGTCTCTGCGGCCACTGCTTCAAACTCGACCTTCTCGCCAACCATCAGCGATGCCAGCTTGTCCTGATTCAGTCGCTCACCACTGGTGAAAGCAGTTACCGCGTCAGGCTGAGAGGCTGTGTTTGACAAATGATGCTGATCGAGGAGGCGAGCGGTTTGTCGGGCCACCGCCGGAGCTGGATCGACGATGGTGACGGTTGGGCCGACGAGGTGCTGGATGGTTGGAGTGAGAAACGAATAATGGGTGCAGGCCAACACCAGTGAGTCGATGCCGCCTGCGATCAGCGGAGTAAGATACTTATGCAAAAGCTCGCGCGTGCGAGGTGTATCAAACTCTCCGGCTTCCACTTGCAACACCAAACCAGGGCAGGCTTGGGTGAGAACAGCCACACCCTGAGCAAAGCGGTCGATCACACTGGCGAATAGCTCGCTCTGGCAAGTGGCCTGAGTGGCAATCACGCCAACGACGCGGCTTCTGGTTAGCTCGGCGGCTGGCTTAACGGCTGGTTCCATGCCCACAAAAGGCGCGTCGGGGAAGGTTTGGCGCAGGTGAGCCAGCGCGGCGGCAGAGGCCGTGTTACAGGCGACGATGATGGCCTTTGCCCCGCGTTCAAGCAAGAAGCGAGTCACCTGCTCTGAAAATTGGCGGATTTCTGAAACGGGGCGAGGGCCGTAAGGCAGGCGGCCCTGATCGGCAAAATACAAGATCGACTCGGTGGGCAGTTGCCGCCGGACTTCCTTTAGGACGGCAAGTCCGCCCAGGCCAGAGTCGAAGATGCCGATAGGGCGTGAGTCGCTCATTATTAACTGGCGGCTTTGACGAGCGCTTGAAACAGCCCACGCATCTCAGGCTGATCCTGCAACCATTCTGGATGCCATTGTACGCCAAGCGCAAAGCGGTGGCCGGGCACTTCGAGGCCTTCGATAATGCCATCTGGGGCGCGGGCTGACACTTCCAGGCCCGGAGCCGCGGCTTTCACAGCCTGATGATGAAGGCTATTAACCTGGACGATGGGCCTGCCCATGATATTGGCCAGATGCGTTTCTTCGCTGATGGCGACCGGGTGGACAATTTTATTGCGGGGGTAGCCGGGAAAGTAGTTGTGCTTGGCCGCCGTTTCAACTTCACCGGCAATGTCAATGACCAAACTTCCCCCGAGCGCGGCGTTCATCACCTGAGCGCCCCGACAAATTCCCAGGAATGGTTTTTCTTCTTTCACTGCCCATCGAACCAGAGTGTATTCCACTCGATCGCGATCTTTATCAATGCCATAAACCGTTTCGTGGGCCGGCGCATTCAACAGTTCCGGGTCAATGTCGCCGCCGCCGGAAAGAACAATGCCATCGAGCCGCTCAAACAAGTCACGCAGTTCCGGCTCGCTCAGGCCCAGCGGTAGAAGCACTGGTACGCCGCCGTTATTGCGCACCGAGTCGACATAAGCCGCCATGATCGCAAACATATCCTTCTGGCCTTCGTCGGAGTCGCGGCGGTGAGTGGTGATGCCGATTAAGGGTCGGGGCATAAAGTGTTGGCAACAGAAAGCAAAAGGCAGAAAGCAGGATAACGCTACTGCTTTCTGCCTACTGTCATCTGCATCCTGGTTGGATCAGGCTTTGACTTCGCGTTTTTCGCGCAGGCGGGCTTTCTTGCCGGTGAGGTTTCGCAGGTAGTAAAGCTGGGCGCGGCGGACAGAAGCGTGGCGGGTGACTTCCACTTTTTCGATACGCGGCGAGCGGAGCAGGAAGGTGCGCTCCACGCCGATGCCATGGGAGGCGGTGCGGCGGACAGTGAAGTTGGCATCGTTGCCGCTCTTGCGCAGGCGGATGATCGTGCCCTTGAATTCCTGGATGCGCTCCTTATCGCCTTCCTTGATGCGAACGTGAACGCTGACCGAGTCGCCGGAGTTCAGTTCTGGAATGTGCGAGTTAATTTTGCCTTCAACGGCTTTGATTAAGTCAGCCATGGTTGTTTCCTTGCGCTTTCAACAGACAAAGTTTTGCCGCCCAATCTTCGGGCGGCAGAACAAAATTTTACCATAGCGGTAGCCGAGCGTCTAGGGTTCGGCCTATTTTCGGGTTCAACTTACAGTCGCCAGACAACTTTGGCCCATTCTGAAACGCTTCTGTTTTTGGCCGATTTTTCTTTTGAAGGAGAATCGAGCTATGCTCAAACCACCCAAAGCTTGCGCCAACTCCATAAGCCTTCTCGCGCTCACATTCATTTTGCTCAGTCTGGCATTCCCGGTCAGCGCCGATGGCAACATTGTGTACGTCAGTGACCGAACCCTCAACCTCCGCACCGGTCCCGGCCTCAACTTCCCCTCCGTCGCCGAATTGTACCCCGGCGAACCTCTGACCGTCATTAGCAAAGATGGATTCTGGCTCAGCGTCAAACGCGCTGGCGGGCAAAGCGGCTGGGTTAACGGCGCTTATGTCGGCCCCACACTGCCCATCTCGGCCATCGTTCAATACAAAACCGTCATCGTCGACACCGGCAAACTCAACCTGCGCAGCGGGCCGGGCCTCAACTACTCGTCCATCGCTGAAATCCCGGAAGGCGAAACACTCAACGTCATTGCCCGTTCGGGACTCTGGATCAACGTCCAACGCGCGAATAGCAGCATGACGGGTTGGGTGAACAAGACCTACACCAGGCCAGTCGGGGTGGCCGCCTCTGTGCCTCAACCTGCCGTCACCGCCCAACCTTCTTCATCTGCGCCCTCAACCGGATCATTTGCTGTGGTCAATTCTGCCTTCGTCAACTTGCGCTCCGGGTCGGGCTTTGAATTTGACACGTTGGCCGAGATGCCTTATGGCGAAGTGCTCACCGTGATCGGCCGCTCAGGCGCTTGGATCAATGTGCGGCGGAGCAACGGCCAGGAAGGCTGGTCAAGCTCGGCAGTGCTAAAACTATCCGGCACAGCGCCGACCATTGCCTCCTCTTCCACACTCTCGCCAACAAAACCATCACCATCCTCGTCGCCCTCGCCTACGCCTACACCCACAGCCACCTTGCCAGTCAGCAACGCCTTTTGTCGCGAAGGAAATGTGCTGGCCGGTGTTCACGACCCCGAACGCTTGCAAGTGCTCAAGCCTTGTCTCACCGTCACCGGCGTTGTCACCGAGATCTCGACCTCAGATGATGGTGATCTTACCTTCCGCCTGCGCCTCAACTCGTCTTATATCTGGACTCTCAACGACGTAAATCGCAGCCGGCTTCGTGGCTACCTGCAGGTGGAAATCATCCCCGTCGATCAAGACCTCGTCGCCGCGCCGGCAATTGGCGACCGCGTGTCTGTCACTGGCGCATACGTCACCGACACCGTCCATGGCTGGAATGAAATTCACCCGGTCTGGCAGATTGATTTTGTGCCATAATATGGTTGGGCTAAAATTGTAGTCATGCCGACCCACTATATTCAACGAATTTCTGTAACTGACGGGAATTTCAATTCGCAGGCGATCTTGCCGTTAGGGTTGCGTCTCAGCGACGTAAAAGCAACACTCACAGATGTCCATGAGCTTGTTTACAACTTGAATACGACACTTTATCGACAGGCTGGTCAGCGCCTTGAAGACATCATGATGCCAGCCACATTTAGCGGCCTGTTGAGTGAAGTTATTGTTCGTCAGTTGGCTAAACACAGCACTACACTGACGCGAAATTTGTATCATAACGGCCACCCCGATCTCATTCCAACGGGGCAGTATCCTGGAAATGCTGTCCAATATGGACATGACGGCTTAGAAATCAAAACTTCTCGCTACGCAAGTGGTTGGCAAGGTCATAACCCAGAGAAAATCTGGATCATGATTTTTCGCTATTACAATGATCCTCATCAACCTGAAAAAGACTCTAGGCTAATAGAGAGTCGAGCGCCTTTTCAACTTGTTGAAGTCTTAGCCGCTGAACTTGAGAAGAGTGATTGGAGCGCACAGGGGCGACGGCCAGGTAGCCGTCGAACACCGACAGCTTCTATTGTAGCCTCTGGCACAGCCAAACTGCGAGCCAACTGGGTTTATCAGATCCCAAATTTTAGAACTTAGATTGGCTCTGATTCCAATTCCCCAAGTTCCAGAAAATTGGATTGAGTAGGTATCTTTGCAAGTTGTGGTATTGCTTGAGCCCCCAGCAAATAGTACTGTTTATCAGCCTCAATCCCAACGCTTTCATATCCAAGCGCTTCAGCAGCGGCTAGCGTTGATCCGCTTCCAGCAAATGGATCAATTAACTTGCCTTTGCCAAGCGGCAAAGCTGCCCAAACCAACTGCCGAAGGAATTTTTGCGGCTTGAGGCTAGGATGTGGAGCAATATTCCTCTCTTCTTGAGGAGTACGCCCACTTGGAATAACATCTATAAAAGGAGACTCGCTATTTGGTCGCCTCAACCCTCCAGCGCCCCATTGACGAAGATTCTCTGCCAATGTTCCCTCAAACGGCTTACGAAATAACCCCCAAGGCTCGAAGGCCGAACGCGGCATGGCGCTTACTTCAGGAAATTCATCTTCCGCACCTTTAGGTCTATCGCCCCCACGAAAGGTCCTTACCAAGCGGATGACTTCCCCGCGTTTCTCAAAGCCTGCTGTTGTCATGCTTGCCCAAACCAAATGCGAGACCAGCGGGTTGCTAGCTATAAATACGTGAGCGCCTGAAACAAGGGTTGGCAAAAGCACCTTGGCCCAATTTGAAAAGAAAGTTGATAGCCCCTTGAGATCATCATCTGTAAGCACTGTAAAGCGTGGCAAAGGCTGGCGATTACTGCCATCGAATGATGGCGGGATGCGCCATACCCCACCGCGCCCGTTACGTCGCTTAGCCAAGTTCTCTGGCTGATATTCAATCAACCCATAGGGCGGGTCAGTGATGCAAGCATGGAAACTGTTGGCCGAGCATTTGGCCAGCCAAGTCATGCAATCTGCGTGAATATATTTGTAAGTCATAGGTGAATTAATAAGCCTGTTGAATTATAAGTCAGTCTCTTCTTTTTTATCTCCCTTTTTCGGTTGTGAATTTTGTTGGGTTTTAGCTGGCTTCGCCAGCTTCTCCAACTCAATCAGACGTTCCTCGAACCCCTTCAGCAATTGCAGGATTTGCCCCACCGCCTGCTCGGTGGTAATGGCGCCACTTTTCCATGCCAGCAAAACGCCGTCCAGCCCATAAGTGCCCATAGTTGTCTCCTGTATATAAATTCATGTAGACTTGATATTTTTTTCGGGGAGTTCAACTCCCCGATTTCGTTTGTATATTACATGAATTCGTGTTTGATGTCAAGGCGCAGTTTTGGCCGCTTCATCACTGGGAGGTGTTTCTCCATAGTTGAACTTGGCCTTCTCGGCCACGATATTCAGAACCTTCACCGACGCGCCCTTGGGATAATGGTAGCCGCACTCCCACTGGCTCACCGTTTGCTGGAGAATGCCCAACTCTTCGGCGAATCGGGCTTGCGTCAGCCCCAGATACTCGCGCAAAGATTTCACCTTCTCGGCGTCCCACTTGTAAGTTTTTGCCCGACGCGCGCGTCGGGCGGGATATTTGACACTGATTGGCTCTTTAGGTTTGCGTGGCATGGCGGATTGTCTCAGTCTGCTAATATGATTTTACACCTATTTGGCAAGTGATTTTCATGGATTGACGCGGTCTACTCATCGGCGCTATACTTGCTTCAGCGGAGGTGACTTATGGCCGAAGAAAAGACTGAACGCAAACATCTGCACGACTTCATCCCTGACGAGACTCGCGAGCATCTCAAAACGGCGCGAGAGGAGTTGCGCAAGGGCGTGGAAACGCTCCTGCCGCCCGGACTCTTGGAGCACCGGCGGGCGGCTCGTCGCGAAATGCTCCTCGCCGCCCGCAGTCTGCTGGATGCGGCTCTGAAGAGGATGGACGAGAAAAAGTAACTGCATATTGAAGCAGATCAAAAACAGGATTCAGCCGAGTCCTGTTTTTGATTCACTTACCTGTTTTGCCCCGCCATCCACAATAACACGGCCCCGGCCAGCACCCAGCCGCCAATTCCCAACGACGGTTGCCGATTAAGATAAAGCACTGTGCCCACTCCCAGCAAAGCAGCAAACATCAGTCCGCCAGTCAGCCGGTTGATGGCGGCCGTGAGTTGATTGGCCTGTTGCTTTTGTTCCGGTGAGGGGCGGGTGGTGACGATGACTTCGCCACGTTCGATTCGGCTGAGGGCCGAGTCCAGCCGGGCGGGCAGGGCAATCAGTTTGCGCCCCCACTCCAGAATCTCGTTCAACCAAAAGTCCAGGCCGCCGTCGCCCGTCTCTTCGGCCAACAAAGTTTGGGCAAATGGGGCGATGCTGAGGAACAGGTTGAAGTCCGGGTTGAGGCCGGTGCACATGCCCGACAAGATGGCGACGGTGCGACCGAGGTAGATCAGATTCTCCGGCACTTGAAAAGGAAGCTCAAACATCAAGTCGCGGAACTGGTGCATAAACTTCCGCATCTCGGCCGGATCGGTCTGACGCAGTTCGTTCATCGACTTGCCCCAGAAGCGATCGAAAATGGCCGTCTCGGCTTCGATGATGCGCTCAACGTCAGCGCCGGGCAGGAGGGCATTGACGGTGACGAAGGAACGGATGAGCCGGGCCGGGTCGCGGGTGCCCACGGCCACGGCGGCTTCCCTCAGCGCGGCGCGGATCGCCGGCGTGATCTGCCCCACCATGCCGAAGTCCACAAAGGTCAACCGCCAGCCGTGCCCCTCACCTGCCGGTTCGACGAACAAGTTGCCAGGATGCGGGTCGGCGTGGAAAAAGCTGACGGCGAAGATTTGATAGAGATAAGTTTGAAAGAGGCGCTCGGCGACTTCGGCCCGACTAACGCCGGCGGCGGTGATGGCGGCGTAGTCGGTGATTTTGATGAAGTACACCTCTTCCAGAGTGAGAACGCGAAGCGTTGAGTAGTCCGGGTAAATTTTGGGGACGCGCACGCCGGGGTTGTCTTTGAACATCTCAGCAAAGCGGACGGCGTTTTGCCCTTCGGCGACGTAGTTGAGTTCGTCGCGCAAGGTGGCGCTGAACTCGGCCAGCAAAGCTCCGACGTTGGCGCGCTTGCTGATGGGCCGGTAGCGCTTGAGCCAGCTCACCACGGTGTGCAGAGCGGCGAGGTCGATCTCGACGACGTGTTCAATGTTAGGCCGTTGAATTTTGACGACAACTTTTTCGCCAGTGTGAAGCGCTGCCCGGTGGGCTTGCCCCAGCGAGGCGGCGGCCAGCGGCGTTTCGTCGAACGAGGCAAACTTTTCAGCCAGCGTTCCGTGCAATTCAGCTTCGACCACGATTTTGAGGCGAGAAAAATTTTCGGGAGGAACCTCGTCTTGCAGGCCGCTTAATTCCTCGGTGATATATTCAGGCAGAACGTCTACCCGGGCAGAAAGAAATTGGCCGACCTTGATGAGGACGCCGCCCATGTGAACAGCGACGGCGCGAAAGCGCTGAGCGGCGGCAGTGTAGCGGCTTTGCGCGGTTCGGTTGGCCAGCGCTCGGAAGCCGAGTCGGCGAAGGACAAGTTCCCAGAAGATGAAATTAAGGACAATGCGACCGAAAAAGAGGACGATGCGAAGATAGCGGCGGTTGAGGAGCACGGGGGAATCATATCACTATTGAGGCGATAAAAGCCGCCGCCTCTTTTCTAAAAAGAAGCGGCGGCTGTGAGTGGAAATATTAATGAGGCTCAGTCATCACCGCCGTCATTATTGTGATGGTCACTCGCCGCTGCCGTTGCAAGGGCCAAGCGTATCGCCATGCCCCAGGTGACCATTCAGGGCCGATTGGGGAACCGTGAGCGTGTGAGGATTCTTGCCGTCCGGTTTGTGGCAGATGGTAACCTGACCGCTGTCGCCGCCATCGTCGCCGCCGGATGGCGCTGTTGGCGCAGGTGTTGGGGCCGGAGTAGAAGTCGGCAGGATGTCGAGTTGGAAAATCACGACGATGCTGACCACCACCACCTTGCCATCTTCCATGACACAGAGGTGAATGAGCACAACCGCCGCCGGTTTGATGTCGCCTTCAACCTGAACATCGTTGTCCAGTTGGACGACCTGCCCGTTGAGCAACACAACCTGCCCGGCGCTGACATTGCTAACCACGGCGCTAATATCAAGGCAACTGAGGAGACTCTCGACCAGGCTGACTTTTTCGGCCAGCAGGGCGCCATCGGGCTGGATCGTTCCTTCAACGCGGGCCAGGTCGCCGACTTCAATGCCCTCGGCAATTTCGGTGTTCTCGTCGGTGGCAACAGTCACGCCGCCGATCACCCAGGGGCCGGTGCTGGTCACTTTGCCCACAAATTCAAACCGCAACACTGGACCTTCTTCAATTAGTTTGATCTCGTCGGCCACCCAGGTTCCATCTTCCTGAATCTGTCCCTTCACGCTCACCCGGTCGCCGACTTTGATGCCCTCGTCAATCTCCGTCCAGGCCGCCGTCTCGAATTCCACTCCGACCACTTTCCAGGGGTCAATGCCCTCCACCGGGCCGGTGATCTCAAACTTGCGTTCATCTTCATCGGCGAGCGAGATCGACTCGGCCAGCCACGAACCGTCGGCCTGAATGTGGCCTTTGACTTTGACCACATCGCCGGCCTTGAGGCCCTCAGCAATCGTTGTTGTGTCGTCCACTTTGATTGAGATGCCAGAGATCGCCCAGCCCGAGTCGGCGATGGTATCAATCACGCCAGTAAATTCAAACGGCTGTTCGGCCTCATCCTGTTTGCTAATTTCGCCGGCCCAGAAGGTTCCATCTTGAGCAATGCCGCCCCTTACCTCGACGGCATCCCCAACCGCGATCCCGTCGTCAATAGCCGTCAACTCGTCAACCCGAACTTCCCGGCCAGAGATCGTCCACGAGTCGTCGCCGATAGACTCCACGAGGCCGCTAAACGAGAAAGTGTTTTTCGAGGCCCGATGCAGGAGGGTGATGAGGTCGGCCAGGCGATCGCCATTTGGCAGAAGGCGGCCTTCGACGGCGACGCGGTCGCCAACTTGCGGGTTGCCGACGATGACGGTGTTGCCGTCGGTGAGGAAGGTTTGGCCGCCGATGTTCCAGACACTGCCGGTTTGCAGAACTTCGCCCTCGCCGCTGACACGGAAGACCGGATCGCTCGGCGGTTGACCCGAAGGAATCGTAGTGGATTGCCCGGCGACGACGACTACGATGATGTTCAGGTTGGCGACGGCCACTGCTCCCTCGTCAACGTCGAAGCGGACGAAGAGGGCAGTGACCAGCACCTGGAACGATGTGCCTTTGGCCGTGCCGGTGCCGGAAGGCGTGCGGACTTCGTAGACAGAGGCCGGGTCGGCGGAGTGGGCCACATCGTGCTTCGTGTCGCCGACCCATTGGGTGAGTTGAATGAGTCGCGGGCCGCTGGTCTGGGCGTTGAGAGAATCGATCCAGAGTTCGGTGTTTGGCCCCAGCCGCGCCTGGCTCCCGTCATAAAAGACCAGCGTTGCGCTCGACAGCGGGCCGGTGTGGATGCGCTTCCCGGCAGTGACCGTTTGCCCATTCTTCACTGCCATCCATGAACCATCATCACCTTGAACTCTGACCTCGCCGCGCACGTTTGTCAGAATGCCGCTTTGGGGATTTGCGACGGCGACGATTTGTGTTGGGCCGCCGTTTTGCGAAGGGGTGACGATGGCAACCTGCTGAGGGGTGGTAGGTGAACGCCTCAACCAGGCAAGTCCGGCCATTGCCGCCACTGCGGCCACGCAGATAAAGGCAAACGCCGCCGCGCCAGTGAGCGCCGCCGGCAAAACCCAACGAGGTTTGGTTGTCATCGCGTTTTTCTCCTTTGCTGACCGCGCCGTCTGCAACAGTTTCGTGCGTTGCGCGAGGACGCTGTCACTGGCTTGCTCTGGGTAGTTCACTGCCGAAAGTTGGGCGGCCACCTTCAATAAAGAGGCTTCTTCTTCCGGCAAGCCGGCCAGGCAGGCCTCCAACGGCTCACCCTGTTCGAGCCGGGCCAATCGTTCTTGAAAGAGATCGTGTAACTCGTCCATCAGATGTGTTCCTGGATTAAGGCCGAGCGTAGCGCCGCCAGGCCGCGATGTTGCAGAGCTTTGATGGCGGCTTCGGTTTTGCCGAGCACGACCGCCGTTTCCTGCAAAGACAGGCCGCTCAAGAATCTCAGTGTCACCACTTCGCGCTGAGTTTGCTCCAGAGTGGAAAGGGCGTAGCGCAAACGCTCAATGGTCAGCTTTTGCTCGAAGAGCATCAGCGGCGTGTCATCTTCGGCGCTTTGAGTCTCGGCCTGCTGGAGCGGCACCGAAGCCCGGTTGCCTTCTTTGCGATAGTGATCGACCAGCAAGTTGTGGGCAATGCGGTAGAGCCAGGCCCGAAACGTGGCCTGAGTCGGGCGGTAGCGCGGCAGGGCGGCCAGCATTCGCACAAAGACATCGCCGGTCAGGTCTTCGGCGAGAGCGTGCTCTCCCACTCTGAGCCAGATGTATCGGAACAGCGCTTGATGATGCTGGTCGTACAATGTGCCAATTGCGTCCACGTCGCCTCGCTGGGCAAGCCGAATCAAGCCAGAGCCGGAAGGATCAGGCATGGAGACGTCTCCGTCGGGCTTGGCTGCTCATTCTGTAAGTATTAACGGAGAAGATGGGGAAAGGATTCAAGGCCAAAGGACTATCTCGCCGAATAAAAAAACCCGTTTTCTTACCTTGGGGCAGAAAACGGGTTTTTGAAGATGATCTGCTGGATTTATGGTTTACGGCTCACCTGACTTTGGGCGTTTCTTTAAGTTATCTAAAACTAGCATCTTCAGGCCAGGCAAGTCTGGCAAAGCAGAGTCATTGGTCAGAAAGTACGTCGCGCCAGCAGAGATGGCGGTTGCAATCTGAACAGCGTCTGGTGTGCGAAGGTTGTGCCGAGCGCGAAGTTGAGCGGCAATTTCCGCTATCTCCGGCGAGAGCGAGATGGTGTTTAGGCCATCTGTATTGAGCAGAATGTCTTCATATTGCTGAGCAAGTTCACGGTTGCTTTGACGTAAAGGATGGATCAGGACTTCCAACAAAGTAATGGTTGAAGTGACCACACGTAGATCACCACGGTCGAGCGCTTCAAAGAATGGGCGGACAGCATCAACGTAATCCGCGTTTTCTTCGATGAGGTAAATAAGCGGCGCCGTGTCCACTCCGATGACTTTGTCATGTAAGTCGTCTACCCACCCCATGCGGCTCGCTCCTGTCTAACGTACGCCTGAGCATCTATGCCACGCCAAATCTCTTTGCCCAAACCTTGCAGTTCAAGAATACTACGTTTCGTCTGAGGAGCAATTTGTTGCCGAACAGATTTCGCTAGCGCCTCAAGTAGCCGCAATTGCTGTGCCGGGTCAAGTCGGCGAGCTAAATTGAGAACATCTTCATAACCTGTAGTAAGCATAGCCGTTGTCTCCCAAGCTTCATTATACCTTTGTTGCCTCACTCCACCTCAAATACGCCTTTGTAATCTCTTCCGAAACAGCCGGGATGAGGGCCAGGCCGATGACGATGGCCCACTCGGCCAGGCTCAGGAAGTGGGTGTTGAAGATGGGTTGCAGGAACGGCACACTCACTACCAGGAACAATAGCGCCAGTGAGAGCCCGACAGCGTATTGCATGAAAGGATTTGAGAACAGGCCGATCTGGAACAATGAGACGCGCTCCGACCGAACCGTGTAAGCGCGGAACAACTCGCACAACGACAGGGTGACGAACGCCATCGTCTCGGCGGCCTGCACATCAATGCCAGCCCAGTTGTACTGGATGAGGAATAGGATCGGGTTTACGTTTGCGGGCAGGGCGTCACCGGCCTTGAGATGCCACAGCAGACCGAGGGCAAAGGCGGTGAGCACGGCGCCGGTTTGGGTGATGGTCTGAATGATGATGCCTAATTGCATGGAGCGGTTGACGATGGACTCGTGCTTGGGGCGGGGTGGATGCTTCATCACGTCCGGGTCGCCC
>CAYSIV010000047.1:0-3398 GCA_964431175.1 uncultured Anaerolineales bacterium
GGGTGGCCAGTGCTTCGCCGTCCACGTCTTCGGCGAGGATGGCCAGGTCGCGCTTGCCGATCTGCACCAGCTTCTCAAGAATGGGGACGATGTCAGCGGCGGCGGAAATCTTCTTGTCGTAGATCAGCACATAAGGCTCGTTGATGACGGCTTCCATCGCTTCGGTGGTGGTAATGAAATATGAGGAAATGTAGCCGCGGTCGAACTGCATGCCGTCCACATATTCGGTTTCGAACTGGAGGCTCTTGGATTCTTCGACGGTGATGACGCCATCCTTGCCAACTTTGTCCATCACTTCGGCGATCAGGTCACCGATTTCGGTGTCGGCGGCAGAATTGGAAGCCACCTGGGCGATTTCTTCTTTGGTGCTGATCTTCTGCGATTGCTTGCGGATGGCTTCGACAGCAGCGGCGGTGGCTTTCTCAATGCCATGTTTGATGAGCATTGGGTTGGCGCCGGCGGCTACCATCTTCAGACCTTCGTTGGCAATGGCCTGAGCCAGAATGGTGGAGGTGGTGGTGCCGTCACCGGCAATGTCGTTCGTCTTGCTGGCGGCCTGGGCCAGGAGTTGCGCGCCCATATTTTCGTACGGGTCTTCGAGAGAGATTTCTTTGGCCACCGTCACCCCGTCGTGGGTGATGGTGGGCGCGCCGAATTTCTTGTCGAGCGCGACGTTGCGGCCTTTGGGGCCGAGGGTGGTGCCAACGGCGTTGGCGAGAATATCCATGCCGTTCTTGAGCTTACGGCGGGCTTCTTCTTGGAAGATGAGTTGCTTGGCCATGATAAGCGATCCTTTCTACTTAGTCCGGGTGAATTAAAATTTACTTCTTCTTGGATTTGACCAAGTCTTCTTCGACGATGGCGAGAATGTCGCTCTCTTTGAGGATGAGCAGTTTCTTGCTGTCTACCTTGATCTCGGTGCCGGCGTACTTGGCAAAAAGCACAGTGTCGCCAACTTGCGGGTCCATGACGATACGCTGGCCTTTGTCATCGCGCGCGCCGGGGCCGACAGCTAACACAGTGCCTTTTTGCGGCTTCTCCTTGGCGGTTTCGGGCAGGACGATGCCAGTGGCAGTGCGTTCCTCCTGCTCAAGTGGTTCGATGACCAGTCGGTCACCAAGAGGTTTGAAGTTGATGGACATTGATGGATGCCTCCTAAATAAGGTTAAGTTTGGTACACACGGAGAAAAGTTAGCACTCAACTGGTGCGAGTGCTAACTATTGAATGTATAATACAACAGCCATCAGCCGCTTGTCAAGGGTTTTTATCAAACTCTAACAGTAAGTGCTAACAGCGTTGCGGAATCGGCGGCTAAACCTGAGTTGTCAAAATGGGGGCCTCATGCTAATATTCCGCCCGTGTCACAAGGGGTAGGCAGTTATCTGCCTCCCCGCTAAAATAGGGGAAGTTCAGTGGGCGGCTGCCAAACCTGGGCCGCCGTTTTGTTTGTTTGGCAGTTTTCAGCTATTAACGACCAGCAGTCACCTGTTTGCCCGACTGCTGGCCGTTGAACGCTGACTGCCGGGTAGAATAATGCAACGTTTTGGTGGACCACTCGTTATTATCGTCGGCGTGGTGATTCTGGCGGCTATCGCCGGTGGACTGTACTTTGTGTTCGGCTCCAGCGGCGGAACCTCCGGTCTGACGCTTCTTACGGCGATTTCAAATGTTGCCACGTACCAGGGCCTCAAGTTTAGCGTCGAACCGGCGCTGGTGCCCCAGGATTTCAGAATAGGGCTGAACAGTGTCCCCGCCGACCAATTTTCGGCCAATGCCGATGACTCGCTAAAAGATGCCCGCGCCGCGCTCCCTAACTACCTCGCTCCTGCCTCGCCGATTTACCTTGTGAATAGCGAAGGCCCTGCTCCAGCCCAGATGACGTTGGCTCTTACTTTAGACAGCAAGATGGGTGATCTCAAAAAGCTCGATGTGTACGCCTGGGACGGCGGAACCTGGAAATTCCTGCCCAGTCGGGTGAACGGCGACCGAGCGGTTGCCACCATAAACACGTTGCCTCATGCTTTGGCTGTCTTTCAGTCCGGGGCAACGGCTCAGGTAACCTCGACGACGCTGGAAGTAGGCCAGGCATTGGGCGATATTGGCTCGACAATTAACGTCGTGGCTGTGGCTGGCCCGACCCTGCAAGCCGACGGCACGCTCGTAGGCGACGTAGCTGGCGGTTTCAGTGAAGGGCAGGGCTACGCAGTTCTGCCCGTCGTCCGCACACCCGATGATGGTGGCGCGGCCCTCAACACCATGCTGGCCACACCCAAGGCCCGCTCCCAACAAATTGGCGGTGTCGTTGATTTGGTGAACAATGGCGGCTACGACGGCGTGGTGGTGGAGTATCGCGGCCTCGACCCGGCGCGCGGCCCGGCTTTTACCCAGTTTATCGCCGACCTGGCCACCGCTCTGCATCAGCAAAACAAGAGTCTCAGCGTCGTGTCGCCTCAGCCGACCTTCGACTCGTCGCGTGGCATTTACACCACTGGCGGCTACAACCTGCGCACAATCGCCCTGGCGGCGGATGTAATTGAACTGCCGCTTGGCGACGACCTGGCGGCGGTGAACAATGGCAGTGCGGCCAGGATGATTAGCTGGGCGGTGGGTGAAGTGAGCCGCTATAAACTGCGCCTGACAACTTCGGCGCTTTCGGTCGACTCGGTCAACGGGGCGACAACGCGCATCCAGGCTAATTCGGCCCTGGCCGCGTTTGGCAGTGCCTCACTGCAAACCGACCTGACTCAGATTACGACGGGTTCTCCGGTGAACATTGCCCTCACCGGCAAGGTGCAATCGCTCGGCTACGACGCGAACGCCTTTGCCCCGCGTTTCACCTATGCCGATGACGCTGGAACGGCCCACACCGTCACCTATGTTACGCCCGAGTCGCTGGCGCACCAATTGGCACTGGCCCAAACTTTCAATCTGGGTGGTGTCTCGGTGCGCGATCTGTTCAACCCCGGCAACCCGGCCGGCATGATTGACGCCTTAGTTCAGTACAAAGTGAACAACGCGGCGCTCACCTCTTCTGGCGCTTCTCTGAGTTACACCGTCTCCGGGGCGAATGGCGTGGTTCTGCGAGCCACTGGCCGCCCCGGCCAGCCTTTTACCAGAACGGCCGGCGAGCCAGGCCAGTATGCCATTGCCGCTAACCTGCAATCATCGGGCGGCATCCCGCTTGGCTCGGTAGACGTGGTCGTGCCACAGGCGACGATAGCGCTACTCACCGCCACGACAGCTCCCGCGTTGAAGCCGGTGATCCCTAATACACCGCTTCCCACCTCAACCCCTTGTGTGGGTTGTCCAACTGCTACACCTGTTCCAACTCAAGCACCTGTAGTAAAACCGCCAGTCACCGGCGGCGGTGGCGCTTGGGGGACGTTTGAACTGGGCG
>CAYSIV010000047.1:3408-25638 GCA_964431175.1 uncultured Anaerolineales bacterium
GCACGCCGCCGAGATGAAGCGGGCTAAGATGGTGTGGGTCAAAATCCAAATCTCATCGCTTGGCGCGGATGCTGGCCCGGCGATTACGAATGCCCACGCCCAGGGCTTCAAGCTTCTGATTTCATTCCTCGGAATCGGAGCCGGCTCGCAAGCCACTGATGCTGGCTACCAGCAACAGGTAGCTGCCTATCTGGGCGCGGTGGCCGGGCAGGGGGCTGATGCTATCGAAGTGTGGAACGAGGCCAACCTTGACCGCGACTGGCCCTCCGGCCAAACCAGCGGCGCGGCTTACACGGCGATGCTCAAAGCCTCTTATCAAGCCATCAAGGCCGCCAATAGCAACACTATTGTGATCAGCGGCGCGCCCTCGCCCACCGGCTCCAACGGCGGCGGGTGCGGCGCGTTTTGCGACGATAAACCCTGGCTGGAACAGTTTGTGGCCGCTGGCGGGCTTAATTACTCCGACTGTGTCGGTATCCACTATAACGAAGGCATCGTCTCGCCGCGTGATATTGGCAACGACCCGCGCGACAATCACTACACGCGCTACTTCCAGACGATGGTGAACACTTACGCCAGTATCATCGGCAACGCCCGCCCGTTGTGCTTCACCGAACTGGGCTATCTCACCGGCGACGGTTACCCGGACCTGGCCAGCACCGCCCCCGGCTTTGCCTGGGCGGCGGGCAACTCCATTGCCGAGCAAGCCCAATGGCTGGCCGAAACCGCCTCCATTGCCCGTGGCGGCTCCGCCATCCGGATGATTATTGTGTTCAATATAGATTACTCTGATTACGGGCAGGATCCGAAGGCCGGCTTTGCCATTCTCCGCGCCGACGGTTCTTGCCCGGCCTGCGACTCGCTGGGCGCAGTGATGCCCTGAGAAAAGGCTAAGGATGAATTCTTAATTCATCCTCAGCCTTCATAATTTATCCTTATTTATGTCTGAAGTTCCTCCTGAACAACCTCTTCCCGAATTCAAACGTGAACCCAGCGGCGGCCTGCCGTGGGTTGGCATTATTGTGATTGTGATTCTGGCGCTGGCTGGATTGGCCCTGGTGGGGTTCGCCCTTTTTGCCGGGCAGGGCGAATCGGAGAACCGGGCTATTAACAGCACGGTGGCTGCAGTGTTGGCTGTCACGAACACGTCGGTCAACACTTTGCCAATTGCTACGATCGCCGCGCTTCCAGTCTCAACTGATACCGCCCAGCCGACAGCAATTCCAACAGACACCGCCGTGCCGCCCACGGCTGTTCCGGTTGCCACTGACACGGTTTCGCCGCCGACGGTTGCCCCGACGAACACCCGACCGGCCCAACCGGTCGTGGTGGTTCCCACTAACACCCCGCCGCCGCTGACCAACACACCTGCCCCTGCTTTTGGCGCGCATGGCATCAGTGGCTCACTGCAATTGTGCAATCCTGGCAAGACGACTTACGCGGCCAAAGCCGTCACCGCCATTGGCCTCATCGAGCGAGTCTGCATTGTCGAGACGATCCAAAATCATACCAGCCAAACGGTCACCTACGGAATTTTGGGCGTGTTCGCTCAGAACACGAGCGGTGGCTCAAGCCAGTTCCAGACCAGTTGGCGTGGCGATTTGAAAATCAACGGCGGCTGTACTGGCCCTTCGGGTGACGGCGGCTGTGGCGGGTCGCATACCGACACCGGATTCTTCATTGACCAGCCGGGGTCGTACGTGCTTACATTGCGAATCTGTTATTCCAACGTGGACACTTGCCTCGGTAGTAGCGGCGACTGGGAGACACTCACAGCAGGCATTCCTATCGAAATCATCAGTTGGACGCCATCGCCTTAGCAATTGCTAGGTGGCACGTGTCATGCAACTTGATACTCGACACCTTACATGGAGGCCGTCATGACCCGCACCCTCTCTCTCTTCCTGCTTATCGCAATTCTGCTTGCCACCGCCGCCCCGGCTTTTGCCGACAGCACCTACGTGGTGCGCTCTGGCGACACACTCTACAGCATTGCCCGCAAATTCGGGGTGACGGTGGCGGCCATCGCCCGCGCCAACAACATCACCAACACCAGCCTGATCTTCGTCGGGCAAACGCTGGTCATCCCGAGCGGAGCGAGCGCCGCGAGTTCATCAAGTGGAACCAGCAGTTCAACAGGCGGCAACACTGGCGCGAGCGGCGCCACCGGCCCCTGCCCCCGAATGTACATCGTCCAGCGCGGCGAAACGCTGAGGCGCATTGCCAGCAAATGCGGCACAACAGTTGCGGCGATAGTGTCGGCCAACGGTTTGGGCAACCCAAACTTGATCTTCGTCGGGCAGGTGTTGACTATCCCGAATGGGGCGAACGGGACGAACGGTTCAACCCCGCCCGGGGCGGGGTCAACCGGCTCTAGCGGGGGAACGGGTTCTACGACATCACCGACGGCTGCGCCCACCGCCATTCCTGCGGTTGCGCCGACAGCGACGAGTGCGCCGGTTGTTTCGGGGCGAGGCATCACCGGCGAGTTGACGTTGTGTAACCCCGAGAAGCCTTCGTTTGCAGTCAAGATCGAGCGCATCTGCTTTCGCGAGTTGATCATCAACACCACCGGTCAGCCGGTGAGCTACGGCGTCCTTGGCGTGCAAGCCACCAACCTGAGCGGCGGCCCCAGTCAGTTTCAAACCAGTTGGCGCGGCGACCTGTCAATTCCGGCCAACGGCGTTGGCCCAACCGGCAACGGCTGGGAAGACGGCCTTTATATTCAACAGCCTGGCATTTATCGCCTGTCTCTGGCTATTTGTTATTCCAACATCGACACCTGCCTGAGCGGCGGCGACTGGCAAACGTTGACGGCGGGGGTGAATGTGACAGCTGTCATCTGGAATCCGTAAACAAACGTCAAACGACAAACGTCACGCGAAGCATATCGTTTGACGCTTGTCGTTTGTCGTATCACTCGAACTCTCGCCAAGCGTTCACACTCTAACTCTCGGAGTATTACATGTCCTTTCCTCCTTTGAAACCCAAGCGCGGCCTCAACCCGGCGCAAATGCAATACCTGGCAGTTGCCTGGGTGGCGCTGAGTGCCATCTTGGGGCTATGCACGTTTGGGGCCATTTACTTTAGTGGCGGCGGCTTTGCTACTGCGCCCGCGCCGACTGCCCAGCCCGCTACGGCTTTGCCTGTTGCTCCCGTGTTTACACTTGCGCCTTCGCCCACCCCGGAGCCGGGCGTTGTTCTGCCGCCGCTCACCAGCTTCATGCTTGGCGGCCAGGCCATTCACGGCGGCATCCCATCTGCCGACACGATGAAGAATGCCAGCATGACCTGGGTCAAACTCCAGGCGACCGACCTCTCGGTGGATTTTGGCCCGGCAGTCGAGAACGCGCACCGGCTCGGCTTCCGAATCTTGATTAGCGTTGTGGACAAGAGCGACAACAAGTTCAAGATCACCTCGCCTGAATATCAACAGACGTTTGCCAACTACCTCGTTACCCTGGCCCAACAAGGCGCAGATGCCATTGAAGTTTGGAACGAGCAGAACATTGATCGGGAGTGGCCGTCCGGCCAGATTAGCGGCACCTCGTATGCGCAATTGTTGCAATTCGTCTATCCGCAAATCAAGGCTGCCAATCCGAATACGATGGTGATCAGCGGCGCGCCGGCGCCCACTGGCTTCTTTGGCGGCGCTTGCGCGCCCACCGGCTGTGACGACAAACCTTTCATTGAGCAAATGGCCGCCGCCGGGGCCTTCAACTTTGCCGACTGTGTTGGCATTCACTATAACGAAGGCATCATTCCGCCGACGCAAACCAGCGGCGACCCGCGTGGCAACAGCGAGCACTACAGCCGCTATTACCAGAAAATGGTGGACACGTATGTGACCGCCAGCGGTGGAGCGAAACCGTTGTGCTTCACCGAGATTGGCTATCTGACCGGCGAGGGCTATCCTAGCCTGGCCGAAACTGCCCCTGACTTTTCCTGGGCCAACAACACTACCATTGCCCAACAGGCCGAGTGGCTGGCCGAAGCGGCCCGTCTCTCGCGCCAGCAGGGCAAGGTGCAATTAATGATCGTCTTCAACGTGGATTTTACGACTTACGGCGTTGATCCGCAGGCCGGATATGCCATCATTCGCGCCGATGGCTCGTGCCCGGCGTGTGAATCGCTGTCGGCTGTGATGGCCACCCCATAAGCACAAACGCCCCATTGTTTTGACGAAGGACGAAAGACGAAGGACGACGGTCGTCGGTCGTCCTTCGTCTTTCGTCTTCAATGCGTTTCTCTCAAGCGCGACAAATCTTCCTCAGACTGATGGCCCTCGTGCTGGCCGCCCTGGCCGCGCCCCTGCTCATCGGCGGTGAACGGCAGGGAGCTATTCCGCCGCCGCCGGTACTCCCTTCGGTCGCCGCTCCAACACCTCTGCCGCTTCCAGCAATCCCTCGTAATCTACCCCAGCTACATTTTGAGTCGCCCGAATATGGTATTCAAATCTTCACCTGGTGGCATTTGGATGTGGGCGTGCGTGACATGGATTTAGTCAAAGACATGGGTTTTGGCTGGGTGAAGCAGATTTTTGCCTGGCGCGACATCGAGCAAATTGAGAAGGGGCACTACGACTGGTACCGGCCCGACTTGATTGTGGACGCGGCGCAAGGGCGCAACCTGAAACTGCTGGTGCGGCTCGATCACCAACCGTTCTGGGCGCAGGCCGATGGCGGCGCAGTGCCGCTGGCTTCGGCCCCGCCCAAAGAGTATCAGGACTTTGGCGACTTTTGCCATGCCGTGGCCGAACGCTACCAGGGCCGCATCGCCGCCTATCAAGTGTGGAACGAGCCGAACTTATCGCGTGAGTGGGGGAACGATCTGCCAAACCCGGCTGAGTATGTGCGGTTGCTGGCCGCCTGTTACGTGGGCCTCAAGACGGCCGACCCGAACGCAATGGTGATCTCGGCGGGTCTTGCCCCGACTGGCACCGACGATGATACGGCTATGCCTGATGATCGTTTTGTGCGCGAGATGTACGCGGCAGGCGGCGCAAAATACTTTGACGCGCTCGGGGTGCACGCCGCCGGGTACATGAACCCGCCCGAACGCTCACCTGACGACACTGAGGCCGACCCGGCGCTGGCCGTGCGCTGGATCACCTTCCGCCACGTCGAAGACATCCGCCAGATCATGGTCGAGAATGGCGACGCCGATAAACAGATTGCTATTCTGGAGATGGGCTGGACGACGGACACGAACCCGACACACACCAGCTACAACTGGTACGCCGTCACCGAACAGCAACAGGCCGATTATCTGGCAGGTGCTTATCAATGGGCTAAAGAACACTGGCGGCCCTGGATGGGGTTGATGAGCGCCATTTACATGGCCGACCTCGACTGGACGCCCGACAACGAGCAATATTGGTACGCTGTCAACCGCCCTGCGTTTCCGCTCCCGGATTTGCGACCGGCGTATTTTTCACTGAAGCGTATGCTAAAGTGATCGTCTCCCCGGCTTCACTTTCCGAGAGACACGGCTTTTTCCACGGCGGCGCTAGCGGCGGCCACGTCGCCCGCCTTCAGCGCGGCCAGGGCGTCATTGATAGCTTGTAGTTGATCGACAGTAGCAACTTTCGCCGCCTCTTCAAGCTGATTTTTGGCGTTCTCAGTATCGGCGTGTTCAAGTAGTTGAGCCGCCTCTTGAAGATGAGCGCCCGGGCCCGGGAGGGCAACAGTTTCGCCGCGCCCCCAGGCGTGCAGGAGCGCCACGAGATCACGGATTTGCCCCGGCGACAGCACTGTGCCCCAGGTCGGCATCCCCTTAGCTGGCCGCCCGTTGGCAATGGTGTCAGCGTACCAAGCATCGTCGAACTGCGCGAGTTTGGCTGGATCGTTGAGAGCAGGCGCGCGGTCAGTGCCCTGGCCGTTGTCGCCATGGCAAACGAAGCAGGTGCCGCTGAAAATTGCCAATCCTTTCGCCGGATCGCCAATCAGCGCCGCCGCCCGGCGGTCGGGTGCATTGGGTTCCCAGTTGCGGACGAAGGCCACCAGTTGGCGTACTTGTTGATCGGTGAACGGGCCGCCATTAACCTGGTTCCAGGCCGGCATTTCAGTGCCGGGCACCCCAGAACTGATCAGGCTAAACATGCGCTCGTCGCCGGCTTCGGCGAGAAAACCCTTGTCGTTGAGGGCCGGGCCTTTGTCACCTTCGCCCTGCTTGCCGTGGCATTGGGTGCAGTAAATGACAAAAAGCGCCGTGCCTTCTTGCACTGCGACTGACTTATCATGGGCCTCATCGGCGGCAATGCGCGCCGGCTCGCGGAAGAGGTAAACCTGAAAGGTGACTAGAATCGCCAGCGTTAGCCCAAAGGCAGTGCCAGTCAGCGGAATGAAGTTTTCTTTTGGGCGCATGACATCTCCTCAAGCGTGAGTCACCTGCGACGGATCAAACTTATTGCGCTCAATCGGGTGGCCGGTGTCCACCACCACCTGCCCATCCGTGATTTCAATCGGAAAAATGCTGAGTGGTTGCGGGGCCGGCCCGCCGATCACCTCGCCTCGCTTATTGAAAAGTGAGCTGTGGCATGGGCAGTGAAACTGGCCCTCATCTTCGCGCCACGGAACAGTGCAACCCAAGTGCGTGCAACGGTGCCATATCGCCAGCATCCCGCCATCTTCAAGCCGCGAAATGAAGAAGCGGCCTTTGGGAACGTGGCTGACCGTGTCCGGCTGAAATTCGTTCACCTGCCCGGCAACGACTTTACCCCCGAACGCCCCTGGCTCGATGCGCGGCTGAAAGAACTTGAACAAAGCAGTTCCCGCCTGCCCAAACAGACCCACGAGTGAGACGCTCCAGGCCCAGCCCAGAAAGGCGCGACGGTTGATTCTTTTTTGCGACTTTGCGTTTGTTGCCATATCTCGCTCTCTCTTATTAAATTGTCTACAACCCATCCCAGGGATTGTAGAAGGCGGGCATGTTCCACGGCCAGTACATTTTGAAGCCCGGCCCACGAAACAGAAAGCCGCTCACCGTGAACACGATGGCCGAAATAAACATCACTGTGAACAGCGCCAGCAGAAGTTCGCGCGTGTCGGCCTTGAGCCGCCAAAGGACTAAGAGCGGCAGAGCGACGAGCAAAGCCATGATCGCCGCGGGCAACAAGCCTTGCGCCACCCAGGGTGGCACGACTTCCCGGAGCAGTTCGCGCAGGCTGAAGGCGTTGTCCAGTGCAATGTAGGCTGGCATAATGACGAGGGTGTAGAGGGCCGTCCAGCCGACTATCCTCTTACCGCGCGCCGAGGAGAACCATATGCCGACGTTGGCGCGAGAATGATCGATATACGGCAAGGCTAGCAGAAACAGGACGAGAAGGGTCGGGATGATCACCCCGGCCAGCGTCGGGTGCATGTGCTCCAGCAGTTCTTGCAGACCGATAAAGTACCAGGGAGCTTTGGCCGGGTCGGTGGTGACCAGCGGGTTGGCGATCTCTTCCAGCGGCGCTTGCTTGGCCAGTGAGAACAGGAAGATGGCGAGCGTCACACCGAGCAGCAGCACTGCTTCCCACAACAAGACGACCGGAAATGAGAATACGGTGTCGTCCGGTCCTTTATCCACAAGAGGACCCTCGCCACGCACGATCTCTACCAGGGTGTAAGTCTTGTTGTTATGCTTCGGAAAGATTTCGTCGGTAGCTGGGGTTTGAGCGGCCATTTATTTTGCCTCGGGCTTATCGTTTGCGGCCAGGCCGCCATCCTTCCGCACTCGCCAGAGGTGCAGTGAGACGAGGAACGTGATCGCCAGCGGCAGGAGGGCGATGTGCAGAGTGTAAAAGCGGATCAGGGCGTTCTGACCAACCTCGATACCGCCGAGCAGGATTTCTCGCATCACTGGCCCGGCGACGGGCGCGTAACTGGCGATGTTCGTGCCGACCGTGATTGCCCAATAGGCCAGTTGATCCCACGGCAGGAGGTAGCCGGTGAAACTCGCCCCCAGAGTGAGGATGAGTAACACCACGCCGACGACCCAGTTGAATTCGCGCGGCGGCTTGTAAGCGCCGGTGTAAAAAACCCTCACCATATGCAAAATCACCATCAACACCATCGCATGAGCCGACCAGCGATGCATGTTGCGAGTGAACTGGCCCAACGGCACTGATAACTGTATTTCCTTGAGTGTCGGGTAGGCGCGTTCGACCGAGGGCACGTAGTAAAACATGAGCAACACACCCGTCCACACCAATACGCCGAAAAGGATCGCCGAGATAACGCCCAGGCCAAACGAGTATGACCATCTCAAACTCCGGCGGCTGACCTTGACCGGGTGGAGATGAAAGAAGATGTTGCTGGTCATGGCCAGCGAACGGTCGAGCGGGTTATCCGGCCAGCCATGCCGGAAGAATGAGCGCCACAGCCGGGAGTTGAACAGGCGGTTGGTGAGTGATGAGAGAGTCATAGCTAAATCCTAAGCCCCAACTTCCAAATCCCAACAGCCAAATTCCGATATCGACTTCATTGGAAATTGGTCGTTGGGATTTGGGATTTCCGCGTTGGGAATGTTTTTAGGGCGCGGTAACGGTGAAAGTGGCCACCATGCCAGAGGCGTAGTGATCCTCATTGTTCTCACTGATGTGGCAGGCCAGTTGATAATCCCCTGCTTTGTCAATCGTCCACTCCAACGTGGCCGATGCGCCAGGCTCAATGTCTTCGGCTTCCGAGGCTTTGCCGTCGACCTCAAACGGTATGTCGTTGATGCCGGCAGGCTCCAAAACCAGTTCGTGCTTCACCTTGCCGACGTTATCAATGATGAACTTCACTGGCCCGGCGGGGATGCTGGTCTTGTCCAGCTCCACCTTGAACTCGCTCAGCTTAACGTGGACCTCGGTGGGGCCTTTGGGGCCGCAGGCCGCCAGAGACAGAGCGGCGGTGGAAAGGATCACGATCAGGGAAATGATAGTTTGTTTACGCATTTTTTCCTCCAGAATTTTTATGGTCGGGTTGCTCCCGGCCTGAATAGAAGTTGGATCAGGTTTGTGGAGAGACGGGTTGACCTACGCGATGTTACCTCCTTGGCTCTCGAACAACATTTCTTCCGTGAACCGGAACGATTCCATTGTGACCGCCTCGGTGGGGCAACGGGCGGCGCACAGGCCACAGCGGATACATCGCGTTGGGTCAAGCAACATGGCCGAGGCAGTCGGCCACTCTGTTGTGCGGCGCTCAACTACTGCCGCTACAGTTTCCTCGCCCATCACCGCTGAGACCGGCACGAGTTTGAGACAGTCGGTGGGGCATACATCCACGCAACCGTTGCACAGAATGCACAAGTCGCCGTCGAAGATTGGGTTGAGGGTGCAGATGAGACAACGCCCACCCTGCTCCTGGGCCGTCGTCTCGTCAAAACCCACCTCCACTTTTGCCACACCGATGCGGCGCTCCACCGGCAAGGCCGGAGGCTGACGACGCGGCCAGCGCAAGTAGTTGCGCAGTGGGCCGACATTCAAATACTCGTGTTTGGAGACAGGGGTGAAGAACCCTTTACGAACGAGGCGCGGCTGGACGTTTTGCAGGTAGGCGTGAATGCCGCGTGCCGCGCGCTGGCCGTCGGCGACGGCGTTGATGATCAGGCGCGGGCCAAAGGCAATATCGCCGCCGGCGAACACGCCCGGCGCGGTTGTCATCAGCGTTTCTTTGTTCACCGCCAGCGTGCCACGCGGCGTGACCTCCAAGCCGTCCTCAGGCTTCACCCAATCCAACTCACCCGTCTGGCCAATGGAAACGATCACGCTATCGCATTCCCAGACTTTGTCGGTGTCGGGGAGCAGTTGCGGGTTGAAGCGGCCTCGTTCGTCGAAGGCGCGGGCCACATTCAGCGTTTCAACGCCGGTTGCCCGCCCGTTAGCGCCGACGATGCGTTTGGGAGCGACGTGGGTGTGGATGAGGATGCCCTCTTCTTCAGCTTCGGCGACTTCGATTGGGTCGGCAAGCATTTCAGTCCGGTCTTCGACGACCAGGCAATGCACCTCCTGCGTCGCGCCGAGGCGGCGGGCGGCGCGGGCCACGTCTAACGCCACCTCGAGGTCGCCGCCAGATTGGGCCGGGTGGCCGAGGCGGGCGGCGGTGCGGGCTACGTCCATGGCCACGTTGCCGCCGCCAATGACCAGCACCCGTTTGCCGAGATTGAGGTTGTAGCCGCCGAGATTGACGTTGATCAGGAAATCTACTGCGCGCAGAACACCGTCGAACTCTTCGCCCTCGATATTGAGATTGCGGCTGCGGTACGTGCCAATGGCGATGAAGACGGCGTTGAAGTCGCGGCGTAAATCGGCGAGGGTGAAATCGCGGCCCAGAGCGTGATCGAGTTTGAGCGCCGGGCCGAGGGCGAGGATGGATTGAATTTCGAGATCAATTAGCTCACGAGGGAGGCGATATTCAGGTATCCCAAGGCGGAGCATGCCACCGGCGACGGAGGCGGCGTCGAGGATAGTCACGTCATGGCCGAGCAAGGCCAGATCGTGAGCGCAGGAGAGGCCGGCCGGCCCGGCGCCGACGACGGCCACGCGCTTGCCGGTCTTCGGACTGCGCTGGCGGGCGGCGTTTAGCCCGGTGCGGCTTGTTGGAAAGGTGGTGTTGCCAAGGTCAAAAGAAACATTCGGCCCCACATAGCCTGGCCAGGCGGGAGGCTGATGCGCCTCGCCTGTTTCGCCCATATATACACCGTGGCGGTCATTCACAAAACGTTTAAGGGCGCGGATGGCAATGGGCGCGTCAATCTTGCCCCGGCGGCAGGCGGCTTCGCAGGGCGCGCCGCACACCCAGCCGCAAGTGGAAGCGAAGGGATTGGTCTCGCGGGCGATCAGGTAAGCCCGTTCGTAGTCGCCCTGGGCGATGGCGGTGACGTAAGCGCGGGCGTCGGTGCGCACCGGGCAGGCAAACTGGCAGGCGACGGTTTGTTGATAGAAAGTGAGATCGGGAATGGAAACGCGGTAGCGAGTCTCGGGCATACAAACTCCTACTGCGAGTGTAGCAAGGGAAGGTGTAGATTGGGTGTAGGAGAGGTGGGAGTTGGGTGTCGGGTGACGGGTGTCGCGTCACTCGTCATGTGCGCTTTGCGCCATCACTCAAAGCGGTATCCGAACCCGCGCTCGGTGATCAGGTGCTTCGGGTCGCCAGGGTCGGCTTCAATCTTTTTGCGTAACGTCCAGATGAAGTGTTTGACGTGCTCGACTTCACCGGCATATTCCGGCCCCCATACTTCGACGAGCAATGTTTCGGTGGGCACAGTGCGATTGGCACGCCGGGCAAGCGTCTCAAGCAAATGATATTCAGTCGGGGTGAGGTCAACAGGACGCCCGGCCACGGTTACGCGCCGCTCGTCGAAGTCAATGATCAGGGCGCCGCTGGTCAAGTTGTGGGTGGACGTTGAGGCGTAAGTGGCGCGGGCCAACACGGCCCCCACTCGCGCCACCAGTTCGGCAAACGAGAACGGCTTGGTCACGTAATCGTCCACGCCAAGATGGAACCCGCGCAATTTATCAATTTCCTCGCCCTTGGCGGTGAGCATGATGATGGGGAGGCGATCAGGATGGCTTGTCGGGGCGTTCCGGCCACGCAAACGTTCAACCACTTGCCAGCCGTCCATGCCGGGCATCATCACGTCGAGCACCACCAGGTCGGGACGCGCCTCAGCCGCCAATCGCAAGCCGCTCACCCCGTCAGGCGCGGTCAACGGGCGGTAGCCGGCTGTTTGCAGATGGCTGGAGAGCAGGTCAAGCAACGTCGCGTCATCGTCGATCAGCAAAATAGTTGCGTTGGACATTCTCACCTTGCCACTGGCAGTGTGAATGAAAAGATCGCGCCTCCGGTCAGAGCATTTTCAGCCCAGATGCGGCCGCCATGTGATTCGACCAGCCGCCGACAAATATACAGGCCCAGGCCGTAGCCATAAACGGCCTGCGAATCGCTATTGTCGGCGCGGTAAAACTTTTCAAAGACGCGCTCCTGGCTGTCGGGCGGCAGACCGGGGCCGGCATCGTGCACCGAGACGGTGACTTCGGTTTCGTCGGCTCGGGCCTCAATGGCCACTTCCCGGCCTGGCGGTGAATACTTGTCGGCGTTGTCGAGCAAGTTCGCCAGGATTTCAGCCACCCGGTCGCTATCGGCGAAGGCCAGCGGCAGGCCGGGCTTGATCGGCAATGTGAACAACCGGCCAATAGTTCGAGCGCGAATTTGCTCAGTGACTTGCTGGATGATGGGCAGGATCGAGATGGGTTCGGGCTGTAACACTAAATCGCCTGATTCAATTCGAGCCGTGTTCAACACATCCCGCACCAGACGATCAAGCCGCTCCACCTGCTGGTCCAGGATGGACAACATGCGGGTACAGGTCACGTTCCTGATGTTGCAACTGGTTCCGATGTGCTCGACCGCGCCGTGCATGTTGGTGAGTGGGGCGCGGAGTTGGTGCGACACCAGCGAAACAAATTCCGACCGCATGCGGTCAAGTTTTTGTAACTCGGCGTTGGCGCGGGCAAGTTGTTCCACCTTATCGGCCAGTTCGCGGGTGCGTTCGGCCACCTGCTCGTTGAGGCTGGCATTGAGACGGCGGATTTCCTGTTCGCGGCGCTGACGCTCGGTGACATCGCGCAGAGTGATGGATATGCCGAGCCACTGCCCGCGCTCGTCGGTCAGTCGGGTAGCGGTCAGCTCAACGGCGACAGCGCGGCCATCGGCGTCCCGGCCAGTGGTCTCGTGTCCGCGAATAAATCCTTCGTGCTGAACGCGCTCGACCAGCCAGTGGTATTCGACCTCCGCCGCCTCACCCCCCCCGAACAAATGCGTGAACGGCTGGTCCTGAATCTCATCAGCCTGATAGCCGAAGATGAGTTCCGCGCCGTGGTTCCACAAGCCAATCTTTCCGTGCGCGTCGAGGTCGAGGATAGCGTCCGCCGAGGCCGCTATGATGGAAGCCAGCCGTTGCTCGTGCGCGCGCACCAGATGCTCTGCTCGCGCCTTTTCCCCCAGCCAACGCTCCACTTGCCTGCCAGCCCAATATACAGCCAGCGGGCCGACAAGGCCATAGAGCAGAATCTCAACGCCGTAGTGGAGGGTGTGCGAGAAGGTGTCGTGCACCCAGCGCGCCGGGCCAAGTTGATAGAGCGTAGACACAATGCCAAGCGTGAGTGGGAGCGCCCAGCGCAAGAGAGAAATACGTTGGCTAAGAGATGGGTTGGCGAGTTTCATCTTCTAATCAAACCCGATTTCTCCGAAATAGGCTAGGGTCATAGATCACCCTTTGCTTGTTATACTTGTCATCTCAAGGCACCCGGCCTGTGTTCGGGCGGATGGGGGCAAGGGCTTTTTCGCATGATAGAATCATCCCTATGCCTGATCTCCTCTCCGGCCTCAACCCTCAACAAACCAAAGCCGTCACCACCAGCCCCGGCCCAACTCTGATTCTGGCCGGCCCCGGCTCCGGCAAGACCCGCGTTCTGACTCAGCGCATTGCCTACCTTGTGCAACAGGGGACGCCGCCGTTTCGGATCATGGCCGTCACCTTCACCAACAAGGCCGCCCGCGAGATGCGCGAGCGGGTGGAGAAATTGCTCGGCGGCGCGCTGGGCGGGCTGACCATAGGCACCTTCCATTCCATCTGCGCCCGCTTTCTGCGCCGCGAGGCCGGGGCGCAACAGCGTCCTTCGACTGCGCTCCGCTCCGCTCAGGATGCTGTTGCGCCCCTACATTTCACCCGCGACTTCGTCATCTTCGACGACGTCGATCAACTGGCCGTCGTCAAGCAGGCGATGGAGAAGCTCAAGCTCGACGACAAGCAATATCGCCCGCAAAGCCTGCTGGCCACAATCTCCAAAGCCAAGAACGAATTGATCTCACCCGCAGAGTTCAAGGCCGAAACGTACTTCGCCGAGATTGCCGGACGGGTTTACATCGAGTATCAAAAACTCTTGCGGCAGAACAACGCCCTCGACTTCGACGATCTGCTCACCGAAACTGCTTACCTTTTCCGCCACAACCCGGACGTGCTGACCCGCTATCAGCAGTTTTACGATCACGTCCTGGTAGACGAGTTTCAGGACACGAACACGGCTCAGTACACGTTGCTAAGGCAATTGACCGCCACCAAGCACAACTTGTACGTCGTCGGCGACCCCGACCAGTCTGTCTACAAATTTCGCGGCGCCGACTACCGCAACGTTCGCCGCTTTCAGGAGGATCACCCCGAAGCGATCACGATCCTGTTGGAGCAAAACTATCGCTCGACTCAACTCATCCTCGATGCGGCGATGGCGGTGATTGACAAGAACGTTGGCCGGACCCGCAAACAACTTTTCACCGAGCGCGGCGGCGGGCGCAAGATCGAAGTCTACGAAGCCTACAACGAAGACGAAGAGGGCCGCTATATTGTCGAAATGATCGCCACCCTCTCACTGCGCGAGAAGCTCAACCCCGGTGACGCGGCGGTGATGTACCGCACCAACGCCCAGTCGCGGGCGATTGAAAATGCGTTTATTCAAGCCGGCTTGCCGTATCGCCTGGTGGGCGGCACGCGCTTCTACAGCCGCCGCGAAGTGAAAGACGCACTGGCCTTCCTGCGTCTTGTTCACAACCCGGCGGACAGCGTGAGCCTCCAGCGGGTGATCAACGTCCCACCGCGCGGACTCGGCGCGAAGACTCTCGAACAGCTTCAAAGGTCCGCCGACTCGGCCGGGATACCGTCTTCTGTCATTTTGCGCGATCTCGGCCAGAAGCGGAGCAAGAGTGAATACGCCGCCCTGTTCACCGGCAAGGCCGGGGGCGCCTTGGGCGACTTTGGCGAAATGTTCAACGGCTGGGTGGCGGCTAAAGACTCAACTCCGGTGGTCAAGTTGATCGACCTGATCTTGCGGGATATTGAGTATCAACGCTTCATCAACGACGGTTCGGATGAGGGCGAAGAGCGTTGGGAGAACGTCATGGAACTGCGCGGGGTGGCCGCCGAGGCCCCGGAGCTGACGCTAGGCGCTTTGCTCGAAGAAGTGGCGCTAGTGGCCGATGTGGACAGCTTGGACGAGAATAACAACACCGGTCCGACTCTGCTCACTCTGCATTCGGCGAAAGGGTTGGAGTTTCCGGTTGTCTTCATCGCCGGCCTGGACGAAGAAGTCTTGCCACACAAGCGCTCGATGGACGATGTGGAAGAGATGGCCGAGGAGCGGCGGCTGATGTACGTTGGCTTGACGCGGGCGAAGGATCGCGTCTTTCTCACCCGCGCTTTCCGCCGGGCGATGTATGGCGACTTCAACGTGACCAACCCCTCGCGCTTCCTGGCCGACATCCCGCCAAGTTTGCTGAAGGGCCACGTGGCCAAAAATAACGTTGCGGCTTACAAGCAGACCACCACCTGGGACTCGCCGTTGGGCAAGCCCGACCGGGGCGGGTCGGTGGCTCGCCCGGCCAAACGCGAGGCGGTTGCGGATGCCGGCGCGCGCTACCGAACCGGCCAGCGCGTCCAGCACTCGCTGTTTGGCGAAGGGATGATCATTGAGAGCAAGGGCAGCGGTGATGATGAGATCATCGTCGTCGCTTTTGAAGGCACAGGCATCAAGCGTCTGGCGGCGAGTATGGCGGAGTTGAAGGTGCTGAAGGGATGAGTCTGCAAAAGACGCTCGTAGTCTGGTGGAGTTATGGCGAGGAGCATGATGGCGATGATTTGCGACTCAACTCACCCGAAGTTATCGCCTCTCATCTTGACTCGAAGATCGCCTCCTTTCGCGCCACGCCCGACGATGAATGGCGGTGGTGGCAAGTGGATGACGATCTGTTGGTTGAACGCCCAAAACCTGACTCGCGATGGTGCGGCCCGGATACGCGCATCTACTACCTGATCAAGCGCGGTTTGGGCATCATCGAAAACATCCACTACCCGCCGCCGGATGATCGTTGGAAATGGTATGTTCACCTGGCCGACATCTTTTATGACCCGGCCCGTGAAAGCTGGATCATGAAAGACTTGTTCGCCGACATTCTGGTGGACGGCGACAATCAAACTTGCCGCGTGGTCGATCTGGACGATCTGGCAGACGCCCTCGATCTTGGCTTGCTCACCCCGGCTCAGGCCAGCGAAGTTTTGCGCCGAACCGACTTCACTTTGACCGCCATCGCCAGAAATGAGTTTCCGTTCCCGGAGATTGAGTGCGGGCGAGCGGCTTGCCGGGAGTTAGGCGTGTGATACACTACCTGAGAAGGAGATAGTTCCATGGTTACAATATCACCTCGTATCGGAGCACTGTTGACGCGTGTCGCGGAAACGCCAGATATTGAAACGGCTTTATGGAAAGTGCTGTTGGACTATATTGACTTGAAATTGGCAAAACTAAGCCAGCAAATTGCGGATTTCGAGGCAAAATGGGATATGCCTTTTACTGAGTTCTCCAAACGTATCGAGGAGAAGAAACTAGATAAGGACGCCTATTCCTTTGAAGTGGAGAAGGATTTTTGGGATTGGGAGAAAGCCGAGACTCTGCTAAAGCACTATACCACTTTGAGATCTCAGTGGACTTAGAAGATCTTGCTTCTGCACACAACATGCCGGGTTTTTGGGATTAGAGCAGATTCCTGATTGGTTTATGGCTTTTGGAGTCGAGCCTTTAGGCGGTTCCGGCTGAAGCCTCGACTCCGTTGCCGTAAACGGATGTGGAATCTGCTCTAGAGACTACCTTCCTTCATAAGCCAATATTGGGCCTGCTCCCTATAATCGAGTATGGATACCAAAACATTTTCATCTGAACTGCTTTCGGCGTTAGCCAGCACTAACCTGTTTCAGCAGGTCTCACTCTCCGCTGAAGGTCCTGTTGCGGACGGGCGGGTGTACATTTCCGAGGGCAAATTCCTCAATTTCTATTTCAACGAAGAGACAGGCACTCTGGCGTTTGCTCTAATTGACAGAGAAAAACGGGCCTGGGGAATTGACCGGGACAATTTGCGTGGTTGGCATCTTCACCCTTTAGAGGATCCCGACTCGCATATCGTTGTTGAACCGATGACAATTTCTGAAGTCATTGCGCGGTTGAGCGATGCCCTCTCGAGCCAACCCTGAGTGCCCAATAATTGAATGCGTCTCGCCCTCAACGGCTGGTTCTACGATCAACCTCACACCGGCAGTGGCCAATACCTGCGCGAACTCCTCGCCCAGCTACCCGCCGCCGCCCCGGATGTTGAACCAATTCTTGTCGTTCCAGAACACACGACACGGAATAGACAATACCCAATACCCAATACTCAAGAAGCGCGTTTGACGTTTGACGTTTTACGTGCGCCGAATTCGAATCTGGGCAAGGTGCGGTTTGAGCAACTCGCCTTTCCCAAAGCCTGCCGTGAGCTAAAGGCCGACCTGGCCCACATTCCGTACTGGGCCCCGCCGCTCTCGTCGCCGATCCCGTTCGTCGTCACCATTCACGACATCATGCCGATTCTTTTGCCGGAGTATCGCGATGACTTTCGGGTTCGGCTGTACAACGCCCTGGTGTCCGCCGCCACTGCTGGGGCGGCCCACCTCATCGCCGATTCCGAAGCCTCAAAGGCCGACATCGTTCAATATTTGAAAACGCCAATGGACAAAGTGACGGCCATCCATTTGGCCGTCGGTCCGCAATACAAGCCCTCGCCCGGCTTCCTCACCGACGCTGCCGTCCGCCAAAAACACAACCTGCCCGACTCCTACGTCCTCTATCTCGGCGGCTTCCACCCGCGCAAAAACGTGAGCAACCTGCTGGCGGCCTGGACTTGGTGCGACGGGCCGCTCGGCGAAAACTACCCGCTCGTCATCGCCGGCAAACTGCCGGCGCCGGGCGACAAGTTTTACGACGACCTGCCCGGTTACGCCAAACAACTTGGTGTTGAGGCCTCGGTGCGTTTCATCGGCCCGGTAGATGAAGACGATAAACCGGCGTTGTATCGCGGCGCGGCCTGCTTCGTCTTCCCGTCGCGTTACGAAGGATTTGGCCTGCCGCCGCTGGAAGCGATGGCCTGCGGCGCGCCGGTTGTCACCACCGCCTTCTCTTCCATTCCCGAAGTCGTCGGTGAGGCCGCCTACCTCGTGGCCGATCCCGACGACACTCGGGCCCTCGGCGCGGCCATCATCGCCGTCGTCGTCGAACCCGAACTGGTGGATCGCCTCACCACCAAAGGCCGGGAGCAGGTGAAGAAGTTTAGCTGGCAGAAAACTGCCGCTGAAACGGTTGCCGTTTACAAAAAGGTGTTGGGATGAAGACGCAACACGCCTCAGGCCCTCCAGCACAACTCTCTGGGGGCCACCCTTCTCTCCTCTCTCATCTCTTGACTCAATACTGGGACTCGGCCCTCGTCTTCCTCGCCGCCCTCTTCCTCTACACCCTCACCCTCTCACCCGACGTGCTCCCCGCCGACTCCGGCGAGTTTCAAGTCGTCGTTCCACTACTCGGCGTGGCCCATCCGCCCGGCTTCTCGCTCTATACCCTTCTCGGCAAACTTTTCATTTCGCTAATTCCACAAGGCACGCCGGCTTATCGCCTCAATCTCTTTTCGGCTTTCACCAGTGCGTTGACTCTCGTCATTGTCAATCTCGCCGTCAATCGCCTCACTAACCAATTACGAATAACCACTAACTCATCACGCTTCGCCTTTATCTTTTCCCGCCTCCCCGGCCTCCTGGCCGCCCTGACCCTCGGCGTCTCCACCACCTTCTGGTCTCAGGCTACCACCGCCAACATTCGCAGTCTAATGGCCCTGCTGACCGCGATTCTCGTCTATGCTCTCATCGACTATCGCCTGACTCCAACGGTCAACCGCCTCGCCGCCTTCGCCTTTGCTCTCTCCCTCGCCGTCGTTCACCATCTCTCTATCGCCTTTGTCGGAGCTATATTCGCCATTACTGTTCTCTTTGTCTCCCGCGAAGCGTCTCCTCTTCTCCCCATCTCAAAAAAAAACGTCACCAAAGTAATTGTTGCTGTCTTCGCCCCTCTCGCCATTCTCCTTTACCTCCCAATTCGCGGCGTGGCGGACGCCTTCCTCGCCCCGCCCGGCCTCAACACCATCCCCGGGCTTCTCCAACACGTCCTGGCCGCTGGCTTCGGCGGCGACTTCTTCTACTTTGCCAGCCTCTCGGCCCTGCCTGATCGTTTTGCCATCCTGTTCAATATCTTCCTCTTCCAGTTCAACCCGGCCCTGCTCATTCTTCTTGCTCTCGGCCTCCTCCTCCTCTTCCGCCAGGACTGGAAACTCGCCGCCGCCCTGACTCTCGCCTTCGCCGTCCACTGCTTCGTCGCCATCACCTACCGCGCCCCGCAAACCGTCGAGTACCTGCTCCCGGCCTATGTCATCCTGGTTATCGCCGCTTCTGCTGGCTTAGCTCTCAGCTTTCAGCAGTCAGCGGCCAGCAAACCGCTCTTCGTCACCCGCAGGGGTCATTCAGCATTGTTCATTGTTCATTGCTCATTGTTCATTGCCTCATTGTTCGTTGCCGCCCGCAACTTCCCCGCCTACTTCACGCTCTCGCTTGATCACTCCACTCGCAACTACGCCGAGTCGGCCCTCAAGGCCGCCCCGCCGAATGCCATCATTCTCTCTTCGTGGCACCAGGCCACGCCGATGTGGTATTTGCAACAGGTTGAGGGCCTGCGCTCCGATGTCACGGTTGAATACGTCTTCCCGCAAGGTACGTCCCTGACGCAGAATTGGCTGGATCGAATCAAGGTCAACGCGCCGATTCGCCCAACCTTGATTACAAATCTTTATCCAGCCGAATACGCCGGCTTGCCTTACCTCCTCACGCCCATCGGCCCTATCTGGCAAGTTGTCACCCAACCAGTGACGGTTTCCCCGGCTACAATTGTTGAAGAATACGAAGGCGGCTGGGCGGTGGCGTCGTCAGAGTATCCCAAACCTGCCGTGGTCGTGCCCGGCGGCACGTTGCCTGTTGTCGCCACCTGGCGTGCGCCTGCTAATCCAACTGATATTAATTTCTTCGTCCAACTCATCGGCCCGGATGGATTACTTTACGGGCAAATGGATGTCACGCATTACGCATCACGCATCACGCCAAACGAGCTTCTCACTGACCGTTACGATATCACCGTCAATATTGATGCCCAACCTGGCGCTTACCGCCTTGTCGCCGGGGCCTACCTTCCCGATGGCATCCGCCTCGCCCCCGACTTCACCGCGCTTGGTACTGTCACCGTCCTGCCACGCTCCGGGCCGCCTGCCACTGCCCACCCTCAACCTTTTGGCCTCCTCGCTGGTTACGATTATGATCTTTCACTCGCTTACTCACCGCGCTTATACGTTCATTGGCGGCTTGACGGACAGATCCATGACCTAAGATTCAGCGACGCTTCCGGTTCTTCGCTTCTTCGCGCCTCCCTGCCTCCTTCGTCTGGCTACATCACTACTGCTCTCGACCTCCCACCTGATTATTCGGTGCAGGTCGCTCTTTTCGACTCTAACTCCCGGCTCTTCACTTTTCCATTGCCCGACCCTGCCGACCGCTACGTTTCTTTCGGCCCCATCATCCTCACCCGGGCCGAAGTCACACGCGAAACTGATGGCTCGGATCGAGTCGATTTAGATTGGCTCGCCGACCGACCGCTGACCGAAGATTTGATAGTCAAAGTTGACCTGGTCGGCGAGAACTATGCCTGGCGCGCCCAATCCGACTCGGTGCCGGCTGGCGGCGCAATTCCCACCCTCAAATGGATTCCCGGCGTCGTTATTCACGACCGCCACCGCCTCAAACTTCCCGAAGGCTCTGAGCCTTCGGGAAGTTCCTTCCAACTTGCCGTCTACGATCACTTCACCCAGCGTACCCTGCCCATCCTTGACTCACGCCTCGCCGTCCTCGGCCCCACCGTGCCGCTTGGCTCTGTTCAACCGTAACTCCTCATGCCTCACGGAATACGCAATTCACAATTCACAATTCGCAATTTGCTCTCACGTTTTACGTTTGTCGCTTCACTGATCACTGATCACTTCCCACTTCTCACTCTAACTCTCCTCGCCTCCTGGCCCCTCCTCAGCGGCGGCCTGCCCACCGTCGGCGACGGCTTCAACCACTTTCACCGCTTCGCCCAGCTCGACTGGCACATCCGGCACGCCGACTTCTATCCGCGCTGGTTCGTCAACCTGCATTACGGCTTCGGCGCGCCCGTCTTCAACTTCTACGCGCCGCTTTCGTATTACATCCCGCTCGTCTTTCGCCTCTTCAACCTGCCGCTCGCCACCTGCCTGCTTCTTGGCTACATCCTGGCTTTCGGCGTTGCCATCTTTGGCGTGTATCACTGGGTGGGCGATCAATTCGACTCGCCCCTCGCCGGCTTGGCCGCCTCTGCCGCTTACGCCCTCTCACCCTACCTCTACCTCAACGCCCTCCATCGCGGCGCATACCCCGAACTCTGGGGACTCGCCCTCGCCCCCTGGCTCTTGTGGTCGGCTCATCGGGTTGTCGTCAGCCCCAACATACGCTCCCTGCTTGTTTTTGCTGTCATTCAATCTATCCTTATTGTTACTCACACCCTCTCCGCCCTCATCTTTGCCCCCATTGCCATCATCTACATTCTTGCCCTTTCGTTTTCCGTTGATGGCTGGCGCTCGGCGCTTCGACTCTTTGGGATTTGGTTTTTGGGATTTGGGATTTCCTTAGCGCTCTCCGCCTTCTTCACTCTCCCCGTCCTCCTCGAGTCGAAAGACATCCAACTCTACCGGACCTTCCTCCCCGGCGACCTCGACTACCGCAACAACTTCCTCACTCTCTCAACCCTCCTCTCCCTACCCGCCAACTTCGATCCTCATCTCGTCTTCAACCTCATGCCCGCCAGCCTTCCCTGGCCGCAGTTGACGCTGGCTTGTGTTGCCCTGTTAGACTCGATTCGCAAACGCGAGCGCCGACGAATCGTTTTGGGATTTTGGATTTTGGGATTTGGAATTTGCTTTTTGACCCTCTCCGCCTCTGCACCCCTCTGGTCGGCTCTGCCATTGGCCCGCCTCATCCAATTCCCCTGGCGGCTCGTCGGCCCGGCCTCCCTCTTCCTCGCCGCCCTTGCCGGCGTTGGCCTCACCCGCCTTGCCTCCAGGCATTTTGGGATTTTGGGGTTTTGGCTCTTGGGATTTGCGATTTTCTCCTTTTTCCTCTTCTCACTTTCGTGGACATACCACATCAACTTCGACTCGCTCCCGGCCACCGTCTCGCCCGCCGACGCCGTCAACTACGAAATCACCACCGGCCAACTCGGCACCACCGCCGCTGGCGAAT
>CAYSIV010000048.1:0-12104 GCA_964431175.1 uncultured Anaerolineales bacterium
AGGGCATGGTGTGGTCGGTCAGGGTGGGAATGGCATGGCACTCACCGCACCGGCCGGTCCTGAAGTTGGGGTTCTTCAGCGACAGGTTGGAGGCGAAGAAGATATCCAACCCGAGCAGAGGATCGGGATCGTTGGGATTACGAGTTCCGGTTTGCACCACGAGCGTCCCGCCGGCACCTCCCTCACCATCAGGATCCCGGAGAGCCAAAAGGTCTGGATCCCGCTTGAAGTTCCCGACGGGCGTGAAGCAGTAGTTCGGATCCGCACCGGCCGTGCCGCAATTGAGCAGGTCCCCTACAAGCCCTGGCTCACCTGGCTCGCCCAGAGACGCGAAGGCGCCCGGATTGGCATCCAGTAACTGGTCGAACGGGGTGTTGTCCGGGACCAGGATATTCACCCATTTCTGTACTGACAGACCCCAGAAGAGGCTGAAGTTGCCTTCCATCTGCCTGAACTGGTTGGTGTCGCTCGCATTGACCGCGCCAGCGGCGGACGTAAGCTTGTAGCCGTCAAACGGGTCGGCGATGTTGGCAGTGTTAACTGTGCCATCTGCGGCAAGGACCGGAACACTACCGCTCGCACACTGATTCGGGTGTAACGCGGCGTTGCCGTCGGTGTAACAGCCCTCGAGATGCGTGCCGGTCACGTTTCGCCAGAGCGCGGGGTAGTAGGCCTGGCGAATGAGACCCGGGTAGCTGATGCACAGCCCGGGCTTGCCGACTGCCGGTGTCCCAGGAGAGCGATCCGAAGCCGCCAGTCCAGCACAGAGCGAACCGCCCTGGTTGGAGTAGGGCCCCAGCACGCTGTCGGTGGGATCCACCAACTGGTTGGCCAGGGGTGTCACGGTGCCCACGACGGTGGGAGAGCCGCCGACAATTACCACATTCCCCTGCAACAGCTTCTTGCCGATCTTGGACCAGTTGCGGCCCGCGAAGGACATCTCGAACTCACTCAGGCCCGGCCCCGTCGCCAGGGAACCGATGCTGGTGAACCTGATGATCTGCCGGGTTGCCGTGAGACTGCTTGCCGGGGTGGCGACCCACACGTGCGTCTGGGGGTCGGCCGCGCCGAAGACGCTGCCGCCGTTGAAGTCGTGGCGGGCGCGCCCATCCCAGAAGTTGTCGAAGTTGAATCCCGCGGCCTGCATGGTGGGCGTGTTGCGCGGCTCCACCCTGCGGAAGGTCTGGAAGCCCGGAATGGGGTCTGTTGCAACCGCATTGTCCGTGTCCACAGTGGCGTCCCCGGTGGTGCGGACGTCAGGCGCCACTGCTGCCACGCCGTCGCTGGCCGGTTGGAACGCCCCGATAGGAGCGATGTCGATGAACTTGTTGAACACGACGCCCATGGAGGACACGACGTCGTTGACGTCGCTTACGATATTGGCGGCGTCACACACCGTGACAGTACCCGTGACCGGGTTGCTGAAGGCCTGAGACGGGGACGCCGCATAGCCAGCAGGAATGACCAGACCACCAGGCGTGCCCGCATAGGGGATCGCACTCACATCCGCCTCGAGGACGCCTACGCCGTTTGAATCAAAATTGCACAGCGGGTCGCCGGCGATCTCGGGGTTCGTCAGCTTGTGGAGAGGAAAGTCGCTGGCAACTAGTTCTGTATTGGCTCCGACAAGAGGGTCATTGGTAGGGTTGTGGAGCTGGAAGGTGTTATCCCCGCCGATGTGGTTGGGGTTGACCTGGTTCTTGGTGCGGGTGTCGGTGCCGGTGCCGTTGAAATGGCACGTGCCGCAGGACTGGACGCCGTCGCTCCCCACCTGCATGTCCCAGAAGAAGGCCTTGCCCAACACTCTGGCCACAACCTCATTCCGAACGTAATCATTTTCGTTCGAATCCGTCACGTTGTTGGGATCGGTGTTGAGGAGGTAGTTCGGGTTGTTCGGGGTGCCGCCAGCGGCAGGCACTCGCAGGGAAGGCTTGTTTAGCCCGCCGGCGCCGGTGCCGGCATTGCGCGCCTGGATGATGCCCCTCGCCGGATCGAAGAGTCGCGCGGTCGAGGGAATGGTCGTGCCAGGGGTGGCGCCTGTTAGCGGAATGGCTGGCGTCGAGTATTGGGCGGTCCGGCGGAGCGCCAGTGGGCCGGTGGTCAGGCCGAGTACGCCAAAGCCGCGATACCCAGGCTCGCCCGGATCGCCGCCACAGAGGAGCGCGCCCTCCGGGGGCATGAGCTCAAGCGAGACGACACAAGTAGGTGTATCCGGCGCAACCGGATTGTTGTAGTCAATCGGGGCTGCCTCTCCCGGCTCCAGGATGACGCGGGAAGCGCCCGTAGAGATCGTCGCGGATGTGGTTGTCCAGATATACGGACCCGTCAGCTCATTCCCGGGGTCTACGACGAGTTCATCGATGACGTTGAACGTGCCCCCAAGATAGCCAGAGTTGATCAGCCGCATCTCTTCCCCGGTGGTCGTATTGTAGTTCAGCGGGTGGACCAGGAACCGGGGCAGGGTCACGCCGAAGCCCGGGCGCCGCGTGATTGTGGCCCGATAGGAGGGGAAGCCCTGATCGTTCCCGGGGGTACTTGGGTCAGGCGCCACCGCGTACGGGTTGTCCAGCATCTGCTCCAACTCGCTCCAGGTGGGAACGTTCTTAAGCGAAGTGAAGGGAACCTCGGGCTCGAACAGGAACGCGTTGGGCGTGGTGATACCCGTGGACGTTCCGTTCGTGACGATCTCCCCCCCAGCGGCCATGACGATGCTGGTAACAATCACCAGCCGGACCACAACAGCCAGGCCCGCCGCCAGTCGCCCATGTTTTATATTGAAATATTTCTTCATTTCTAGCACTCCTTATCCTCAAGATAGGGTCAAAATAGCTTTGACCGAATTCGTTGCCTGCGCAACTCAAAAGATAATGAAATCAACGCGCTCCCTCCAATATGTGCCCTCCTTTCAGCCGGCCCTCCAACGCCGGCTCGTTCACTGCGCTTCAGCGCGGCCATCGCTCAAAACAAGGTCGAGGAAATGCCGGCCGCTGACCGCGGTGACCCTTCGTTTTTCGTACAAGTCAATGGCCGCGTTTGATGACCGAAGGATGATGACTCGCAAGGTTTCCGTGGTGGGAATGGCTCTCAACAGATCAAATATCCGGTCGGAATCGAGCGCGCCCGTTTCATGGAACAGAATCACCTCCGGGCGCGTTTGCAACACGTCCAGCATGAATGCGACATCGTCCGTATATTTGACCTCCCAGACCTGCACCTGCGGCTCTTGCGCTAACAGGCTCTGCACACCCTGCTCCAGCAGTGCACCAAACCCGACTACCAACACCCGTCGTGGATGCTTGTTTTTCCGGCTCCTGCTAGATGAAGTGTCCATAGATTCGGTGGGATTGAGTAGCTCGGCCAAGAAACAGGTCTCTTGTTGCGGTAAAACAATAAGATAGCGTTATAATAGCAACACTGACCTCGGAACGCATCTAGGGATGGTAGAGAACTTCTTCCATACTTTGGTAGGGTTTACCATACTTTGGAGGGGCTTACCCTAACTTTAGTAAGATGAACAGTTTGGACTATCCCCAGTAGCGCGCCCGTTTTGTTTGGGATAAGATACAAGGGGGTTACTCAGTGAAACTCTTCAGCCCGTACGGCCCGGCCCTCCGCTTGACGATCATTGGTTTTGTCATCACAATCTCCGGCGTGGTGACCAGCGGCTGGTGGGTCAGCCGGCGGATCGAGGCCGGGGTTATTCACGAGACGGCGGCGACGATGGCACTCTATGCGGATAGCTTCGTTTCCCCCTACCTTCAGGAACTGGGCAACTCCCAATCATTTACGCCAGATAATCTGAGCGCCCTGAACAACCTGTTGCAGGACACTGACTTTAGAGACCGGATTGTGGGGTTCCTGGTTTGGGATGTTTCCAGTAACCGCGTGCTCTACAGCAATATTCCATCCCTTATTGGAGAGGAACCTGAAGAAGGTGAACCAGGTCTGCCGCTCGCCCGGCTGGGCGAAACGACCTCCAAGATCAGCACCCTGGACGATACCGAGAACGCCGTCTTCGGCACGCGCCACACGCGCTTGCTCGAGACCTACATTCCCGTGCGCCTGCGTGGAACCGACCAGGTGATTGCCGTGGTCGAGTTTTATCAATCGGTAAACAACCTGGATGTGGAAATCGCCGCCCGTGAGCGTGAAGGCTGGCTCGCGGTCAGCGCCACGGCGACGTTAATTTACCTGTTTCTGGTCGGGTATGTGGGGTGGGCCGACAAGACAATCGGACGCCAGCAGGCGGCGTTAAGCAAGCAGGTGGCGCAGTTAACTGAACTGCTGGCTCAGAACGAGGAATTGCGCAACGAGATGGGCCGCGCCGCGGCCAGCGCCGCCGCGCTCAACGAGCAATGGCTGCGCCGTATCAGCGCCGACCTGCACGATGGCCCCGCTCAAGACATTGGCAACGCCCTCTTACGGCTGGGCCTCGTCGTCCGCAACAGTGAAGAGCATCCCGTAGAGAGCGCCACATGTCTTCAGTGCCGGGAGCATCTGCCTGCGATCCAGACCGCCTTGAGCCGCGCCCAGCAGGAGTTGCGTGACCTATCCAGCGGGCTGGGACTCCCGCAACTGGATGGACTGACCTTGGCCGACACGGTCAGCCGCGCCGTTCTCGCCCACGAATGGCGAACCGGCACCAAGGTGGCTTTGGACTCCGAGGGCCTGCCGGAACAAGTCTCTTTGGCGATCAGGGTCGCAGCCTATCGGATCCTTCAGGAGGCGCTCAACAATGCCTATCGCCACGCCGGCGGAACGGGCCAGCAGGTTCGCGTGCGCAGTGAGGCCGCGCAGTTGAGCATCGAGGTGATCGATCAGGGGCCGGGCTTTGATATTGGACGGCTCGTCAACCTGGACAATCACTTTGGCCTGGCCGGGATGCGCGAGCGCGTGAAGAGCCTGGGAGGGTCGTTTGACGTCGAGAGCGAGATCAACCGGGGGACAAAAGTGACGGCCTGTCTGCCATTACCCACAGATGGGAATGGCTATGAGCGATAAGATCCGGATTGCCATCAGCGATGACCACCCGCTGTTTCGCGAGGGGGTCGTAGCTGTCCTCCAATCCCAGCCGGATTTGGAAATCGTGGGCCAGGGTAGCACGGCCGGGGAAGCCATTCGCCTGTGCCAGGACCTGCTGCCGGACGTGATTCTGTTGGACCTTGAGATGCCCGGCGGTGGTCTGAATGCTATCCAGTCCATCGCCAAGGACTGCCCGGTTACCAAGATCGTCGTGCTTACCGTTGCCGGCGAAAGAGCGGATGTAATGCCCGCATTCAAGGCCGGGGCGTACGCCTACGTGCTCAAAGGCGTCTCCGCCCCTGAACTCATCAGCATCTTGCGTAGAGTCCGGGCAGGGGAGGGTTACGTGTCCCCCTCTCTGGCCGCCAATCTGCTATCGGAGATGACGTCTCAGGACGTGGGAGAACACCCCATGTCAGACGTTTTAGGAGAGTTAACCGAGCGTGAACGGCAGATTCTGGAATTAATCGCCACCGGGGCCAGCAACAAGGAAATCGGATATCGCCTGCACCTGACCGAAAATACGGTGAAGTATTACGTGACTAACATCCTGCAGAAACTGCACGTGCGCAACCGGGTAGAAGCCGCCTTGTTGGCGCGAATGGGCGAGCGACATGGAATGCCCGACGGGAAATGAGAGAGGGCCAGAATCAAAAAAGAGCGCACGAATGTGCGCTCTTTTCATTAGGAGGTGCAATACTCACACCCAGGCCGGCCAGCCTCCCCCGAAAGAATGAGACGGCATCATCAATTTGGGGGACGCATACTAACGGCCAAAAGAGATAAAATGAGGCGCGTTCTTTCTGCTTGTCTCTTACCGCCTCACCTTCGTTCCGCAGTTTCGGCAAAACACATCTTCAGGCTGAAGGCGAGCACCGCACTCGTGGCAGAAAGCGGCCGGCCTATCGGTCGACGATGCAGGCGCTGAGGCCGCTATCTCCTTTGAGCGCGGCGGGCACCCCTTGAGTCGGCGCGGCCTGGCGGTTGAAACAGTTGAAGAGGCAGGCGCCGGGTTTCTGGATCGGATGAACCACGCCAGCCCGGCTCCCACAAGTCCAACCCCTACCAGGCCCACAATTATCGAAGCAATCAGCGTCGGGCTGGCTGTCGGCGCAGACGCCAGCGTCGTTGAAGCTGGCGCTGTCGTGTTGGCGGTTAAGGGCTGGTTGCTAAACGACAATGCCGAATCACTTTTGGTGTAAGTGAGTTCGAGCGCAATGGCTTCGCCAGCGGCGACGTTGTTGCGGACGCTGGTGAAGTAGCTGAGGCCATCAGTGCCAACGGTGGATGACCCGAGGGCCGGTGTGGCGGTGAGGCCGCTGGCGCCGGTGGGCTGTTGCACTTGCAGAACCAGAGATTGGATCGGGTAGGCGGCGACCCCGGCGAAGGCGTAGCGGCGTGTTGACGAACTCACCTCCAGGCTGGTGTCGTAATACTCAAATTGAAAATTCGCCGTCGGCGCGTTGAAGCTGATCGTCATCACCTCGCCGGAGGCGGCGGTGGTAAACTCCAAATTGAGCAAGCGGCCTTGGGCATCGGTGTAGGCGACAGCCATCGGCGGGCTGTATTTCGCCGGAATGGAAAATGTGAGTGAGGCGGGGAGGGTTACTCCCGGGGCTAAAGTGGCGCGATAGATCACCAGCATTGAACTGCGATCATATTCGGGCCAGAAGGCGATTTGCAATTCCGAAAGTGTGACGGTGCCTTGCGCGTGGGCCGTTGTAACGGTGAAGTACAAAATCAAGGAGACATAACTCAATAACATTAGTCGGCGTGTCATGGTTCTCTCTTTCATTATGGTCAAGATGACTAATTCTTTTATCAAAGTTACTATTACAGCAATCATGTTGCGAAATTTGCCCATAACTTTACCTATGGACTGAGCGACTCCTTTGAAGAGACTGCGCTTCAAATTGATCGAGGCGCATTCGCTTTCGGGTATCGGCCCAGTCAAGAGCACGTTCAACCTCAGTCGCATTCTACTCGGATCGGTATACAAAACCATCACTTTTTTGTACGATGGACTACCTATAGATAGATCATGAACGACTCACTAAAACTAAAATTATCAAACACCGCCAACGCTCGGAGGGTCCGCAGCGGCTCTCAAGGCATGGATGACGCTCGCGAATTGAAGCTCAGCTTGCTGGTTTGTCTGTCATTAAGCGGCGTGTATGTGATTTACGAATTGGTGGCCGAGCCGGGTGGTGGCCAGGTATTTGGTCATTGGCTGGGCATCATCGGCACTTTGTTCATGGTCTCTACTGAAGTATTGTACAGCCTGCGCAAGCGCACCTCCTGGTTTCGCTTCGGGCCGGTGCGTTACTGGCTCTCTCTGCATATCTTCACCGGCATCGTCGGCCCGTTCATGGTGCTAATGCACTCGGCGTTTGAGTTCAGGGGCCTGGCTGGTTTCACCATGGGCATTGCCGTGTTGGTGGTGGCCAGTGGTTTCGTGGGGCGATATTTGTATACCGCCATCCCGCACTCCATCGCCGGAGCCGCCATGTCCTCAGCAACGCTGGCCGCCGAGGTTAGCCGCATTCAAGAGTCGCTCAACAAGCTGATGGAAAAAAAGTCGGCGGCGGTGCAAACACTGGTGATAGCTGACGCCAAACGCCAACGACGAGCGCGAGGCGATTGGGCGCTGGTTTTTTTTCGCGGCTGGGATGATTGGCGCTATCACCGCCATCTGCACAGCCAGATCCGTAAGCTGGAAAAAACCGGGAAGCAAAAACTGGGCGACATCGAGCGCGTGCTGAATCAGCGGCGCAACCTGGAACGACAGATGCGGATGATGCAAGCTGCGCGCCGCCTGCTGGGTGTGTGGCACATCGCCCACGTGCCAATGGGTGTCGTGCTGTTCGGCTCGGCCGCGATCCATGTCGTGGCGACTGTCGTTTTAGGGGCAGGGCTATGGCATTAGGCCGCCAGCATCCGGTGCTGTCGCCGGTTGGGTGCTTGGGCGGACTGATGTTTGTCATCGGAGTGGCGGTTGCCCTGTTCGTTTCTGGCGGCGCAATTTTTAGTCCGGGTGAGTTGACGGCTTATGCCGCGCAGAACAAGCCGATCAAAAATCTCAAGGCCCATGCCGAGTTTGAGAATAACTGTTTGGAATGCCACGAGCCTTTACACGGCATTACGACTGAACGATGCGAAACCTGCCACACTGACGTGAACGAGCAACGCGTTACCGGAACCGGCCTGCACGGCCACCTGAACAACATTGACGTGACGGACTGCGCCTCGTGTCACCGCGATCATCGTGGCCGCGAGTTTGATCCGAATGAACTGGCTTTGAAGAAGTTTGATCACACCGCCATTGGTTTCAGCCTGGCCTGGCACTTCACTAACTACGATCAATCTTCGATGAAGTGTGAAGCTTGTCACACCGAGACGACCTTTAGCCTGGATACGACATCCTGCTCGAACTGCCATCAGGCACACGACGCGACTTTTATGACCCAGCACACCGAAGCGTTTGGAAGCGACTGTCTGACCTGCCACGACGGCGTAGATAAGATGCACAACTTCGATCACGCTCAAACCAAGTTCTCGCTCGAAGGCAAGCATGCCGTTGTCGATTGCGCCGAGTGCCACAAAGCAAGTGTCGCTGTGCAAGATACAGCCACCGACTGCGCCGCTTGCCACAAGGAGCCGCCAGTTCACGCCGGCATGTTTAGCGCCAACTGCGTCGAATGTCACACGCCGGCTGGCTGGAAGCCGGCCAGGCTCGAAGACAAGGCCGCGTTTGACCATGTCGACACTGGCTTCCAACTGATCAATCACCTCAAGAACTATGACGGCTCGACGCTCGCCTGCCAGTCATGCCATACCGCAAACGACTTCTCGGTGTCAATCCAAACCTGCGCCGACTGCCACAGCAACCACGACGTGACCTTCATGACCGAGCACGTTCAAAAATACGGCCCCAATTGCGTGAGTTGCCACGATGGCGCGGGCAACATGAAGAACTTCGACCACAACAGCTTCTTCCTGATTGACGGCCGACACACTACGGTTGAATGCGCCGCCTGCCACGTCAACCAGCAGTTCAAAGGCACGCCCAAAGAATGCTCGGCCTGCCATCGCGAACCTGAAATCCATGCCGGAGTCTTCGGCCTTAAGTGCGAAGCCTGTCATACCACCGCGGCTTGGTCGCCGGCTCAACTCGTCGAGCACACCTTCCCGCTCGATCACGGCGGCCAGGGCGAGATTGCCTGCGCCACCTGCCACACCAGCTCGTACGTCACTTACACCTGCTACGGCTGTCACGATCATGAGCTGGCCAAGACTCAGGATGAGCACAAGGACGTGGACTTGGGCAGCCACCAGCTTGACGATTGCGCCGCGTGCCATGACACCGGCCAGAAGAAAGAGGGGGACAACTAAACGATGAGCGGCTTCTTAAAAAATCTTTTCGGATTGACGCCGGCCCCGGCAACATTTGAAGGCGACCGGCATGTAATCTCCGACCCGACCCGTTGCGTGCAGTGCGGCGTATGCGGTTACAACTGCCCGGTCGGCATCCCGGTGCGTGACTATGCCCGCATTGGCCAGATGGTGGATGACCCCAACTGCGTGCAATGCGGCCAGTGCATCGATGCCTGCCCGCGCGGCACCTTGCGCTGGAACACGCACGGCGCACCGCAACTGATCACTATTATGCTTGAAGAAAATGAGGTAGCCCGATGACACGCTATCTCATCATTGGCAACGGCGCCGCCGGGGTCACCGCCGCCGAAGAAATTCGCGCCCGCGACCGGCAGGGCCGGATCACCATCGTCAGCGCCGAGCCATACCCGATGTATTCGCGCCCCGGCCTGGCTTACGTGATCATCAACGAAATTCCCGACAAGCAAGTGTTCGCGCGCCGGCCAGAATGGTATACCCAGAAGCAGATCAAAGTGGTGTATGGAGCCGTCACTAAAGTGGAAGCCGCCATGCGCCAGGTGCTATTGGCCGACGGCAAACGCCTGCCTTACGACAAACTGCTCATCGCCACTGGCGCGCGCGCCGTTCCCCTCCCTTACCCTGGCGCAAACCTGGAAGGCGTTGTTTTCCTTGACACCCTCGACAGCACCAAGGAACTGCTCCGTAAAGCCAAGTCGGCCAAACGGGCCGTCGTTATCGGCGGCGGCATCACCGCCCTGGAAATGGCTGAGGGCCTGGCCCACCACCGCCTCGATACCCATTACTTCGTGCGCAAGTCCGCCTTGTGGTCAACCGTGTTCAATGACGTCGAATCTAAACTACTCGAGGAGCGCATGGTCGAACACGGAGTCAAGATTCACTTCAATACCGAAGTGACCGAAGTGCTTGGCGACAAGCGCGGGCGGGTGACCGGGGTGAAGCTGACCAACGGCAAAACCTTCCAATGCGATCTGATCGGAGCCGGGATCGGCGTCAAGCCGCAACTCGACCTGGTAAAGGGAACACCCATCAAAGTGGATCGGGCCATCCTGGTCAATGAATACCTCGAAACCAGTGAGCCGAACATTTACGCCGCCGGCGACTGCGCTCAGATTTGGGATCGTTGGACACAGAAACACACGATGGACGTGCTGTGGCCCACGGCCATTGCTGCAGGCCGCATCGCCGGCGCCAACATGACCGGCGCGCACTTGCCTTATCTCAAGGGCACACCCTTCAACGCCTGCCTGCTTTTTGGCCTTCATATCACTGCCGTCGGCCAGCTTGGCGGCGCGCGCGATGAGAGTGAACCTGAAGTCTTTCAGCACATCTCGCGCGGCTCGTCGGAAATTTGGGCTACGAAACCACGCGCTTATTCCAGCGCCTGGTCGCAGGCAGGCTCGAACACCATTCGCCTGGCACTGAGCGGCGAGCGGTTGGTGGGTGCGCTGGTGGTCGGCGAGCAGACCTTGGCCGATCCGTTGCGCGATCTCATTGAACAGCAGGTGGATATTCGCCCGATCCGTTCCTACCTGGAGGCGGGTGGCCTGGAGATGAATAGGGTGATCAAGAAATTCTGGGAAAGCACAAAGGCAAAGGCTCCGAAAGAGTCGATTTTGCAAATGCCTTCGCTATCTTAGCAGCAGGCCCGGGGCTTAAGAGCGCCCGCCAAGCTCATTGGAGAAGAAAACCATGCAACGCGTACTGATTGTTGGCACCGGCAACCTGTTCGACGAAGGGCTGAATCGGCTGTTATCGCAGGAACAGGCCAGCCTCGAGGTGCTAAACATACTCTACACGAGCGATGCCGATGTTTGGCAACGGCTTATGAAGTGGCGGCCCACGGTGGTGGTGGTGTTTGAAGGCGGACCGATGACGGTGAGCCGGGCATTTGAGTTGATCAATGAGGCGCCTGGTCTGGGGCCGGTAAGGGTGATCACGGTTCTAACTGGAATTAGCACGGTTGAAATTTATGAGAAGCAACAGATTCCGGCGATCGGACGTGATGAGTTGCTCGATCTGATCGAGCATCGCCAGCAGGATAACGAGGATGTTTGATAGGCCGCTTCGCCGAGTCTAAGTGAGGAAAACAATGATATTTCGTCAAAAATTAACTTTTACACTCACAATACTGATCGCATTTGTCCTGGTCGCCGGTAGTGCGCTCTCGGCGATGTCAATCTTCGCGCCGTTCTATGCGGGCGATGCGTTGTTCCCGTTTCAGCGCTGGACGGAAGAAGTTCGCCTGTCGCTCATCTTCGATAAGTTTGAACTGGCAAGCCAGTTGATCGATCTCGCTGAAATTCGGTTGATGGATCTGGGAGCGCGGATCGGGAGCGAACACGAACTGCTGGCATTGCAGTACTTTGATGATTCAGTGAACGCCGCTGTCATCGCCGTGGACGCCGTCCCGGCTGAACAGGCCGGGCCGTTGTATGCCCGGCTGGCTAAACTGGCGGTCGATGCTCAAGCCATTCTCACCCAGTTGCAGGTAGTGCCGACGGCGAATGCGGATATTTATACCAGGATGACGACGAAGGTCGCGGTGCTTTTGGCGATCACCAGCGGCAAATCACCGGACAGTGCATCCAGCATTGCCGCTATCGACATTTCGCCGCCGACGAACGAGAAAACCGGAGTCCCGGTTGTGGGCAGTGACGGCAAATTGG
>CAYSIV010000048.1:12114-20829 GCA_964431175.1 uncultured Anaerolineales bacterium
AGAACACCTACGAGGAGTGGCGGTCGAGCCCCGTTGCCCCGCGCGGCGTGCCCTTCCCAGCCAACACTGTGCCCGGCAACCACTCCTTCTTCCCGCTCACCGGCCGGCACGCCGCCATCGCCTGCGCCGACTGCCACGTCAACAACGTTTACCGGGGCACGCCCAAAGATTGTGAAAGCTGTCACGCCCAGGTCAAGCCGGCCAACCACTTCCCAGGCACATGCGACACTTGTCACACTACTAGCGCTTGGAAACCAGCTACGTTTAATCACACTGGCCTCACGGACTGCGTTTCCTGCCACACTAAAGATAAGCCGGCCAATCACTTCGAGGGCCAGTGCTCGACCTGTCACAGCACCACAGCCTGGAAGCCGGCGCTTTTCGATCACACCGGCCGCACTGACTGCGTTTCCTGCCACACTAAAGATAAACCGGCTAACCACTACCAAGGCCAGTGCTCAAACTGCCACCTCACTACGGCTTGGAGGCCAGCGAAGTTCGACCACAGCGGTATCGGCAACACCGACTGCGCGGCCTGCCACGCCAACAAGAAACCGGCCAATCACTTCGCCGGCGCCTGCAGTTCGTGTCACAAGGACACCACCAACTGGAAGAACGTGCAGTTCGACCACAGCGGTATCGGCAACACTGACTGTGCAACTTGCCACAGTTCACCGGCCAATCACTACTCCGGCGCGTGCAGTTCGTGCCACAAGGACACCACCAACTGGAAGAAAGTCACCTTCAGCCACAGCGGTATCGGCAACACCGACTGCGCGGCTTGCCATGCCAGCCGTGCCCCAGCTAACCACTACCCCGGCGCGTGCAGTTCGTGCCACAAGGACACGACCAACTGGAAGAACGTCACCTTCAGCCACAGCGGTATCGGCACTACCGACTGCGCGGCTTGTCACGCCAACAAGAAACCGGCCAATCACTACCCCGGCGCGTGCAGTTCGTGCCACAAGGACACGACCAACTGGAAGAACGTCACCTTCAGCCACAGCGGTATCGGCACTACCGACTGCGCGGCTTGTCACGCCAACAAGAAACCGGCCAATCACTACCCCGGCGCGTGCAGTTCGTGCCACAAGGACACGACCAACTGGAAGAACGTCACCTTCAGCCACAGCGGTATCGGCACTACCGATTGCGCGGCCTGCCACGCCAGTAGGAAACCAGCCAACCACTACCCCGGCACCTGTAGCTCATGCCACAAAGACACGACTAACTGGAAGAACGTCACCTTCAGCCACAGCGGTATCGGCACCACCGATTGCGCGGCCTGCCACGCCAGTAGGAAACCAGCCAACCACTACCCCGGCGCATGCAGCTCATGCCACAAGGACACTACTAACTGGAAGAATGTCACGTTCAGCCACAGCGGTATCGGCAACACCGATTGTGCCGCCTGCCATGCGAGCAGGAAACCAGCCAACCACTATGCTGGCGCGTGCAGTTCGTGCCACAAAGACACGACGAACTGGAAGAACGTGCAGTTCAACCACAGTTCCATTGGCAACACTGATTGCGCGGCCTGCCATGCGAGCAGGAAACCAGCCAACCACTATGCCGGCGCTTGCAGTACCTGTCACAAAGACACGACCAATTGGGCGAATCACTCTTTCAATCACAGCACTATCGGTAGCACCGACTGCGCGGCTTGCCACGCCAGTCGTGCTCCGGCCAACCACTATCCTGGCGCCTGCAGTTCGTGCCACAAGGACACGACGAACTGGAAGAACGCCACGTTCAACCACAGCGGTATTGGCAACACCGACTGCGCCGCCTGCCATGCCAGCCGTGCTCCGGCCAACCACTATGCTGGCGCCTGCAGCTCGTGCCACAAGGACACGACCAACTGGAAGAACGCCACGTTCAACCACAGCGGTATCGGCAACACCGACTGCGCCGCCTGCCATGCCAGCCGTGCTCCGGCCAACCACTACCCCGGCGCCTGCAGCACCTGCCACAAAGACACGACCAATTGGGCGAATCACTCTTTCGACCACAGCGGTATTGGCAACACTGACTGTGCGGCTTGCCACGCGAGCAGAAAGCCAGCCAATCACTATGCTGGCGCCTGTAGTTCGTGCCACAAGGACACGACGAATTGGAAGAACGCTACGTTTGACCATAGCGGTATCGGCAATACCGACTGCGCCGCCTGCCATGCCAATCGCGCCCCGGTTCCTCACTTCCCCGGCGCGTGCAGTTCGTGTCATAAGGACACCTCAAACTGGAAGAATGCGACTTTCAAGCATACTTTCCCGCTCAACCATCAAGGCGCAAATAGTGATTGCACCAAGTGCCACAACAACAGCAGTAATTACACAAGCTACACCTGCGAGTCGTGTCACAACCAAGCCAAAATGGACAATGCACACAAAGATGTGGGCGGCTACAAAGGCAACAATTGCAACGATTGCCATGCCGACGGCAAAAAGCCATAAAGGGAGCAAGTAAGAGTCACGAACCTTACTTCAGGTAAAAAGACTTCCGAAGTCAGCTAAAGGACTTCGGAAGTCTTTTTTGTAAACTACTCGGGCGAGTTGTATGATCCACGAGGCCGCGTGAAGTGGCACAAAGCGGGATATATCAGGAACTCAGTTTCATGAGACCTCGCGGTCCTTCTTTATATAGAAGAGCCGAAAAAGTTGCGGGGGCGGCCTTGGGAACCGGCAGGGAGGCTTGCAATTCTCCCAGGATTACGCCAAGCCAGGGTATCTGCCGATGGCTTCCTGCTCCAGCTTGAGTCCGCGATTGAGCAAATGATTGACGAGTGGTTGCATGTCGCTCAATGACGGGCGGCGGCGCAGGCGGGCAAGGTTGTTGATGTCGGCCGGAGTGAGGGGCCGCGCCCACCGGGCGTGGGCCTCTAGCGTTTCAACGTCCATCAGGTAAGGCCGGGCATTCGGGTTCACCTGTTCGCGCAGTTGGGCCAGAATGTTCAAGCCGCCGTAATCAATGTCGGCCCACACCAGGAGCGGCGTTTCTTCTGGGAGGCAACACAGCAAGTGGCGGCAAGCAGGTGAAGGATTGCCCCACAGGCAGAGAGCGGCGATTGCGGGTTTTGCGTTTCGTATCAACTCATAGAAGGAAGTCTGGTTTTCGATGCAAATGACGCCCGACGCCTCAACGGTTGCCTTTTGCAAACGCGCAGCTTGCGCCGACGGGAGGCCGACTGAAGGCTGAAATTCGCCTAACGAAATTATCTGCCCATCTACATCTATCAACTGCCACGGGCCGCGCAGGTAAAGATGGCCGGGGTTGGCAACCAGATTCAACTCGCGCAAAACTTCGTCGTTCGACAAGCCCTTCCACTCCGGTTGATGCCGCCGCGCCAGAGTGGCGACTGCCCCCATCAACACCTCAAACCGTTTACTATCGTTGAATATCCGCACGCTGAAAACACGGTACGGCGTTTCTTCGCCAATATTGTCGAGCGTGGCCAGGGCGGTGAGCAGGTCGCGGTTGAAGCCGTCGTCGGTGAGGTTGAACGGCGCGGGCGACTTTTCGGCCTGGAGCTGGTCGAGAGTCTCGTCAATCGCCGGTTGTCGCCAGTCGGCGCTGAAGCGAAAACGTTCGCCGAGGAGCAGGTCGACGAGGCGGGCGCGGTAGGAGGCAACGGGTGTGCGCTGGAGAAGTTTGAAAACAGTGTCAACCTGACCGGGGATCAGGGTGACCGACTCCAACAAGTGGCCAGCTTCGCCGGGCAACCAGGCCAGTTTCACCCATCCGGCGCGTTCGAGGGTTTGCAGTTGTTCGTTCGTGATCTGACGCGGCGCGGGATCGGTCTGGCTATGATAGGCGGGGAGGGAGAGAGAGGCTAAGTTACAGCGAACGGCTTTATGGGGCAACTGGTCAAGCGGTCTTACATGAAATCGGCGCTCGTAAGCGTCGAGTAGGTCGTTGAGAATAGCGGCTACATCAAGGGCCGGGGTAAAGTTAATGATTTCCACTTGCGAGCTCTGCTTCGGGAAAGAACCATTCGCCATTTCACCTGATCCCTTCCAACTCCTTCAACATCTCTTCCTTGTCAATCTCAATCACAAATGAGTGACTGTTCTTGCGGACAACGGTGCGGACACAATCAACATGCGAAAGAAGCGCGCCGGATTTGTCGGGCGGGGTGGCCAGGAGCACTTGCAGGCCAGTGTCGCGCATGAATTGCAGGGCGCTGGCGGTGCGAGCCGTGTCCATTTTGGAAAACGCTTCATCGAAGAGGGCGAGGCGGATGGTGTCGGACGGGCGCGGCTGGTTGAGGCGGTAGGCTTGGGCAAAAGAAGCCGCCATGGCCACATAGAAAGGCGTCGTCGTTTCGCCGCCCGACTTCTTGGCATTGATCTGGCTCAACAACGCGCGGTCGCCGCCGGGATAGTGAATGCGAATGTCGTATTCGAGATAGTTGCGATAGTCTTGTAGCTCACGCAGTTCGCTGGCCGTCTCATCGTTGTTCTTGGTCAGCCGCTCGAAGAGCAAATCCCAACCCTGTTGGTGCTTCTGCCTGAAGTCGGATTCGAACAAGGAGTCGCCCAGAATCTGCTGGCTGTCCATGATCATGTCGTAGACTTGCTTGAGAGCGGGCGCGGCTTTGGTGATGAACTCGAATCGTTCGCCGCCAAAGCGCAGATCACGCAGAGTCGCATTGAGGTAATCCAATTGCTGACGGGCTTCTTCGATCTGCTCGCGCAAGCGGTGGATGAAGTTCTCCACCAACTCTTGTTCAGCCAGCGCGCGCTGTTTGGCAATGTGGGACTCATACTGCGGCAGTTCCGACTTCTCGAACTTCTCGCGTTCCAGCGAGTAACGGGCCGCGTCTTCGTCGGTGTCGTAGCCGAAATCATACTTGAGGCTGTAGGCTTGCTTGGCCTCGCGCAAACGGTCGCGACTGCGCGCCTCGGCGGTCTCGTAATCGCCTTCATAATGCGCGGCATTGTTCAGGACAACTTCCAGCGGCTGACGTTCGCGGCGGCGGCTGTATTCCTTTTCGACATCCTCAACCGTTTCGGAATCGGCTTGCTCGGATTCCAAAAACTGCTTCGCGTTTTGATTCCATTCCTCGACGGCGCGTTCCAATTGGGGAATGGCCTCTGTTGCCAAAGCCGTTGCTTGCGCCTCCAGGCCGCCGATGTGTTGGTCCAGTTCCCGGGCCTGATCCTGTAGTCGGTCAAATGCCGTCTGCCACCGCTCCACTTCAGCCTTGAGCGAGTCCACCGAAGCTCGATCCAGCCGGCCCAGTTCGTGACGCAGGGAACGGACTTGATTCGTGAGATCGGGCAGGCGGGCCAGGGCCGGCAGGGCGTGTTCAAGTTCGAGTAAGGGTCGGACCTTGTCGCGAGTGAGAGTCAGCCGCTCACTCAAAGCGGCGGTCTCCCGGGCGAGCGCCGCCAGTTCTTCGCCAATCTCTTTTAATCGCGCCTCGCGTTGTTCAATCTGGCGTGGCAGGGCGCGGTCGCCAATAAACCAACGCCGGTAGTGGCGCGGGTTGAGGTGGTTGGTGGTGAAGTTGCGGCGGACAAAACATTCGCGAGTGACGGCGGCCCGGTGATCACGCAAGGCTTCGAGCGTGTCACACTTGACATAGCTGCCGAGGACGAGATCAATGAAAGCGCGCGCGGCCGGGTGTTCCGTTTTCACTTCGGTGGCCAGTGAGTCGGTTGAGGCCGAGCGGGCATGTTTGAGGATGCGTTCAGCATCCAGCAGTCCCACGCCGTGCAGGTTGTCTTGGTGGCGGCGCTCGCGGTAGAGGCGCATGGCCGCCTCGTAGCGGGCGGGCGGCACCAGCAAGGTAAAACGATTGTGGCCCAGCACGCCTTCCACTGCATCCTGCCAGCTTTCGTCCGGCACTTGCAAAGCGGTGCAAAGGAAGGCGACCTCGTCGGCGCTCAGGCCAAGCTCGGCGCGGAGTAAACGGCGGAGGCGGGTGGCCTCGGGAGCTTCGGACTCGTAACTGGTGTCGCGGTCGCCAGTCTTGAGTTGGCGGATTTCGTTTTGCAGTTGCTCGCCTTCCTGACGCAGAACGCGGATGCGCTCGTTGAGGAGTGCTTCCTGGTGAGAGTAGTTCTGGCCGAGAGCTTGGAGATCGGAGATTAGAGATTGGAGATTGGGCGACGAAGGTTGCGGACTGCCGACGAACTCTTCAAGTGAGGCGGGCGCCGGGCGAGAATCGGCCACGAGCAATTGGCGTAGTTTTGATACCTCCTGCATCTGCCGGGCGAGCGACTCGTTGAAGCGCGACTCGCTCTCGCGCAATGATTTAAGTTCAACTTCAAGGGCGGCAATTTTCTCACGCAGTTCGCGCTCGCGGGTCGCGGCGGTGTCGGTTTGCAGGGCCACCTGGGCCTCGACCAGGGCGTTTTGAGCGCGCTTGAGTTCCTCGGCCAATGCGTCGCGCTGGAGCCGGGCGCGATTGAGGGTCAGATGCGCTTCGTCGAGATCAACGCGGCGCTGTTTGAGATCGGTGAGGTGAGAGTCGGCCTGGGCGCGGCGCCGAACGTAGCCGTTGGTGATCCGGCGGCGGCGGTTGGCGAGCCGCTCGCCGTCCAGCTCGCCAATCTGGCTGAGGGTGGCAATGCGTTCGCGGATGTCGGCGGCCAGGGCCTCAAAGTGGCGTAAAGTTTCGTGTGGGGCCTGCAGAGTCTTCACGTCCACCAACGCTTCGTCGAGCAGGTAGTTGTGGACGAAGTGGCGGATGTCGGTGAGCGGAGTGAAGGCCAGACCTTTGACGATCTTGGCCGGGAACGAATCGCGCAGTTGGCCGAGGCGATTGAGGAGATGGAAACGGTAATCTTCAACCCGGGCGAAGACCTGGGCCTTCGCCTGACGCGGCAGGGCAAAGTGCTCAAGGTGGCGTTTGAAGGCGCGGGTGTCGAACAACTGGCCGGGCGCTTTGAAGAACCAGTCGTCGCTCATCTGGGCGTTATGGACGATGAAATAGATGACCTCGGGACTGCGGCCATCCTCGAAAGCGTCAATGACTGCGCCGTGAACGAAATAGGTGTCGTCGGGGTTGCGGAATTCGAGAGCGATGACACCCGACGCGTCGCCGCGCAGGAAACGTTGACCCTCGGTGCCCAACTCGCCGCGCACGTAACTGGCGAGGGTACGCTTGCCGCCCGCGAGCGCCGCCTGGTTGAAACGGACATCACGCTGACCGCCGACGAGGGCAAACTGCACGGCATCGAGGATGGTGGATTTGCCCGCGCCGTTGATGCCAATGAAGTAAGTTGTGCCCTTACAGGTAATGGTGGTGTTCTCGAAAAGATGCCAGTTGACCAGGCGGATGCGGGTGAGGGTTTTCATAATTCTGATTGCTCTTCTTGTCCTTCAGAGTCCACGTCGGCTGCCCGGTACTTCCTCACCCACGCTTCCATTTCATCTGCCGTTTTCACCGGCAAAATCAGCCGCACCGATCCGCGCAGGCGCAAACGGGCCTCGCCGTTGCGTACGTTGATCGTCGTCCCCTCCAGCGTGTCTATCAGCCCCATACTCCGCAATTTGCGCAGAAGGGTCTCGTATTGAACAATGCCCAAGTCGCGTTCTTTGCCGGTAATGGCCCGAAATTCCTCGCGCACCTCGCCGATGGTCACCACCGGATCGTTGGCCAGGCTGAGACGCTCGATTCGCTCCTCGTACAACTTCCGCAAAACCACAATCATCAGCGTCTCATCCAGCCGGTAGTGGGCGCGGCAATAACTATATTCAGAGACGGCTTGAAAGATGCGGTGGTAGTCGTCGTGCAAAAGGTTGAAGCCGGCCAGATTGAGCACGCTTTCCACCACCGGCCGGTGACGGTGCACGAAATAGTAGTCGTCTTTGTCGCTTTCCACGTCCTGGTACAAAAACGTCTCGCCCAGCAAACGGTTCACCACGCGCGGCAGGTCGCGCTGGGCTTTGTCGGGGAGGTCGGTGGGGGCAAGAAGAGAGTCGAAGGACATGGTTTGAGGTAAAAGCTGACTTTTCGACAAGCAACTATCTGAACGCTTACGTTTGAGGATGACGGGTTAGAGTTTGGTGAGCTGGAAGGGAATGACGCGATAGGCGCCGAGTTCAACCGGGCCGCCTTCCACCAGTTCAACTCCGTATTCCACTTCGGGGTGGTGACCGTAGGCGATGATGGTGGTGAGCCAGTGCAGGTCGGCGGTGACTTCGGGTGGGAGTTTGGTGACGTGCAGATTTTTATGACCGTTGAAGAATCCCAGCACGTAGCGGTTGACTTTATCAGGGGTGAGGGCCTGGGTCACATCTTGCAAGGTTGTCGAGCGGAGCAAGGCGAGTTCGTGCGGGGTGAGGGCGGGCGAGATGATTTCTACCGGGAGGAACGGCGCGCGGCGTTGTGGCGGAGTGTAAAAGCTGTGCAGGTCGGGCGCGCGCACCGAATGTTGTTGCGGGCCGGTCATGGCGTCGGGCAGGAAAACTTCGCCCTCGCTTTGCAGCCCAGCCAAGCCGCGCGCCAGCGACACCAACCGCTCTTTCAAACTGCCGTCAGCGCTTATCAACTGATACCGAATCTGGCGCAATGATGTTCGTAGGTATTGGGCGTGGCGGCGGTCAATCTCTTCGAGCAGTGGGTCGAGACCCTCGAGTTGGTGAATGATGAACTGGATGGCGTGGCTGACTTCCTGTCCGGCCTGCGCTGGAGTGAAGCGGCTCTGGGCCGCCAGTTCTTCGGCGGCCCGGTCGAGCCAGTCGGCGTTGCGCGCCCATGATTGC
>CAYSIV010000048.1:20839-25407 GCA_964431175.1 uncultured Anaerolineales bacterium
GCAATGATGTCGCGGCGGTAGCGCGAAACATGGTCGGATGTTTTAAGCGCATGGTATGTCGGGCCGAGCGTTTGGGCGTAGTCGTCGAACTGCAGGCGAAGCAGTTCGGCCGGGTCGCGTCCGCGTGTGGCTCGTTCAATGTAGCGGCGAATATTCTGGTTGAGTTCGTTGAGGCCGCGCACCACCTGCCGCACATTTTCATAAGCCTGAGTCAGAGCGAGAGCGGGCGAGAAATCTTTGTTGCGTGAACCGGTAAGGAGTTGATGAGCGGTGTACAACTGTCCGCTGAACTCGCGCGGCTTTTGCTCCTGCACTACGCGCAGAGCCTCCAATAACGTGAAGGCGTAGTCAGGCAGAATGATCGTCTCGTTGTAATCCGCGTGCTGTTCACGCTCGACCCAACCCGTGTCGGCCAGACGGCGGAGCAAATAGGCCGCGTAATCATTTTCTGTTTTTAGGCCGGTGGCAATTGGCCCCGGAGCCGGTCGAGGCGAAGTCGCAGGAAAGTCCGCCTCCCCGGTGGCGGCTTCCATCTCGGCGGCAACTTCATCTGCCGCGCCGGCCGTCTTCAAGTAATCGACGATCTCGGCCATCACCATCTCGCGAGTGAGGCCAAAACGGTTGAACTCGGCCAGCGTGTAGAGACGAAGCAGAATCGCCATGTAGTGACGCTGGAGGGTGATGTAGCCTTGCGTGCTGAACAGGTTGAAGAGGTTGGGGGGTAAAACGTCAAACGGATTCGTTGCCATTGCGCGAAGCGTCCCAAATTAGAATTTCTTCGAGGCGGCAGTTGAGAGCGAGACACAGGCGCGCCAGAGCATCAAGGTCAATATACCGCGCTTCTCCAGAATCCAGCCGGTAGACAAAGTCTTTGGGGACATTGGCCTGGTGCGCCAGCTTGCGGAGCGTGAGCCGCTCGCCGGTGGCGGCTTGCTGTTTGCCTAGAAGGATGGTGAGTCTGCCGGAAGTCGTGATTTTCATGTCGAACTTTTGTTCTATTTGTCGTAGTATACGGCGAACTGGCAGGCGTGTCAAGAAGAAAAACCGATTCTTTAAGATAAATGGCCTTTCAGACAGACATATGGAGTTAGTGGCGGGTATTTAGACAGTAAGCCCATCATACGCTATTTCGTAGCCGTATTGTCTGGCAAAACTCGTCAGTTCTGGGTGAGGCGGATTACCGTCATGGGCAATATGCGTCGCGAACGCACGGGCCTTATCCGCTAACAAACCCTCCTTGCGCATCCGCGCGATATGCTCGATGAATTGGGGTGCGCTTAGGTGATCAACACTGTCAGGCTTTTCAGTGCCATACGTGTGATCGAGAATCACCGAATTAAACCGCAACTTGTGCCGATGAAAGCCTTGCCAGGTTTCCTCCGATAATGTAGCGGTATCAGTCCCATAGAAGATACAATTTCCCTCCGCTTGAATAGCATATAGCAGCGGGTCAACCTCAGGATCATGATTCGCCGGGAAGGCCGTTACTTGATAGTCACCGAGGGTGAAGGGTTGCAGTGCTTCAATCTGGTGAATTTCCAGATTCAGGCGCTCGCCCACTTCGGGATCAAGCAAACTGGCCGGGGCGCAATCTCGCTCAAGCAGGCGCGCCGCCGCTCGCAGGGTGCCTGGCGAGGCATAGAAATGCAAGCGGGGTGCGCCGACGACGCCATACCCCGGGCTGCGCGACAGAAAGTGAGAGGGGTCGAGATGATCGGCGTGCGCGTGTGTTTGCAGACAATAGCGAACCCTGGAGAGGGGGCGAGCATGCAGGTTGGAAGCGGTCATGATATCGGGGCCGAGGTCGATCAAGAGATCATCATTGATCAGGGCCGCAGATCGCTTTCGCAGGCTGGCCCCGCCCAGCACTCGCGCTTGCTCACAGTTGTTGCATTGGCAGAAAGCTTCTGGATAAGCATTTGCCGCCGCCGTGCCCAGGAATGTGAGGATCATCTTTGTCCAACTTTTGTTTCTGAACTTCTCAATTGGGGTGAGCAAATACCTGAGTGTCGGCCGCCCAACGCTGCGCTTCAGCCGCTCGCCGGAGCGCATGATGAAGTCCAAAAGTGAGAAGCAGGCATGAAGCCTTCAACTAACTTTTGGCGCGCATTAAGGTGCTCAAGGCTTGGGCACCGCTACGCGTGAAGCGAGACGCTTGCCGTCACGTCCGGTTCTTAGGGGGCTGGGGCGCATTACTGCGCCCCGGCTACCCGCCTGGGCCGCCTGAGTCTTGAATGTAAACCGTGATATGAAAATCTCGTGACGTTTCATATCGCGTCATTTACCAAAAGCAAAGGAGTATTCCGATGTTTGGTCCGAACTGTGATGAACAATCACCTCCACTTCCCAGCCGCTCAGTGAAAGAAAAGGACCGTAGGTAAAAGGGCCTCCTCTTAGAAAGGCGTCGTATCCGCCTCCAGAGAAGTCGATTTCAAAATAGACAAAGCCGTGACGAGATTGGGAAGGAGCAATTTGACCATACTCAAATGCATTTTGACGCAACACTTCCTGCCAACGTTGCGCCGAGAGATAGTTTCTAGGAGCAAGGCCCACGATTACAGGCGACGAAAGGACTATTTCAGATGTGGTTGTGTCGGCGGGGGCCAACAGATATTCAAAGCTTTTGAGATGGCGCTGTGCACTTTGGTATCCAACCACTTCTTGGGGTGCTATAAGTTGATTGTTATATTTCACAGCTAGGTCGGAAGGCTCTATTTCAATGGAGTTTTCAGAACCATTGAGTATGTATAACTCCACAACTTTCAAGGGACTCGGAAAAAGACTGAGGGCGTTGCCTGCATGAAGCACATCTGATTCGAGATGTTCGTCGAGGTATAAATTGACACCCACTGTGATGCCATCTTTGCTCTCATTTTGCTCAAGAGAGGCAGCGTTCTTTTGGGGAAGGACAAAGGGTCTCTCCGCCAGAGCGCCAGCCCCACTAATCAAGCCGCAAACTAGCGTCGCCGCAAAAATGGTCGTAAAACATCCTATGGAACGGAATAAACGGGGTAATTTTCGGAACCTGACTGTGAGTCTACCTGTAAAGAAATCTATGCCCACAAATACGCTCAGCATGAATACAAAGCCAGGAATTAAGCATGCAACTGTGCAATCTCCGTTTGGACAAATCTGAGGATTGGGTCGGATTATTGCAAATATCGCTTCGTATGGCACGATGAGCAACGCGAAGAACAATACAAAGACCACTATGCCGAAAATCACCGCTCTTGCCAAGAGCAAGCCAAGTATTGCTCTGAGCGGCTTGGAACCGTTAGCTTGGATATTACCGTTATCGGCCAACTCTCGCTCCCTGAAATATGCCGCTATGAATTTTGCGCGTAAGGTAGACTCCTACGCTGAAATTCAGAGCTGGCGGTATCGCCGTATCTGCTCATTCCGAGCAGATAGCCAATAAATAGAAACAGTGTGACGAGCGGCCCAACGGCCAGCGTCAGGCACGGGGCAGGTCATTCCGACTCACCTGAATTAGCAGGGTGTAGCCCCGTCGCCTGCGTGCCGTTGTTGGGCTGCCTCAGGACAGGTGGATGTATTGATTCCTATTCGACAGGGTGTCAGGATCATTAGTGTGAATGAATCTAGTTGCCTTTTTGTCGAAGTCGAATCGGCTGTGAACACGGCCATCTCCCTGAAGTAGCTCAAGTCTGCTGTTGTGGATGCGCCACATATGTTCATTCTGGTTTTGACCCTCTCCAACTGTGCCATCTCGCAAGAAAGTGATCGGCTTGGATTGGTCTGGTGGATTATGGACAAGAACCCAGGGACGTGAGACGAGCAGTTCAGGCCAATCTGACCAAGTTAGTTTTTCCAGTTTCACTTTGACTTCGTCTCTATACACCTCAAAATCATATACCTGCTGAATATAGCGCAGCCCCTTAATTTGATTCCACAACCCAACAATGAGACCTATGAGCGCTGCAAAAATGAATTCGGGTTTTTCGAGAATTACAGGAAAAACGAATGCCGCGGCTGCGGCGAGCAAAACCGCAACAACCAACGTTACCTGGAAGAATAGTAAATCCCAGGCAATACGTGACACGAGCCGAGGCAAATCGCCCCGCAATTTCTCCAATTCACTTATCTCTTGCTCCAATTGCCTTATCGCTTTGTCTCTGCTTTGACGACTCCTTTCTGCCTTCCAATTTGCTATCCTATCCGACAATAGGAAGTAACCGACCAGAAGCCCACTTGTGACCAGAATTGCAAATGAAGACTGCACGTCCAACAATTGGGTAACAAGATTGATGAATATCCCAAGAGGAATTGTTATTAGGATAGGAATCCAAAAACGTTTATCCCGAAGATTCATAAGTCGCCATTACTTAGTCAAAATGTCAGGGTAGCCCAACGATTAAGGATTAATGCGGCGCGGCGTCCACCAGAACGTCTCAGGCTCAGGCTGGCAGCCGCCGCATAATCCTGAGTTGACTAAGCCGCCGTTGGTCGGTAGCCCGTCGAACTGTGTCTAAGTTTATGCCAGCTTGGAGATTAAGGGTAGTGTCCCTGTAAACGGTGAAGGCATAAGTTCTTAGTTGTGATTGCACTTG
>CAYSIV010000049.1:0-15560 GCA_964431175.1 uncultured Anaerolineales bacterium
TTACCGCCTTGCGGTAAGGTGGCAAGAGTTCATCCTTGACGCCATCATATCCACTAAGTTCACGGTCTATCCATTGTTCCAAGTCGGTGTGCTTTAGACGCCGTGCGAGAATCTTGGATTTGCGAAGTGTAGCCGAGAGTTTTATAGCAGAGTTTACTATGTCGCTTTGAATCTCTCGTAGTAGTGTCATGGTTGACATCCATCTTTAGCTTTGGAAGAAGCAAGCCAACATATGGGTAGGACGCCGGACTTTGCGGCATTTTCGCCCCCACTGGCCCAAATTACCGCAACTTGCGGCTTTTGCTCCCGAAACGAGGGCCTCTTACAGCGAAGTCCTCACACAACGCCTACGCCTGCAATCAAACGATGAGCATAACTGGAGGGGTCAAACGCACTTACCCCGTCGCCTGCCTGCCGGATGTTCGGCGGCCCTTTGCCTTACGCACCGGGCGCGGGCAGTTCTAACCGCCTAATCTTGGGCAAGGACTGACCGGCTATCGCTTGCATATCGCCGTACATTCCTGAGACATTCTGAACTACCAACTGTATCTGCTTTTCGCGTTTTGCCCATTGCCTTTCCATCGTTTCGCGTTCTTTATCCAAATCGTCCTTCATTGAACGGAACGCTTCTACAATGGCTTCGATCCTATGCCTGAACTCCGTGCTTGAAAGGTACTCGTACAGCAGTTCCATTTTCTCGTGCTTACCCTTTGACGATTGCTTTAGCACGGCGACTTGAATCAGGTTGGTTCTCAAGGCCGTTGCTAAACCCAATGCCAGTGAAAACTCCGTTACCCAAACGCCATCAACTTGGGCAAAGTGTCGCACATCCTTTGGTAGTGCCACCGAGACCAAAACCGCTAATTCGGCTTTTGCTCGCCTTTGGTCGCCGCGCAACTTAACAAGCCAAGCCTTACTCCAATTTTGGGTATTCTTCGACTCCCAAATGATAGCCCCACAGTATTGCCCGCTAGACGTATAGACTTTCTGTAGTACGTCGGCTCCGGCTTTGCCTTTGGCTATCGGCTCAATCTTATCGTCGGGAAAAGCCTTCTTTAAGACCTTCTCCAATTCAAGTTCAACAACTTCGCCTTGAGCCTGTTGTGAACTTTGCTCCAATTTACGTTTGAGTTCAGTGGCTTGCCGCTTCGCGTCACTCAGTTTCTTCTCTAATTCAAGTTCGTGGGTGCGATGTTCTGCTTCAATCCTTTCGGCGGTTTCTTCTTCGGCTTTACGCGAAGCCTTTTCTACCTTGCGTGCGATTTCGGTCTCGATTGCCTTCTCGCGGGTGACGAGTTGGTTCTGCAATTTCTGAACGTCGGCTTTTTGTTTTTGAGCTTCGGCAACTTGTTTGTCTTTCTCCCGCAGTTGCTTCTGCAACCCCGCCATTTCTGCCGAAATTTCCTCTTCAACGGCTTTGCGAGCTTGTTTCTCAAGGCGAGATTTTTCTTCTGCCAATCTCCGCTCAAAACTTGCTTGCCTGGCCTTTTCTCGCTTCTGCGACTCGGCTAACTCTTTCTGTATTTTGGAAACTTCGGCTGAAGCGGCTTGTTCCGCTTCTTTCCTTACCTGCTTTTCAAGTCGCAAAGTTTCGGCGGCTAGTTTTTTCTCAAAAGCGGCCTGTGCCTCTCTCTCGTGCTTTTTCGCTTCCGCTTCAAAAGTCTCGCGGAGTTCCGCTTCGATTTGATGAGATAGGGCTTTAGATACAGGAATGCGCTTGCCGCAGTTCGGGCAGACGATAGTCTGTTCAGCCATGATGAAACCCTTTCGAGTGTTGATAATGCTGGTTGAAAATGAGTACCGCGATTATGACGAGCCGCCTATCACTTCTTCGGCGACTCGCCTTCGTACTTGAATCCCACCTGCTCGGCAATTATCGCAAACAGGGTCACCGTGGCCCCGCGGGGGCGGTAGATTCCCTTCTCCCATTCCGACACGGTTTGCTGGCGCACGCCCAACCGCCTGGCAAACATCTGCTGAGTCAGCCCCATGTAAAAACGCAAAGCTTTGACTTTTGCGGCATCCCATTGAGGTTTGGGTTCCACCGAGGCACGGCGCTTCAAACTTGAAGTCGGCATACCTGATGATTGTATACAAAGGCAGGAATCCGGGCAACTCGCCCCCATCGGGTAGTCCAGCGATGGGGGAGGGTTAGGGTGGGGGTCAACTCATCAACTTCTCTCGCGCATCATCCGTCAACGGAACCATAATCGTAATTTTGGTGCCCTTGCCTTCAGCCGAGTCGATGTTCAATTGGCCGTTCACCAGTTCAGTGCGTTCGCGCATATTGACCATGCCCAGACTGCCGCGTTGCTCGTAGTTCGCGCCCACCGCCCCGACGTTGAAGCCCACCCCATCGTCCTCAATCATCAAGCTGAACATTTCAGGCGAGCGCAGGCCAAGCCTCACCCAGATATGCTTGGAAGCGGCGTGCTTACGGGCGTTGCCGACTGCCTCTTCGACAATGTAGAACAACACGCCCTGAGCATGCATCTCCAACTTCTCCGCCGCGCCCGGCTGGGCCTCGATGATCACATTCAAATCGTAGTTCTCGCGCATCTTGTCGGCCAGCGATTGCAGGGCGGCGGCCAGGCCTTGCGACTCGAGCACCAGCGGGCGCAAGGTGAAAAGCATGTGTCTGATCTCTTTGGTAGTGCGGCGGGCCAGGTCTTCCATCTTATAAAGTTCTTCGGCGGCAGATTTCGGCTCACGCTCCAAGAGTCTGCGAATGTAATTGGCGCGCATGGCCAGCACCGCCACCGACTGGGTCGGCCCGTCGTGGAGATCGCGGGCCAGCTTTTTGCGGGCCTCTTCTTCAACTTCCACGATGCGCTCTTTTTCTTCGAGCAGTTTTTGATACAGCTTGCCATTCTTCACGGCGATGATGGTGTGCTTGCAGATGGCTTCAAGCAGTTCGAGGTGATCGAGGTCGAAGAAATCCTGGCGGGGATGAGCAAACAGCATGACGCCGAAGTTGTCCATGCCGGCCTGAAGCGGGGCAATCAACAACGTCCGGCAACCACGCAGGGAAATAAACCGCGACAGTTCCGGATCGCGTGATGGGTCGGACAAAACCCCCGATTCACCGCTAGCCAACGTTTCGGCGATAATGCCGGACTGAGCGGGAAGCGTCACTTTGAGATCGGCCTGGGTAAGGCGGCGGGCGGTTACAACTCTTAGCGAGTCGTCGCGGAACAACAGAGCCGCGCATACCATTTGCGAGGCGGCGGCCCCGGTGTCGGCCATGCTGGAGATGCTCAAGTCGAGGGCGGCGTCCAACACCCGCTCGTAGTTCAACGTCTCACTGACGAGCAACGCCATCTTGTAGATGGCGCGCGCCTGCTCGCGAATGTGTTTGAGCCGCCGATCTTCAACATCACGTTCAGCGTGGGCGCGCCTCACGGCCAGCGTCTGCGTCTGCTTGCCGACCAACCCGGCCACCAGGGCGCCGGTAATCAAAAAGATGGCGTTGGGGATCAATGAAATGAGGGCGTTTTGATAATCGGTGTCGAAGCCGACAAGCAGGGCCGCATCGGCGGCGGCAATGGCGAGTGCCGCCAACAGCGCCCACACCCAGCTAAACCGAAGTGAGGCCGTCATTACCACAAAGCCCGCCGCCCAATAGGCAGACGTCAGCGTGTTTGGCCCTGGCGCGGCAAAGAGGCCGATGGCCAATACTGTGTCGGCAAACAAGGTCAGGGCCGGGGCGGCTTTCGGCCACGCATTGGCGATTAGGAAGGCGGCGATCAAAACGTTGTAAACCACTCCCACCGTCAGCACGGCCAGCCTGGGCAATTCGGTGTTCAGGTTGCCATTAGAGAGGAAGTAAACCTCAGTCGCAATAGCCGCCAACAATGGCCAGCGCAAACTAAGCAACAGCCAGTCAATTTGAATGACGCCGCGAGATGCCTGTTTCATAAGCAATAAAAGGCCAATTTCACAGATTGGCTTATACTATATCATGAACTTTGGTTGGGCGAATGAGTCAGCTTCAGGTGGATGTTTCGAGGGGATGCGGGTTGATGGGCAATTGCAAGTAGAAGGTACTACCGGTGAAATTAGTCTCATCGTGGCCGGAGCTTTCGACCCAGACCCTGCCGCCATGCGCGCGGGCCACACCGTGAACGATGGCCAGGCCCACGCCGGGGCCGCCACCCTTGAACGCCGTTTTGCTCGACGAGTGAAGCGCTACTGAGCCTACCTGGTAAAACTTTTCAAAGACCAATTCGTGATGCTCTTTGTCGAGTCCAATGCCGGTGTCTTGAATGGCAATTTCCACGCCGGGGACGCCGCCGGCCAGAGTGACGGGTCGGGTGCGAATTTGAATCTGCCCATCGTCGGGTGTGTACTTGATGGCGTTGATGATCAGATGATGTAGAGCTTTCTGGATCAGGGTTGGATCGGCGTTGATGTTGGGCGTGTCCGGTGAATGATCGATAGTGATCGTCACCCGGCGGTCAACAGCCGGCTTGCTCAAGTCGTGGACCACATCGTTGACCACGCTCTTAAGCGGAACCGGCACGGGCAGGATGCGGAGGTTGTCGCTGTCGAGCCGGGTCACATCCAGCATGGCGTTGACGACCTGATGCATCCGGTCGGCGCCTTTTTCAATGCCTTCCAGCACTTCGGCCAGGGCGGCGTTGCCTTTGACGCCCGTCGTCATCTTCATGATGTTGACGTAGCCCTTCATCACCGTCAACGGGGTGCGTAGTTCGTGGGCGGCCACCTGAATGAACTCCAGCTTGTTGCGGTCGAGCTGGCGGAGCATTTTGTTGGTGCGTTGCAGATCTTGAATATCGCGCTGGTCGTTGGAGCGCAGGCGGTCGAGGGTGCTGCGGATGAGGCTGAGGGCCATGCGCGGACTGCGTTGAAGCATGGCTTCAAAGTCCGACTTGCCCACCTCCAGCACTGTGCAGTCGGTGGTGGTGCGGACGGTGGCGGCGCGGGGCGCGTTCTGGATCAGGGCCATTTCGCCCACGTAGCCGCCAGGACCGATCATGCGGATTTCGCGCTCGCCGTCGCTGTCGCTGATCTTCTTAGTAATGCGCACCTGGCCTTCGGCGATGATATAGAAGATGTCTTCAAAAGCGCCTTCGTGGCAAAGGACGTGGTTGGGCGAATACTGGCTCAACCGGGTCATGGCGGCTAATTCCCGCAAGTCGTCATCGGACAAGCCGTCAAAAGCCTGACTCAGCAAGGAAAGTTTGTCTACCGCAGTTCCGGTCATAAGTGTCATGGGCGAATTGACCTCAAAGGCATCCACTCTCCGATACAGTATAACCGTGAGCGCCCCGGCAGGCAATCGGCGCTGGTGAGTAAGAGCGTTTCATTTTCATGGCAAACAGAGAGCATTTTGAGTGGGAGCGGGAATGGCCGGAAATGTTGTAAAATTTCAGTTGGCGCGCAGGGTCACCCAAGCAGGCACGGGCACCCTGCGTTTGTCAATTTTAGAACCCGAGGTCATCGATGAGCAAATCAGCACAACGAAAACAGACTCAGGCCACATCTTTCAGCCAAAGGCGACGGACGACGTTGATCCGCAATATTGCCCTTATTGCCGTCGCCGTGCTCGTGGCGGGCGCTGGCATTTGGTACGTCGTTGACCAAACGGTCAAGGGCGAACAGGACAAACTCCGCCCTGACGCCGGCCTGGCAGAACAAACCATCCCCGATGAGGGCCGGGGCCACGTCGAGGTCGATTCTCCGCTCACCTTCAAACATTACCCGCCCTCGTCCGGCACGCATTATGGCACCACGATGCCTCAGCTCGGTTTCTATGATAAATCCTGGCCTGAAGGCTATTGGGTTCACAATCTCGAGCATGGCGATGTCGTCGTGCTATACAACTGCCCGGGCGATTGCGCCGCCTTACAAGCTAAACTCAAAGCGCTGGTGGACAAAGCTCCCAAGCGGCGATGCCCGACGGCCAAACTCGTCGTCCTGCCATACTCAACCGGCATGACTACGCAGATTTCGGTTGTCGCCTGGGGCAAGCAACTCGACGTGGCCGTCTACGACGAGAAGGCCATCCTGGATTTTTACAAGCGCTACGAAGATCGCGGCCCAGAACTTGTCGCCTGCGAGCAGTGATATGATCACCCCGACGTTTTTTGTTCGTAACATCCCGGTCTATGGGGAAATCGTCCTCTCGCCCATGGACGGCTACTCCGACCTGCCCTTTCGCCTCATCTGCCGCGAACTTGGCTCGGCCATGAGCTACACCGAGTTTGTGTCGGTGGATGAATTACTGGGCAATGTCAAGCGCACGGCCCACAAACTCAAGTTCGATCCGAGCGAACGCCCGGTGACGTTCCAGATTTACGGCCACGACGAAGAACGGCTGGTAGGAGCCGCCGGACGCATTGAGCAACTTGGCCCGGACATCATTGACCTGAATATGGGCTGTTGGGTCAACAGTATTTCCGGGCGCGGCGCGGGCGCCGGGCTTCTGCGCGAGCCGGCCAAGATCCGCCGCATTTTCACCCGCCTCACCCAAACGCTGAAAGTTCCTGTTACCGGTAAAATCCGTCTTGGCTGGGATGACGCCTCACGCAACCATCTCGAAGTCGCAAAGATTCTCGAAGGCAACGGCGCGTCACTCATCGCTGTGCATGGCCGCACCAAAACTCAGGGCTACAAAGGCAGTGCCGACTGGGACGCCATCGCCGAAGTGAAAGCCGCCGCTCGGGTTCCGGTGCTGGGAAGCGGCGACGTAAAGAGCGTGGCCGACATTGATCGTATGAAGGGCCACACCGGCGTGGACGCAGTGATGATTGGCCGGGCCGCCATCGGCAACCCCTGGCTTTTTGCCTGCAAAGATCGAAGCCAGGTGACGCCGGGAGAGGTCGTCCAACTCATGCGGCGGCATCTGGCGCTCAATATTGAATTCTATGGTGAAGAGGGCGGCCTCATTCTCTTCCGCAAACACGCCGCCCGCTACATCCCCGACACCGCTGCCGACCGCGCCCTGCGTCTGGCTATGCTCACTACTACCCACCGCACCGAACTCGAAGACATCGTCAGCCGCTACGAAGCGGGAGAATTGTTCACCGCGGAGCGCGCTGACGCGAAGCGCGCAGAGAAGGAAGAAGCATTTGCTTCTGAGTGCGCTCCCGGTTGACCTTTGTCGCTTCACTCATGACTCCAACCTTCCACGTCCGCAACCTTCCTATTCACGGTGACGCCATCCTGGCCCCGATGTCGGGCTACTCGGATTTGCCGTTCCGTTCGATCTGCCGCGAACTTGGCTCGGCTATGAGCTACACCGAGTTTGTGCCTGCGCCCGGACTCCTGGCCGGGGCTGAGGCCGTGTTTCGCCGCCTCATTTTCACCCCCGGCGAACGCCCCATCACCTTTCAAATCTTCGGCGCTAACGAAGATGAACTGACCGAGGCCGCCAGACGAATCGAACCATTGGGGCCGGACATTATTGATGTCAACATGGGCTGTTGGGCCGACACCGTTGCCTTGCATGGGGCGGGTGCTGGTTTGCTTTGCGAACCTGCGAAGATTGGCCGCATCTTTGCAAAACTCATCCGGTCAGTCAGCGTTCCCGTCACCGGTAAAATTCGTCTGGGTTGGGACGATGCCTTGCGCAACTATCTCGAAGTCGCCAAGGCTCTCGAAGACAACGGCGCGTCACTCATCGCCGTGCATGGCCGCACCAAAGCTCAGGGCTACAAAGGCAACGCCGACTGGGACGCCATTGCCGAAGTGAAAGCGGCGGTGAAAATCCCCGTCGTCGGCAGCGGCGACGTAAAGCGCCCCGCCGACATTGACCGCCTGAAACGCCATACTGGCGTGGAGGCAGTGATGATCGGGCGGGCCGCCATCGGCAACCCGTGGATATTCGCCCGCCGCGAGCGCCGCGACGTGCCCTTCGCCGAAGTGGCGGCGATGATCCGCAAGCACCTCGCCCTCTCGCTCGAATTCTACGGCCTGCAAGAAGGCTTTATGCTCTTCCGCCGCCACGCCCACAAATACATCTTTGCCATTCCCATGGCCGACGCTCTGCGCAACGTTTTAGCCAACGCCAAGTCGCCAGAGGTTGTGCTGGAGGCGATTTGGATGTATGAGGCAGAGATGACAGTAATAGCCTAAAATGAGGGCAATGAAAATGCGCACTCTTGCTTCTCAAATCACATTGCCTCTTGTCGAGGCAGTTGCCTCTACAACTTACGAAACGAGAATTCGTGATGCTTACGCCAACGATGGCGTAACATCCTGTAAGGCGCGAATCGCCCTCGAATTGAAATACGCGTCTTTACTGACGCCGACGGATGAATTCAACCGCAAACTGGTAAGTTACCAAGCCAATAAGCAGGCCCGGCTTCACAACTGGTTGAAGTACAAAGAAGGGTTCTCAGCCCAATTAGTTGAAACTTTGCTTGGCAAGTTTGGGATTGGCCCTGGTCAAAAAATACTAGAGCCATTTGCCGGATCGGCGACAACGTTATTGGTAGCGAAAGAGCTAGGAATTGATGCGACTGGGATCGAAATCCTGCCGGTTTGCCATCTAGCTTGGCAGGCCAAATCGCGCTACCGAGAGTATGATCTGGTTGAGCTTCACCAGATACTAAAATGGGCCGAAGAAACCTCACCCGATCTGAACAATTCAGCTTTCCCCCATATCACAATTACCGAGACGGCCTTTCCCCCAGAACAAGAATCCCAATTGATGTGGTATCGAGAACAGCTTGAAACAATGGCTGTTAGCAACCTGACCAAGCTACTGCTTCAACTGGTGCTGATGTCAATTCTGGAAGACATCAGTTTTACTCGAAAAGATGGTCAATACCTCAGATGGGACTCACGAGCACCAAAAGCACAAAAGAGGGATGCGCGGCGAGTGACACAAGACAAGCCGCCGTTCAAGGCCTTTGACAAGGGGAAAGTATTCGAGACAAAAGAAGCGTTTCTTACGGCCCTCAAACAGGTTATCTTCGGCATAGAATCAATGCGGGCGAATGGTGAACTGCCGGGCCAGCAAGACCTTATCGAGGGCACGGTTTTAGAGACTCTGCCCAAGCTGGAGGGTGAACAGTTTGATGCTGTGATCACTTCTCCACCTTACTGCAATCGCTACGATTACACCAGAACTTATGCTCTGGAATTAGCCTTTTTAGGCGCGGACGAAGACGAAGTGCGGAATTTGCGGCAGGAATTGCTCAGTTGTACTGTCGAAAACCGCTCAAAATTGGGGCGGCTGGAAGCGTTCTATTCCTCCATTGACCGATCCGCCGACTTTGAAAGAGTTGTGAACGTAGTGAATTCAAATCCGGCTTTGCAGGAGGCGCTCAACGCCATTCGAACGCGAGGCGCAAAAGGCGACTTGAACAACAAAGGCGTCATTCGGATGGTGGAGGGCTACTTCACCGAATTGGCCTTTGTGATTCTTGAGCTACATCGGGTCTGTCGGGTTGGGGCACACGTTGCGATTGTCAATGACAATGTTCGCTATGGCGGCGAAATTATTCCCGTTGATTTGCTAATGACTGACCTTGCCGCCAGTTTCGGCTTTTGCCCGGAAACGGTTTTTGTTCTGCCGCAACGCAAAGGGAACAGTAGTCAACAGATGGGCAAATATGGACGCGAGGCGAACCGTAAGAGCATTGTAGTGTGGAGCAAAAAATGACGTTGCCCGGCAAACGCAAAGCGTGGTCGCTGGATCAGTTGCTGAAGAGCGAGTTCTTTCACCAGAAACATCTATGAGAACGGAAATAACCTCCCCGACGAGAAAACAGCAGAAGCGATTGCAAAGCACTTGAACAAGATAACCAGCCGTCTGATAGAAGCGGATGAATCCATCAATGTGCGTGAGTTCGACATCTGGCGCGGGATGGCAGCAGGGTCGCAAGCGCAAGGTTCATGGCAGAATGCCAAAGGCAACCGGCACGAGATCATCATCAAAAATATTGTGGAACGACGGCTGGCCGACAAACGATGGCTACTGCCAGGAAATAAGGTTGGTCAAGATGCAGAGACACTTGCCAAGCGGTTTGAGTTGAAAGATGGGCGAACTATCGTATTTGCTGATGAGCCTGACATTGCCGTGTTACACGGCAAAGATATTTTGGCCGCCGTTGAAGTCAAAGGTGGCATAGACGAAGCCGGGATTCTAGAGCGAGTGGGAGCAGCAATCAAAAGTTTGAGTCGCACCAAGAAGAAAACTCGTAGTGCAAAGACCGTCCTGATCCTTCAGGGCATCTCCGTGACGCCTCAAGCTATCGCTGATTTGAAAACAAATAAGAAGTCGGTCAATCACTGGTTCAGCACCGAAGATATTTTGGATAACGAAGAGGCCCGGCAAAAGTTCTTCAACCTGCTTGGTATTTGAGCGCTCACGATCACGTTGAATACCCGCCTCTCCCTTTTCGCCGTCGCCCCGCCCGGCCTCGAAGACCTCACCCGCGCCGAACTGTTCGCGCTCGGCGTCAACCACCCGCGCGCCGTGCCGGGCGGCGTGGAATTTGAAGGTTTCCTCAGCCATCTCTATAAAATCAACCTGTGGTCGCGCACAGCCAGCCGGGTACTGGTGCGCCTCGGTGAGTTTCAAGCCATAGCCTTCGATGAACTTCTACGGAAGGCCGCCGGCCTGCCGTGGGAGCATTTTCTCCGCCCCGGCCAGCCCGTCAGCGTTCGCGCGGCATGCCACAAATCCAAACTTTATCACTCCGACGCCGTCGCCGAGCGAGTCATGTTGGCAATTGAGGATCATTTCGGCCATAAAGATTCACCGCAAAGACGCGACCCTGCAAAGAGAAGCGGGGCAGGCGAACGCGAAGAAGAAAAAGAAAACTTGGCGACCTTCGCGTCTTCGCGGTTAAATTCAGAGGTGATCGTCAGAATCGCTCACGACCACTGCACGATTAGTCTCAACGCGTCGGGCGCGCACCTGCACCAGCGTGGTTACCGCCTGCAAACGGCGAAGGCCCCTCTGCGCGAGACGCTGGCCGCCGCGCTCTTGCGTCACGCCAACTACGACTCGGCCCGGCCTCTGCTCGATCCGTTTTGCGGCTCCGGCACGTTTGCCATCGAAGCGGCCCTCATGGCTCGCAACATCGCCCCCGGCCTCAACCGCCGCTTTGCCTTCATCGACTGGGTTAACTTCGACACTCAGGAATGGGGCGAACAGTTGAGAAACGCGCGCGCGGCGATGATCAAAACCGCCCCCTCGATCATCATTGCCTCGGATCGGGATGAGGGCGCGATTGCCGCCGCCCAAGCCAACGCCGCCCGCGCCGGAGTGGCGGCCTCGATTCAGTTTAGCATTCGCGCCATCTCGGCTATCGAGCCGCCATCGAAGACGCCCGGCTTGCTGATCGGCAACCTGCCTTACGGGGAGCGCGTTGGAAGCGAGGTGAGAGATTTATACGCCCAGTTCGGAAAAGTTGTAAAAGAAAAATGCCCGGGCTGGCGAGTCGGCATCATCGCCGGAAGCGCGGCCCTGGCCAAACAAACGCGGCTCGCTTTCGGCGAGCCGCTGGTGATTGAAAACGGCGGTTTGCGCGTGCCGTTCGTCCTCGCCGACCTCACAGGTCGCTTGCGCGAAAACCGGTGAGGTCTATGACGGCGGGAGTTACGCCTCACTTGCCACCCGCGCCTCTTTGATTGCGCGCGGGACGTTCACCGTCACCAATATCCCCAGACCCACCACGAACAACACAATGAGGGACAAAATGCCAGTGCGGAAGCTCTTGGTAATGTCGTTGACGCGAGCAAAGATGAACGGCCCCATCCACGACGTGCCACGTTCGCTGACTTCATAGAACGAGAAGAACTCGGCCTCCCGTCCGCCCGGAATCATCTGCGAGAAAATACTGCGGCTGAGGGCCTGACTGCCGCCCAAAATCAGCGCCACCACAAACGCCAACAGCCAAAATTCCAGTTCGCGTTGAGCGACGTTCAATCCGGGCACAAGAGCTATACTCTTCATTCCGGCATAGGCATAGATGACGACGGCACACCAGATGATCAGGCTGCTGATCAATGCCCGCACCGCTCCCATTCTCCCGGCCAACCAGCCGTAAAGATACGCCCCAAAGAACGCCATCACCTGGATCATCAAAATCACCAGAATGCGGTTCGTGGACGACATCCCCAGTTCTTCGGCGGCAAACACGGCGGCGATCACGATCACCGTTTGTATGCCGTCGTTGAAAAACAAGTAGGCGATCAAGTAACGCACCGTCTCCGGGAACTTATTAACTTCACGAAAGGTGTTGGCTAACTGCTTGAAGCCGATGGTGAGATAGTTTTCACCTGCGGGCAGGGGCTTGGCCGCGTGGCGCGGGCGCAAGGTGACAAACGTGACCTGGGCGAAGAGCAACCACCACAGCCCCGCCGAGGCCAGGCAAATGCGAGCCGCTAGCGCCCCATCTTTCATCAGCGAGAACAGCACCAGATTGAGCAGTAGCAAGAGGCCGCCGCCGGCGTAGCCCAGCGCAAACCCCGCCGACGAGACGCTGTCCCGTTTGTCTTCACTGGCAATGTCCGGCAGATAAGCGTTGTAAAAGACGATGCTCGCTCCGAACGCCAAATTGGCGATAATGAACAGGATGCCGCCCAGGAGATAAGTTTCTTGAACCAGGAAGATTAACCCCAACGTTGCCACCGAGCCGATGAAAGCAAACAACTGCATCATCCGCTTGCGCAAATGCGAATAATCGGCGATGGCGCCCAGCACCGGCAGGAAGAACACTTGCAAGAGCACCGAGAGCGAAACGCAGTAAGTAAACAATGAGTCGAAGCGGATGCCGGAGCCAAACACGTAGAAGATATTGCCGTTGGCGTCGGCGGCCTTCTCGGCCAGGTTAGTGAGGTAGGGGCCAAGAAAGACGGTGACCACCGTGGTGCTAAAGGCCGAGTTGGCCCAGTCGTACATCGTCCAGCCAAAAATCTCGCGCTTGTCGTTGACGGGCACAGCCATCGATGCAGTTGTCATGGTTGCCTCCAGAGATGGGGATGCGGCTAATATAATCGAAATCGGCTTGGAGCGAAAGCTCACAAATGAAACCCCCGGTGGGCAAACAAGTTTCGGGCCAGACCCGAGAGGTCTTACGCTTGACAACGCCTCTCCCTCCGGCTACCATCCGCGCCATGCCTGCCAACATCATCGTTGACGCTCACCAGGACTTGGCCTGGAATGCTCTGACCTTCGGACGCGACTACACCAAGTCGGCGCTTGCCACCCGCCAGGCCGAACAGAATAACTCGGCTCCGTCACACAACGGCAACTCCCTGCTCGGCCTCGGCGACTACCTGCTCGGCCACGTCGCCGTCATTTTCAGCACCCTCTTCGCCGGGCCCATCCGCCACCGAATGGGCGACTGGGACAGGCTGACTTACGCCGACTCTCAGCAAGCATATCGCCTTTACTCTCAGCAACTCGATTACTACCACCGGCTGGTGGACGACTGCCAACAGTTCAGATTGATTGGCGGACGCGGCGACCTGGAGCAAGTGTTAGACTCATGGGAAGCCGCCGATTTGAAAGATCGGCGGGTCGGCCTCGTGCCCCTCATGGAAGGCGCCGATGCCATCCGCGAGCCTGCTTCAGGAGAAGTCGAGGGGTGGATGGAACGCGGCGTGCGCATCGTCGGCCTGGCCTGGGCCGGCACACGCTACGCCGGCGGAACCGGCGAACCCGGCCCGCTCACCCCTGAAGGCCGCCAACTGCTTGGGGTGATGGCCGACCTCGGCCTTATTCTTGACCTCTCCCACGCCTCTGACGACTCCTTCCTCGAAGCCCTCGACCTGTTTGAGGGTGTGGTCATCGCCTCGCACGCCAATCCACGTGCCGTGCTCAAGGGCGAGGTGCGCCGCCCCGAGCGTTTCCTCTCCGACGAAATGATCCAACGGCTGGCCGCGCGCGGCGGGGTGACCGGAATTGTTCCTTACAATCATTTCCTCAAAGCGGACTGGACTGGGCACGATGGCAAGAACGCCGTGACGCTGGCTTACGTGGTGGCGATGATCGATCATATCTGCCAGATTACGGGCAATGCCGATCACGTTGCCATCGGCTCGGATTTTGACGGCGGCTTTGGGGTGGAAAGTGTGCCAGCCGAGATCGACACTATCGCCGACCTGAGCCTGATTGGCAGTGCCTTGAAAGAGCGCGGCTACTCTGAAGCCGACGTGGAAAAGGTGATGAGCGGCAACTGGCTGGACGTGTTGAGGCGGGGCCTACCGGCATGAGCACGTCCCCGCCCGAAAGCACCCGCCTCGCTCGCGCCGCCATCACCCTGATCGTCGCCGGGTTCTTCATTTTCGTCATCGGTATCTTTCCCGAAATCGTCCGCCTCAACCTCACCCCCGGCTTTGGCATCATCCAGATTTTCACTTTTTTGTTAGGCATGGGGCTGATGACATTAGGCGGTTATGTTTACGCTTATGCCACCCGTCACCGCGCCCGCGAGCGGCGGCTGAGGCACGACATTGGCATCCGGCTGATCGCCACCGGTTATGTGCTATGCTGTGTCTCGGCTCTGGCCGACATTCTCGGCATTGGCAGTCACAACATCCCGGAACATCTGCCGTTCTTCGGTCTGTGGCAAAGCGGCGGGGTGTTGATGGGCGTGTTGGTGATAGTTTTTGGGCTGTTCCTTTATGTGATGAAAGTAGAGGAGTAGCCATGGAATTGTCATTTGTCACCCCAATAAAGTGGCTTTTCTCCCTCGCTCGGCGTTTCGCTCTCGCGCTATAATCTCGCCGGATTCTCTGGAACTTGCCGTCAACGTTTAATCATCTGGCAACCTTGTTGAAGAAGGACACCCAAAATGAAAATCAGCAACATTCTGGCGACCAAAGGTAACAACGTCGTCACCATCCACCATCACCAGACGGTCAAAGAGGCCGTTAACCTTTTGGCCTCGCACAAAATCGGCGCGCTGGTTGTGGTGGACGAGGCGCAAGCAGGCAAACTGGTTGGCATTCTCTCCGAGCGCGATATTATCCGCGAGGCCGCCCAGAAGGACATCATCCTGACTCTGCCCGTAGACAAGGTAATGACTAAAAACGTCACCACCGGCTCGCCGCATGACGACCTCAAATCGGTTTTGCAGACGATGACCGACCAGCGCTTCCGCCACTTGCCAATTATGGATCAAGGCAAGCTGGCCGGCATCATCTCGCTCGGCGACGTGGTCAAAGCACTGCTCGACCAATATGAGGGCGAAATTGATACCCTCCAAATTCAAATTCTCGAAGGCTAGTTCACTCAATGACTCAACCCGGCACTGAAACATATCCGTTGCGCGTTGCCATTGTCGGCTCCGGTCCGGCGGCCTTTTACGCCGCCGACCACCTGCTAAAACAGAATGGCCTGACGGTCGAGGTGGATATGTTCGACCGCCTGCCCACACCGTTTGGATTGGTGCGCGGCGGCGTCGCGCCCGATCACCCAAAAATCAAAACAGTCACCAAAGCCTACGAGCAAGTGGCGGCCAATCCCCGCTTCCGCTTTTACGGCAATGTCGAATTGGGTAAGCACCTCAGCCTCGACGATTTGAGAGCGCACTATCATCAAATTTTGTATGCGACCGGCGCCCAAACGGATC
>CAYSIV010000049.1:15570-16111 GCA_964431175.1 uncultured Anaerolineales bacterium
CGAAGACCTTAGAGGCAGTCACCCGGCCACTGAATTTGTGGCCTGGTATAACGGCCACCCCGATTACCGCGATTGCCAGTTTGATCTCTCACAGGAACGAGTCGCGGTGGTGGGCGTGGGCAACGTGGCCATTGACGTGGCCCGAATCCTGTGCCGCACGCCCGAAGAACTCAAAGCCACCGACATCGCCGCCCACGCCCTCGAAGCCCTGAGCCAGAGCAAAGTGAAGGAAGTGTATTTGCTCGGGCGGCGCGGCCCGGCGCAAGCCGCCTTCAGCAACCCGGAAGTCAAAGAGGTTGGCGAGATGGCCGATGCCACCACCCTCACTCTCCCCGAAGAAGTGGCGCTGGATGCGTTGAGCAAGGCCGAGCTGGAACGAACCAAAGATCGAGCCACCTCCAAGAAGGTGGAAATCTTGCAGAGTTATGCCTTGCCCAAGCCCGATGGAAAGTCGAGCAAGTTGGTCATTCGCTTCCTCGTTTCGCCGGTTGAACTCATTGGCGAAACGAGGAAGCGAATGACCAACTTGCTCGACTTTCCA
>CAYSIV010000049.1:16121-24255 GCA_964431175.1 uncultured Anaerolineales bacterium
GGCGGGTGGTGAAAATGCGGCTGGTGAAAAACGTGTTGTACGCCACCGAGGCCGGAACACTCAGCCCCAAAGCCACTGACCAATTTGAAGAACTGCCGGTCGGCCTGGTGTTTCGTTCGGTGGGTTATCGTGGTGTGCCTCTGCCGGGCGTGCCATTCCACGACAAGTGGGGCGTCATCCTCAATGAAAAGGGGCGGGTGCTCGATCCCGACACCAAACAGCCGCGCGTAGGCGAATACACCTCAGGCTGGATCAAGCGCGGGCCGAGCGGCGTGATTGGCACCAACAAACCGGACTCGGTTGAAACTGCCAACAACATGCTGGAAGATTTGAAGAACGGCCAGGTGTTGCAACCCGCAAACCCGGATGCAACCGACGCCGAAGCGCTGGTGTGCCAACGCCAGCCGCAACACGTCACCTTCGCTGACTGGCTGAAGCTCGACGAAATGGAAGTGGCGAACGGCAAAGCCGCTGGCCGCCCGCGCCTCAAGTTCACCCGGGTGGAGGAAATGCTGGCGGCGCTAGGGCGGGTGTAGAGACAAACCGCCCTGGACCTGACAGGCTCTAAAAAACTTGTCAGGCCAGGGGCGGGCGCACGTATTCATAAAGACGCCGAGGGCTTCGATAGCCCTCGGCGTTCTGTTACGCGGCAACGGGATGCGGCGTCAACGGCAACCAGTAACCAGCCGCCGTCTTAGTGGCCGAAACGTCCGGCGGCGAAGAAACAATTTCATCAAGATAATACCACCACTGACTACGCGGACGAGGCTTGCGCTCACGCAGGCTGATGTAAAACGGCGCTAACGGAAGCAAAGCATCTTTGAGATCAAGTAGCTGTTGGTCAAGTTGTTCTATTTCACTCAATCGGGCTTGAGCCGCCGCATCTGCCGAGGCCAAAGCACGCGCCAGAACATCACGGCTGTACAATGACAAACTTAGCTCGTCGGCCAACGCCTCGTGATCGCTCAGTCGACCGCTAATATAATCCGGCAATATCTTGACGACATTGTTCCGGTAATTATCAAGCGCCTGATCAAAGTTGCTTTTGGTCATTTTCGTGGCCCGCGAATTTCGCGGAAGTTGATCTGGCTGGAGAGATAATCCAGCCCATCAGAAACAAAGAAGCCGCTCATCAACCGGCTGGGACTGCGGAGGTGGTTGGGCTTCCAGGCAATGAACAGGCGACTGCGCGGATGCCAAAACCCCACCCGATTGCCGCCATGCCAATAACGACCGATATAGCTCTCCAAGCTGGAAATGGCTGTCCTTACCTATTGCCGACTGAAACCGCGATCTTGCATCTTGTCAAAAAAGTCTCGGCTCACGCGCTCATTTCGCCAACCGTCGGCGACTGTTCGCAATAACCAACGCAACCACCGTTTCGGCCATTCATGAGAGCTATCCCATTCATACTCCTCATCCCCTTCCGGCATGAAAAGATTATATCAGACCTGGCAAGCGTTGAAAGAGCATTCCGATTCTCCCAGGAAAAACGCCGAGGATCAATTCGACTCTCGGCGTTCTTTTTCGTTAGAGCCGAATAAAAATGGCAGAGTTAGCAGGTTTATAATAGGCCTATGCAAATTCTGGCCGTAGACGTTGGCACCGGCACGCAAGACGTTTTCCTCTTCGACCCCGCGCTCGATCTGGAGAACGGTTTCAAGCTTATTATGCCCTCGCCGACGATGATCGTTCATAATCGGCTCAGGGACGCCACCGCGCGCGGCGAGGCCGTTTTGCTCACCGGGGTGATGATGGGTGGCGGCCCCAGCCAGTGGGCGGCGCGCGACCACGTCCGGGCCGGCCACCTGCTCTTTGCCACGCCCTCTGCCGCCCGCACCTTCAACGACGACCTTGACTACGTGCAAAAAGAAATGGGCGTGCGACTCATCAGCGACGATGAAACCGACACCCTGCCCGACGCCATCCGTATCGAACTCAAGGATTTTGATCTCCCGGCCCTGGCAACCGCCTTTGCCGCCTTTGGCCTGACTCTGAACCCGGACGCGATTGGCGTCGCCGTCTTTGATCACGGTGACTCTCCGCCCGACTACTCCGACCGCCAGTTCCGGTTTGATTATCTCGACCAGCGCATCCGCGCCCACAACCGTCTCTCGGCGTTCGCCTACCTTTCAACCGACATTCCGCCGGTCATGACCCGCCTCAAAGCAGTGGCTGCCTCCCACACCACTGACACTTCGTTCGCTCCACTCGCTCCGCTCGCTCCGCTCGTAGTCATGGACACCGCCCCCGCCGCCGTGCTCGGGGCCACGTTTGATCCGGGGGCCACCGCGCACCGGCAAGTCATCATCTGCAATGTCGGCAACTTTCACACCCTGGCGTTTCGGCTGGGGCCGGGCGGCATCGAGGGCGTGTTCGAGCATCACACCGGCGAAATTGATCAGGCGAAACTTGAGTCGCTCATTGATCGTCTTGCTAACGGCACGCTCAAGCACGCCGACGTGTTCGACGACATGGGCCACGGCGCGCTGTTATACTCGACCGAACCGATCCCCGAGCCGCCGCTGGTCGTCACCGGCCCGCGCCGCTCGCTCATGCGTGGCTCGCGCCTCGGCCCCTACTTCGCCGTGCCCTTCGGCGACATGATGATCGCCGGATGCTTCGGCCTGCTGGCGGCCATGGCCGACGTTCTGCCCGACGAAGAAATGCGGGAAGCGATTCGCAACTCGCTCAAAGGCAACTCGGGCAAACCACCCTGGGAATTATGAATTATGAAGGATGAAGGATGAATCCTGCGATTCATCCTTCATCCTTCATAATTCTGCCTTCATCCTTCATCCTTTGTGAATAACCTCGACCTCCTCCTCTCCGATCCTCCCGGCGAACTCCTTGGCCCCGAGGTGCGTGTCACCGCCTCGCCGCATGGCCGCTCGCCCGAACCGGCCCCGCTTCAGGCCCAGTCCATCCCAGCCCTGTCGGCCTCGCTCGAGGCGCTCTCGACGGATCAGGTGAAGCAGATCGGCCTCGGCCTGTACTCGGCCATCACCGCCGACGCCGGTTTGCGCGACTTGCTCACCGCCAACTTGGCCGAGAGCAGTGCCCTGCGCCTGCGCCTGCAGATCGAGCCGCCCGACTTGCGCCGCCTGCCGTGGGAGGCGCTTTACCACGACCCGGCCGGCTTTCTGATCTTCAATGCCGTCTCCATCACCCGCTTCATTGCCGTCGGCCTCCAGCGGGCACAACCCATCGTTACTCAACTGCCGCTTCGCATTCTCGTCGTCAGCGCCATGCCCAGCGAACTGCCGCAACTCAACTTCGCCGCCGAGCGTAACAATCTCACCTCGGCCCTGGCCGATGAAGAGGCCAAAGGCTGGGTGAAGCTGGAATTCGTGGAGCATGCCACCCGCGACAAAGTGCGCGCGGCGCTCACCACATTCAATCCACACGCTCTGCACTTCTCCGGGCACGGCAAGTTCGCTGAAGACAAATCGGCCCTGGCCTTTGAAGATCAATACGGCGATCTGGATTCGGTGACGCCGGACGACGCTGCCATCCTCTTCGGCGGCCTGGCCGACCTGCGCCTCATCGTCCTCAACGCCTGCGAAACGGCCATCGACTCCACGGCCCAACCGCTCACCGGCATCGCCCCCAAGATTCTGCAACGCACCGGCATCCCCGCTGTCGTTGCCATGCAGGCGCCCATTTTCGACCGGGCCGCCATCGCCTTCAGCCGCGCCTTCTATAACCAACTGGCTCAGGGCCGAACTGTTGACGAAGCCATGTACGAAGGCCGGCTGGCGATCTACAACAATAATAGCGCCAGCGCCTCGTTCGCGATTCCGGTGCTCTTTCTTTCTTCTGATAACGGCTTGTTGATAGACTTTCCCCAACAGAGCAAGGAGCGGGTGGTGGCCCAAACCCGCCTCGGCTTCGACGCCGTGCGCGCCGAGCCACTCACCGACTCTTCGAGTGCCATGCTCAACCGCTGGCAAGGCCACCTCACCGGGGCCGCCCGCCTCTACCGGCAACTCGCCGCCTGGAAGGCCCTGCACGATTTTCTGCACGACCTCAACGAGTCGCTTGAGTTCATCCTGCTCGAACTGCCCCGGCTCGACAAAGCCGCCCCCGACCTCACCTACGTGGTCGAATACTGGGCGCGCTGCCAGAGCATCTTGCGCCGCCTTGAAGATTTTGCCCACACCGGCGCGGCAGCCATTACCACCGAGCCGTTCACTAAAAGTGGCGGCCTGACCGGCGACCCCTGGATCGTCGAGTCACTCATTAGCGAACAGAACTTCGACGCGGCGCTGGCCGAGGGCAGTTACAAAGCCGTGTCGGGCGTTGCCCGCAAGCTGCGGCAGACGATTCAGACTCACATGAACGCCGCCGATAAATCGCTCGAAGATCGCACCGCCGAACTGCGCCGTTTGGCCGACTCGTGGACCCAACCCGACGAACTCCCCTCTGCGCCCGACCTGGCCCAAGCCATCACCGAACTGGATAAACTGCACGCCACGTTGTACTCGGCAGTTGAGAAGCACGACATCTTTCAGGATTTGGACAACGACTTCACCCGCCTGCGCGACGAAGCCCGCCGCCCGACGTGGGAGTGGGAAGCCGTCTCTGCCGCCTGGGCCTTTTGCCGCTCCGATGTGATTGACAGCCGGCTCATCCCTTTTTCCAAAAAGTCCGGCGAGTTGGTGGCAAAGGACGGCGACCTCTCCGGCTCGGAGTGGTGCGTGGCCGTCGCCCGCCTGGCCCACACCCTGGAGACTCAGATTGGCAATGAAGAGCTGGCCGCCGTCCGCAAAACTTTACGCGAGCTGGGAACGGCCATTCGGACCCACTTCTTCATCGCCGACAAAGAGCTGAAAGATTTGACCTCAACCCTGGACTCGTTGTCTGATGACTTGTTGGAGATTTTGAAAAAGAATAGAGCCTGAAAATTAACGTGGGAGCGCGTTGCACGCGCGATGTCCGCTTTGCATCGCGGCTACAAGCCGCTCCTACGCTCCCACGTGCACAAGTTTAGAGGTATCCATGCCCGACACCCTTTCCTTCTCAGAAATCCGTGCCCGCCACGCCGAACTGCTCAAAGCTGCGCCTGCTTCCGGTGCGTACACGCTCGACCAATTAGCCCAGGTGAGGAGCTTCGTCGAAGCCGTCCGGCTGGCCGGACGACACGTAGCCGACGACGACGACCGGGAGTATTTGCGCGGCTTGCTCACCTTTTGGGGCAACGTGGTCTACAACCAGATCCGCACCTACCCCAACATTAATCTCGAGCTGGCCATTGCCGGGGTTGCGGCAATGACGGGCCAGGAGCCGCCGCCGGTCAAAGCAGAGCCCACTCCCCCAAGAGGGTGTGTGGGCCCGGGCACTGTGAGAAGGTTCCTGCTCTCCGGTCTGCTTGTCATCATCATGTTGATCGTCGTGTTCGCGGTCGTCTTCGTCGGGGCCGGCCTGTTCAACCGGGCGGCAGGCTCCGCAACAGGAACGCCGCCTGCCGCATTCGAAGCAACACGGACCGCAGAAGCAGTTGTGGCGGCGCCCACTTCTAATTTCCCGGCGACGCCGACGGTGGTCACCGCTCCTACCCTGCCAGCGACGGGCGGCGGTGGCGGCGGCTCGCCGTTCTCATCTATTTCAGTGCAACTCATCAAGCCGGAGTTTGGCGACACGGTGCCGGTGGGCCAGCCGGTGGAGATCGGCGGCACGTACTCGAACTTGCAAGCCGGGTGGCGGCTGTTTTACGTCATCACCAATTTTGAAACCGGCGACTCTTTCATTCTGCCCAAGTCACTGACGATTGACTTTGACGGTTCGGTCGGCGTGTGGACGGCGACCACAACCTTCTCCAAGCCAGGCGCCTATGGGGTCAGCATTTACGTCGCCACTTCACACAGTGAAATTGAACGCCTGCAAGAGTGGGCCGACACGGCAAAGATCGTAGCCTCAGATGAGGAGTATGACGGCGTTATCTTCTTTCGCGACCTGTCCTTCTTTAACGCGCAATAATGGAGGCTCTCATGAAATACATCCGCGCCCTCACGGCCATCATTTTCCTGGGGCTGGCGATGCTGGCCTGCGCCCGGCAATCCAACGCGCCGGCGGTCACTACCCTGCCCACCGCCGACGCGGTGCAACGGCAACTGCGAGTGCTGGATGCGCTATCGTCAGCGCTTCACGAGCAATACATTTACGATGATCTCAAGAGCAATGGCTGGGAAACCGCCCAGGCCGACTCGCAAGCGCAGGTGAAGAAGGGCTTGACCGAGACTGAATTTGAAGCGGCGCTTCAGGCGCTGGTGACTCAACTGCCCGGCCAGAGCGCCGTCTATCAATCGCGGGCTGAGCGCATTAGCGCTGATCTGGAAAATACGACGCAGTATTCCGGCATCGGCGCCTATGTGTCGGTGCGGGCCGAGCCTGAGCCGCACATCGTCATCCTCTCCATCATCAAAGACTCACCGGCCGAAAAGACGGGGTTGAAAGCGCACGATTCAATCTTCAGTATTGACGGCCAACCCGTCACCGCCGCCGAAGGGCCGGATGTGATCAAACGAGTCCGGGGTGAGGCCAACACCACCGTGAAGCTGGAAGTGCAGTCTCCCGGCGAGCCGCGCCGGACCGTGCTCGTGACTCGGGCGAGCCTTACCGCCGCCGACACCCTCAAGGGCGGCCTCCTCACCCAAAGCCGGATTCTGTACATTCTCGTCCCGGTAGCCACCGATGACACTTTCATGCAAACGATGTCGCAAGCGTTAACCTCGATTAGCCAGCAAGCAGAGTTGAAAGGCATCATCATTGACTTGCGGGTGGCGCACGTTTCGAACACCTGGCCGCTGGCTGAGATGCTGGCGATGTATGCGGACGGCAGGCTCGGCGAGTTTTATTCGCGCACCGACAGCAGTCCGGTCGAAGTGACAGGGGTGGACGTGGGCGGCTCGCAGAAACTGCCCATTGTCCTCATCGTCGGCCCCGACACCGAAGGCTCGCCCGAGATTTTCGCCGCCGCCCTGCAAGCGTCCGACCGGGCAACGGTCGTCGGCTTGCAAACGCCCGGCAAGATTTTTGGCTACACCACCGTGCCTTTGCCGGACGGGTCGCAATTCACCTTCGCCAACCAGTCGTACAAAACGAGCCAGGGCCAGGACCTGGCCGAGTTTGGGGTGAAGCCGGATGTTGAGATCAAAGCTGACTGGGATCAGGTGAGCCTTGACAGCGATCCCGCAATTGAAAAGGCGGTTGAACTTCTCGAGTAGAAAACGAAAACCCCCCTAGCTAGCCTGATTACTCAGGCTGGCCACCACACGGCGGCTTTTCGCTAGGGGGGTGAAAACGGGAGACGCATCCCCCGTCTTTTACTAGTTTGATTATAACATGCAGAGTCAACTGGTTCTTACTTTACTAAAAGCCGCCATTTAATGATATGGCTACTCCGAACTCTATCCGTTCACAATACGAACGCTACGGCGTGAAAGACTTCTACCAGCGCTTCGGCGGCGGCTATAGCAACCCACACGAGCGGGCTATTCAACACGTCTTGCGGGCTGCGGTTGAAACGTGGCCTATTGATCTAAGCCACGTGCTTGACTTGGCCTGCGGCAGTGGTGAGGCAACGCTGTCCCTCAAAGCACTTGGTGCCGACCAGGTTGACGGCGTTGACCCTTACACGGCCGAGGCTTACTTCGCCCGCACCGGCCAAACTGCCGAGCCGTTCACCTTTGAGCAAATCGCCACCGGGGCATTGGCGGGCCGAAGCTACAGCCTGATCGTTTGCAGTTTCGCCCTGCACCTGCTTCAACCCTCACGCCTGCCCGCGCTGGCCTATCAACTGGGCCTGCTGGCCGACTCGCTCCTCATCCTCACCCCGCACAAGCGGCCCAACCTGAAACCGGAGTGGGGTTGGGCGCTGACGGGAGAGATGGTGGTGGAACGGGTGAGGGCCAGAGTCTACAAACGAGTTGGCTGATTAATGTCCAAGTTGCTATTTGACAAACTCCAAACCTCCCCTCTTCTCGCCGATGGCGCAATGGGAACCATGCTTCACGCTCGCGGCGTGAGCTTCGACGAGTGCTTCGACGGCCTCAACCTGGCACGGCCCGCCCTGGTGGCAGAGGTGCATCGCGGCTACATTGACGCTGGAGCGCAGATCATCGAGACCAACACC
>CAYSIV010000049.1:24265-25183 GCA_964431175.1 uncultured Anaerolineales bacterium
GCGCCAACCGCTACAAGCTGGCCCGGCACGGCCTGGCGACTCAAGTGCGCCAGATCAACGCTTCGGCGGTAGCGCTGGCCCGGCGCGTAGTTGAGGCCTCGCTCAAAGAAGTCCTCGTCGCCGGGTCGGTAGGCCCGTTGGGAGTCCGGCTGGCCCCTTATGGCAGAGTGAAGCCCGGTCAGGCCTACGCCGCGTTTCACGATCAGATCGCAACCCTGGTCGCCAGCGGCGTGGACTTGATCATCATCGAGACGATGAGCGACTTGCGCGAAGTGGCCGAAGCCGCGCGGGCGGCGAAAGCGGTGAGTAAACTGCCAGTCATCGCCAGCATGACATTTACCCGCGACGATGTGACTCTGCTGGGCGACACGCCGGCCAAAGTGGCCCAGGAACTGCTCGCCTGCGGGGCCGACATCGTCGGCGTCAACTGCTCCAGCGGCCCGGCCCAGGTTTTGCGAATTCTTCAGGCGATGAAGCAGGCCGCCCCGGAGGCGAAGTTTCTGGTTAAACCCAACGCCGGTTGGCCGGAACACGTCGGCGGCCGGATCATGTATCCGGCGGCCCCGGAGTATTTCGGCGAGTACGCGCTGGCTTTTGTCGAAGGGGGCGCCGTCATCGTCGGGGGGTGCTGTGGCACTACGCCCGAACATATTGCCGCCATGCGAGCCGCGCTCGATGGGCCTCAGCGCAAGTCATTAGTGCAAACCGTGGTGGTGTCGCCAGCGGAGCGCGAAGAGGGCGTGGCCGAGTCGCACTCGCCCACCCGGTTGGCCGAGAAGTTTGCCGCCAAACAATTCGTCATCGGCGTGGAGATGCACCCGCCCAAAGGCCTCTCGACTCACAAACTGCTGGCCGCCGCCGCCCTGCTGGCCGAGGCCGGGGCCGAAGTGGTCAACGTGGCCGACAGCCCGATGGCCC
>CAYSIV010000050.1:0-25177 GCA_964431175.1 uncultured Anaerolineales bacterium
TCCTGACCAACACGGTCGGTGGAATCCCGCTCAACGCCGGCACAACCGACACTGATCCCCCAATCCCAAGCACGCTGATGTCTGGCGGTCTCCTTCGCTGGGACCCGGCGGTGGCCCCTGCGGCGCCTGCTGGCTACCTCGGTGACGCCATCAGCTTGCACCGCATCGTCGGGTCGCGCTACACCCCCGTCGGTGAGACCGAGCCGGCGAACTACTTCGCCATTGATGGCACGGCCATGCGAACCGACAAGTTCTTCGTCTCGGGCAAGCTGGCCGGGCCGATCATGAGCGCGCCGGCGAGCATCGACTTCGGCAACGTGGACGTGCTCAGCACGAGTCTTGACCTGACGGTCACCCTCACCAACGTATCCCCCGATGCGGTGACCGGCTTCGCATCCGCCCTCACCGGCGCAGATGCCTCTCAGTTCGTGGTCAGCGGCGGCACATGTGCGGGCAACACGATCAATCAGGATCAATCCTGCACCGTAACCGTCCACTTCGCCCCGACCACCGCCGGTAACAAGTTGGCTAACTTGTCCATCGCCCACTCGGGCCTCAACTCACCCGCAACAGTCGCGCTCTCCGGGCAAGGCATCTCTGTACCCCTGCCCGCCGTCACTCTGAGCGCGACGAGTGTCAGCTTCGCCAGTCAGGCTGTAGGCACCGTAAGCGCCTCGGTCAACATCACAGTGCAGAACACGGGCACCGCGGACCTCCACGTGACCTCGGCGGCTCTGATCGGCGCCAACCCGGGTGACTTCCAGCTCACGAACAACTGTGTCCTGGCCGTCATCCCGGGCGGAACCTGCACCCTGCAAGTCAGATTCGCCCCGACTGCCGGTGGCGCAAGGACGGCCCAGATCCAGTTGGTCGACGACGCCCCGACCAGCCCGCAACTCGTATCCTTGTCGGGCACCGGCGTCGCGGCCAGCCTGAGCCTCTCGCCAACTTCACTCAGCTTCAGCGCCGGCCTGGGTGGCAGTTCGACGAAGTCTGTCAACATCACGAACACGGGCACGGGCAACCTCAATATCACCTCACTCACGATCAGCGGCTCGACCACGTTTACCATCGCCGGCCATAACTGCGGCGCCGCGATCTTGCCCGGGAAGAACTGCAACGTGAGCGTGCGCTTTGCTCCGACCTCCCGGATTAACTTCACCGGCACGCTCAATATCACCAGCAATGCGACCGGTTCACCGCACTCGGTTGCGCTGACGGGGACAGGGAAGTAGGCAACACCTAAACAAAGGAAGGTGGCAGAGAGAAAATAACTCTGCCACCTTCTTCCCGAAACTTACCGCCAAAGGGCAGCAAACGGAGGAACGAGTCCGGTTCACGGGTTGGATTGTATCCGATAGAAAAGGAACTTCAGCGGATAGGCTGCCGTCCGTCATCAACAATCCCCCTGGCATCTGCCAGGGGGATTGTTGTGCTTCTAGTACACGTTGGCAGAAGTCTTCCACCGGTTGTCACCCTGAGCGGAGCGAAGGGTCTCCGGCCCGGCAGAGAGATGCTTCGCTTCGCTCAGCATGACAAACCGGCGAGGGATTTCCGCCGGGGTGTACTAGGCCCACTGGATGCAGACGGCTCTGCTCTATCCTACAGTGCAACTGCTGGCAAACGACAACTTAGGGTCTCCACCAGATTTTGCTGGCTCTGCCGGGTTTAACAGGAATTGCTCGCGGGGATTGCCAAACCCTCGCCACCGCTGCTGGACGCGAAGCGGGCAATCCAGCGGGGGCAGAGAAAGCGCAATTTGTGCCCGCGAGTAACTACTCAGCCTACCTGCGACTACCGCCACCTGTGGCTGAAATGCTGAGAGAGCTCTGGTTTTCGCCATATGTTTCCGTCCAAGATGTGGCAAGTTGATCAGCTTTGTGCCACTTTCGCCTGCATATGGCGTTTTCAGCCAGCCAGGGCTGAGTAGTTACGCCCGCGAACAGTATGGCCCGGCTTTTTGGCATCTTCGCCTTATTTCTTCCGGCTCTCCCGTTTTTGACGGGATTTATGGGTGTCACCCTGAGCGAAGCGAAGGGTCTCTAGCTGGTTGCGCCGAGATTCTTCGCTTCGCTCAGAATGACAGGGACGCTTTCCCGTTAAAGCCGGAAGAGCCTTTCTTCCTCGCTCTACCCGCCGCTAATGTAATAGGTACTCAATACTATAACTAGTTCTCAGGTCCATATCTGCATGCGACTAAAGTCGGAAAGCTTTGACTAAAGTCAGTGTGCAACAAAAGACCTTTGCTCATTACGCAGAGACTTGTATTCTGATATTGTTTTATTAGGATTTATTAGGCGGTATTACTCAACTTAGTTGTTGACTACTCAACTAGTCAATGAAACAAAAAAGCCGGCCGAGGGACGTTGGGAGCGAAGCTCGACTGGTTTGGGCGAGGGTGGGCATATTTGTTTGCCTCTTCCGATTCAGTTTTACTGAAGCCCGTCAATAAGAGTCCATAAAAGAAAACTTTCGCTCCCGCCGGGTTGCTAACCCGTTGTGAGTGTTGTTTGCGTGTAAGCTAATTTTTTTATCTGAATACAACCGTTCTCAAGAAGGAGTAATCTCATGTCTAACAAAAAGATTGACCAGACCCCGTTTTCCCGCCGAGACTTTTTGAAGCTTGAAGCAATTGCCCGGCCAGACCCCATTCTGCTAAGGGGCACTCACATGTCTAAGAAAAAGATTGACCCGACCCCGTTTTCCCGCCGAGACTTTTTGAAGTTGGGTGTGGCTGGAACAGCAGCAGTTGCCCTGGCCAGCTCACGGCTGATCACGGGTATCAAGGCTATATCCACAGCCGAGGCTGCTGGTGCCCTCTACATCGAAGCCTTCCCGACCAGCCCGCTGATCCTCTCCCCATTTCAGGATCTGCTTCCCATTCCGATGGCGCTGGCCCCGATAGCGAAGTCTGAGGTGGACGCCTGGAGTAACCCGCCAGGCTCTGGCCCCGGCCAGCAGAATTCTCTCGGTAACGAGCAACATCAGCTCTGGCCGAACAACCCCAAGGTCGGGTGTCCCGATCCGCTCGTTTACAAGATCGATCTTCGGGTGAACACCCATAGCTTCACCTCCTCCCAGGTGTTGCCAATCGACAGTAAAGGGAAGCCGACAACCTCGTTCGATGCGTCAGGCAATATTTACCCGGCTGGCACGGTCCGAGCTCTGCCGGCCAGCACCATCTACGGCTTCAATGGAACCTTCCCGGGACCGCGCATCAACGCCGAGTATGGCCAGCCCGCCCTCATCCGCTTTGCGAATCACCTGGACGAGAACCCTGACAACCTCGACCGTCAGGACTTTGGGGCTCCGGACTGGTCATTCCTAACCCACTTACACAACGCCCACACCGCGCCGGAGAGCGATGGCAACCCGAACTACAGCATGAATTATGGGCCGAAGTATCACGGCTACCAGCCGGGAACGTGGTGCGATAACCTCTATCTCAACTGGCCCGCCGGCGGCGATGACCGCGAGAAGCAGTCCTTCTTCTGGTTCCACGATCACCGCATGGATCACACCGGCTCGAACGTCTACAAGGGCATGGTCGGGCTTTACCCCATCTACGATCCCAAGAACGGCACGGACATGGGCGATGAGCGCCAGGGCCTGCGCCTGCCCGGCGTCCGCACGAACAACGCGGATGGCTCCTTCGACGTCGAATACGATATCCCGCTTGCATTTTACGACTGCCGCCTGGATGACGGAGTCACCATGCACTCGGACATCCATGATGGCCAAGGCGAGTTCCCGGATGCCAAGAACCCCAAGAAACATCCGGAGTGGTGGGGCAAGACCTTCTTCAGGCACTTCCCCAACCACGGCTTCGTCGGCGACATCTTCACCGTCAATGGCACGGCCTACCCGGTGCTCGAGGTCAAGCGGCGCAAATACCGCCTGCGCTTCCTGGATGCCTCGATCGCCCGCATCTACGAATTCAAGCTGATGAGCTCGACGGGCGGCCCCAAGGCGGCAAAGGACCTTGGCTACACTGGAGACGAACTCCAGGGGCAGTATCGCATCCCCGATGGACAACAGTGCATGAAGTTCCTCCAGATCGCCAGCGATGGCGGCCTGATCCCCTTCGCCTTCAACCGCGATTCCTTCGAGTTATGGCCGGCGAAGCGTCGTGAGTTTATCATTGACTTCACAAGGTACATGGACGGGACGCCGACCAAAAAAGGCGATGTGATCTACCTGACGAACGTGATGAAGATGAAGGACGGGCGCATGTGGAACAACTCCTCCCGCTTCTCGCCTGACCCGAACTACAAGGTTCCGGTTCTGAAGATCGTGATCGGGGACGATGCGCCAGATGACAGCCTGATCCCCGACCCCCAGCAGTTGCTGCGCGCACTGCCACCCGTGCCTTCGAATTGGCAGAGTTTGATGGACAACCGCCTGATTTTCGAGGTGCAGCGCGGTTCCGCCGGCGGTGAGATTGAATGGCTGATCAATGGACAGGCCTTCGACCCCAGCCTGCCGACAGTGAGCCTCAAGAACCCCGCCGGAAAGCAGCCATTTGCCCAGCAAAAGATGGGAAGCTTCAACCTGTGGGAGATCCGCAACGGCGGCGGCGGCTGGGTTCATCCGTTCCATCTTCATATGGAAGAGCACCGCGTCGTCATGCGCAACGGGAAGACTACTGTCCCCGACGCGGGGCATCCGGATGATGTCTCGAGGGAGGACCTGATCAACCTCGACCCGAGCGAGTCGGTGATCGTCTATCGCGGGTTCAGGGACTTTGTCGGCAAGTACGTGGCGCACTGCCACAACCTGGCACACGAGGATCACGCCATGATGTTTGGATGGGAGATCATCCCGTAGGCGTCTCCAATAAGCAACAGACCGTGATCCATAACTTAGTTATGAAACGCACCCAGGGTTGCCCTATCCAAACATAGGGCGACCCTGGGTCTAAATACAACGAACCGCGTGACATCCCAGACGCCTGACCGGCCTTCGACAGGCTCAGGCGGCGCACGACAGGCTCAGGCGGCGCACGACAGGCTCAGGCGGCGCACGACAGGCTCAGGCCGCGCGCTGACGCGAAGCGGTCGAAGCGCGCAGGCGAATTAGTCGCCGTCGTCAAGGGTGCCTTCTTCAATGCACCAGGAGGAAAAACATGATAATCAACTCTTTAATCAAGAAATCTGCCCTCGCAGTTTTAATTGCTTATGGCAGTGTTGTGTGGCTCACGATGTGGCACGAATTTGGATATGGCACTCGAATGAGCTTTCCATCCAACTCGAGCTGGCCGCGCGATACGATGATCATCCTGCTACCGGTGATGCTGGCGGTTTGGGCCAGTATGGGGCTGGCGCAATGGCTGATAAACCGTTCCCAGGGGCGTATGTCTCCCGGGTCGCAATCCATGCTGACGGCCTCCCTTCTGGGAGGGTTGACAACTTTATCCATCATCCTGATGGAATCCAGCAGAATCTTTCGAACCGGGATCGGCAATGAAGTCGCCATTCAGGTAAGCGTTTGCCGCAAAATCCCTCTCGACAGCAATCTATTACTGAAGACTCTGCTGGGGATTCTCCCAAGTCCTCAGGCGCTACGGTATCATGTTTTGCTGCAGGATGGAATATATCTGGCGCTGATCAACCTGGGGCTCGCCATTGTTCTGATGTTAATCTTAGAAGGGTTTGTGAGAGCGCGCAATTCTTATGGTCTCGAAACGGCCTGAGTGGGTGGCTGTTGAGCGGGGTAATTGCAGTCACATTTAAGTTAGAAGGCTTCTGTGCAACATAACACTTTTTCGTTCAGAATTACAACACTAGCCATACTCATCATCATTGTAACGACATCTTGCGGGGCGCCAAAACCTTCCCTCACGGGCGCTGTCCTTTCGCCAGTTGCTCCTGCCGCTGATATTAATTTGATAGATCATAATGGACAACCCTTTCAGCTAAGCAGTTTCCGCGGCAAAGTCGCCCTGGTCTTTTTCGGCTTTTCAAACTGTGTGACTGAATGCCCGGCGACAATGGCCATAATAAGGCAAGCCCTTGAGACAGCCGGCGGCGACGCCTCAATAGATGTAGTGGTGGTAATGGTCAGCACGGATCCTGTCAATGATACCCCGCAGTCGATGAAAGAGTTCATGGGGAGATTCAACCCGGCATTTCTTGGTTTGCTCGGCGCGACTGATGAATTAGCGAAAGCCTGGCAGGATTACGGGGTAGCGGTTCTGGATGGCGTCGGGACGCATTCAAGCCTCATCTATGTAGTAGATAAGAAAGGCGATCTGCGTGAAACCTTTTTGCCCGATACATCATCCGATGATATTGCCTCTGATCTAAAAGTACTGCTGGCAGAGAATTAGAGTTGCACGGCGTAGCGCTGGATGAAAACGGCGCGCGCCTGCCGATCGGCCAGATTGAAAGCCGATTAAGTAACGGGTACGGCGAACTCGTTCGATGTAAACGGACGCCGCCTGCTGTGTGCCGACTTGGGGTTGGGCGCGGACGAGGTCATCTGCCTCTGCCCGGCTCTGCAAGTCCCTGACGAGAAATGGCAGGACGCGGTCGAGGGCGTGCTGGGCACCAGCCCGGCTGGGACTCGCAATACAACAGTGGATGTGATCGTGACCGTCGGCGGCCAATCGAGCGCCATCAGCAACGCCGACAAGTTCACCTACACTCGATGATATCAGGCTGAGCAGGTGAGTAGTGGATAGGTAACATAAATAGACTTTATCGAAATTAGCTCCCAGCCCGCGTCCTCGCGGGCGGCCCAACCGCGTCCCACAGGGATGCTTCGCGAAGGACGCGGTTGGAGAGCGCAAAAGGTTATTTCCAATAAGGCCTAATGAAGTAAGCTGCCTGTCGATAATAACAAGAGAAATGCGTTTTTTATAACCTGCCCGGGCTTGCAAGCTCGGGCAGGTTTGGTTGCTAACAGGCAATGGCCTAAAGAGATGGCGCAGGTTTCTTGCGGGGCATGCGTATTTTCCAAAGAGCATCGGCGAACGATAATCCGCTATTGAATCTTGGCAAAAAAGTGAGACAATCTGATCGGCCAATCTTGCATTAGGATAAGGCGCTGAATTTTTGGGGAATGCGCCGCACTGCAAGAGGACATCATGAAATACCTGCGGCGTTTGAAACCCTCTCCCTTAACCACATTTTCCCTCGTTAGTTTTGTGATCACGGCGGTGATCGCCGCTGTGCTGGCCGTGCGTATCCAGCAGGAACTAGAACAGCTTGCGCTTCGTCAGGAAGCCGAAAGCGCCGCTGAACAAGTCGATCTTCTCATTGATCCGAACTTGGAATCCACGGATCTGGCCGGCCCCCTCGACCCGGCCAGATATAAGCAGATCGACGTCCTGATGCATGACATTCTTATCGATCAGCATATTGTTCGAGTCAAAATCTGGAACCGTGATGGATTGTTGATTTACTCAGATGAGAAAGAGTTAGTAGGGCGTCATTTCCCGGTGACCGAGGATCTTCAGCAGGCTTTGAACGGCCAGATGACGATGGATGTTTCTTCTTTAGACAAAGCGGAAAACGTCCTCGAGAAGGGGCGCTTCGGCTCACAACTGCTCGAGGTGTACATCCCTCTGCGTATCCACGACTCGCTTCAGGTAGTTGGCTCCTACGAAATCTATCATGATCTGTCTATGGTCGAGCCTCTTATTGCTGAAACACGCCGTTTGGTCTGGGGCAGTGTTGTGCTGGGATTCTCAATCCTTTATGGCGCGCTATTTACACTGGTGCGTGGCGTATCACGCGAGTTAGTCCGCCGTAATGATGAGAATGCGCGACTCTACGAAGAGGCAACGCAACGACTGGTTGAACGTAAACAGGCCGAAGAGGCGCTTCAGAAATCGGAAATCAAATTTCGGTCCCTGGTGGAATCGGCCAGTGATGCTATTCTTCTAGCGGATAATAGTGGCAATGTCGTATCCTGGAATGCGGGCGCCCAAAGGATATTTGGCTATGAAGCCCAGGAAGTGTTGGGCAAATCAGTCGCGCCCTTGATATCTCAACAATACCGGGAGATGTATCAGAAAAGCCTGGAGCAGAATCAGTTTGTCGACATGCTGGGCGTTATTCATGGAAAGACCATTGAAATGCGAGGGGTAAATAAAGAGGGAGCTGAAATCCCCCTGGAGGTGTCCCTGGCTACCTGGAAGACAGGAAGTCAGGATTTCTACAGCGCCATCATTCGCAATATCACCACCCGCAAACAAGTTGAAATGGCCTTGCGCGAAAGCGAGAAACGATTTCGACTCATCGCCCGCGCGGTAAGCGACGCCGCCTGGGATCGAGATTTAGTGACCAGCGAATTGTGGCAGAGCCTTGGCCTGCGGAGGCTCTTCGGCTACCCGGCAGATTACGTGACTGATTACACATGGTGGGTTAACACCTTGCATCCGGAAGATCGGGGCGGCATCCTCGACAGCATGCAAAAGGCGCTGGACGGTGAAGACCATTTCTGGTCGGGTGAATATCGTTTTCGCCGGGCCGACGGCTCGTATGCTTATGTCCTGGATCGGGGATACGTGATTCGCGACGAAAGGGGAAAACCGGTGCGCATGATCGGGGCGATGGTGGACTTCACCGAGCGGGTGCTGGCGCGTCAGGAGTTGGAACAACGAGTGGAAGAGCGCACCCGCGAGATTCAGCGCCAGCGCCAGGTGGCTGAAGGTCTGCGCGACATCCTGGCTGTGCTCAATTCGAAGCGCACGTTGGATGAAACCCTGGACTATATCGTGGATCAAACAGGCCGTTTGCTGGGCACCGCCGCCGGCGCAGTCTACCTTCAGGGGGAGGATGGCCTGCTCCGCATCCGGGCCTCTCGAGGAATTGATCCGCAGGTCATCGTCCTGAAAATACCGGTCGGCGTTCTGCCGATGGGCGAGGCGGTGCAGAAGCGCCAGCCGATTGCGGTCTCTGATGCCAGCGCGGCGATGCTTGATTTGACCAGCGCCGAACTGGCTTTGGCGCCGCAAGAACAGGCCGCGCTGAACAACATGTTCAACTGTTATCCGGCCTGGCTGGCCGTGCCGCTCATCGTCAAAGATGAAGTCTATGGCGCCATCGTGCTTTTCTATTATGAGCCGCAAGTATTCTCCGACGAAACGGTCCGTTTGACAATGGCCTTTGGCGATCAGGCGGCGCTGGCTATTGAGAATGCCCGGCTATTTGCCGAGGCCGAAGGCAAGGCGGTTATTGAGGAACGCCAACGGCTGGCGCGCGACCTCCATGATTCGGTGAGCCAATCTCTATACAGCTTGGCGCTCCTGGCCGAAGCTGGACGCCGAATGACCGAAGCCGGGGATTTAGGCCGCGCGGCTACTTACTTGTCTCGCCTGGGTGAGACGGCCCTGCAGGCGCTCAAAGATATGCGGTTGCTGGTCTACGAACTGCGGCCATTGGTTTTGGTTGCCGAAGGGTTGGCCGGGGCCTTGCAACATCGGCTGGACGCGGTCGAGAAACGAGCCGGAGTAAAGACCTCGCTGGTGACAGAAGGCGGGGTTAAGCTTCCGCCCCGAGTAGAAGTCGAGCTTTTCCGGGTTGCCCAGGAGGCCCTGAATAATACCCTGAAGCATGCGATGGCTACCGAGGTGACGGTCACCTTGGGCATCCATAGCGGGCAGGTGGAGTTAGAGGTGGCCGATAATGGCAGAAGTTTTGATCCGAATGCCCTTAGTGACACCGGCGGTTTAGGGCTGGTCAGTATGCGGGAACGGACAGAGAAGTTGGGGGGAACATTCACCATCGTTTCGAAACCGGGCCAGGGAACGCGGGTGAAAGTTGCCGTAGAGATTTAGAAGAGGTGATTATGACTGAAGTCATTCGAATTCTCATCGCCGACGATCATGCCATTATGCGGGAAGGCTTGCGCGCCCTCATCTCTACCGAGCCGGGAATGGAGGTGGTGGGTGAAGCCGCCGACGGGGTCGAAGCGGTCCTGCAGGCTCGCTCTTTGCGGCCTGACGTCATCCTGATGGATTTGGGGATGCCCCGTAAAGATGGCCTGGCCGCCATCGGCGACATCAAGCAGGAAAACCACGGAGCGCGCATTCTGGTGCTCACTTCCTTTTTAGAGGATGATAAAGTCTTCCCGGCCTTGAAGGCCGGCGCGCTGGGCTACTTGCTGAAAGACACCTCGCCTCAGGACTTGCTTCAGGCGATCCGGCAGGTGTATAAGGGCGAGGTATCCCTGCATCCGGTCATCGCCCGCAAGGTGATCGGTGAGCTGAATCGGCCCGCGACCTCACCCCTGACCACCGAGCCGCTCACGGCGCGGGAGTTGGAGGTGCTGACATGGGTCGCCAAAGGATTATCCAATCAGGAGATTGCCGACAGACTGTCTATTAGCGAGCGTACTGTGCGCACCCATGTCAGCAGCATTCTGGGCAAGTTGCATCTGGCCAGCCGGATGCAGGCAACGCTTTATGCTCTGCGGGAAGGGCTGGTAGCCCCGGACGCGAACTGACCCTCCCAAAACGTCTACGTCATTAGTCTTAAGATACCCGTTATATAGCCCTAAAAAGACCGGCTAAGGGCCTTTGAAAATTGGTCGAAAGTCCGCCAGAAGGCGGACTTTTTGATTACTTAAAAACCTGCTGGCCCGCCGATGTGCGCTTCCCTGAAACCTGATAGCCTGTTAGCGGAGCCTAAAAGAGGGAATGCAATGACTCTTCAACCAAAGATAAATGATTACGCTTCGATATTAATCGTAGCCGGGCAGGGCGCTTTGAGGGATGGATTGGAAGCTTTGCTGGCAACAATGTCTCAGATCAAGGTTGTTGGACGAGTGGAAAATTTGGCGTCTGCTTTGAAGATGGTTGTTGAACAACATCCCGCCGTGGTCGTGATCGACCCTGAAATTCTCTTAATGGATGAGACCTTTACATTGTTGCGACGAATCAGAATCATCTCACCTGAAACTCGGCGCCTTATTCTGGCCGAAACAGTGCAACAGAAACGGGAAGTTGAAGCGCCCTGTGCTGAGGCGGCGCTCGTCAAAGGGGCTTCGCCAGTGGAACTTGTTTTCACCATTGAAAAATTGCTGGCGATGACGCCTAAAGGGAGGTCATATTGAAACACCTTCGGTCGTATTCACAAACCTGATTAATCGTCTTTGCTGGATTCCGGGGAGGAATCCTGTTGGCAATCTCAAAAAGTAGGGAAAGAGGACTCTCATGAAAACATTCAATCAACTCAAACGGTACTTTCTGAAGCGGTCATCGCTACAGAACAACAAGCGAAGTTATATGTCCGCTTGGCAACGGGTATGGTCGGTCATCACCGTCCTGGCCTTGACGCTGGCGCTCGTGCCCGGCACTCCGGCCCTGGCGGTCGTCTCGCCCTCGACCGGCATTAAGGTTGCTTCAATCGGCCGGGCCGCGCCCCATGCAAACCGGGTGGCGGCTGACATCGCGGCGGCGGCGGCCGCGTTACCGGTGCTGCCGGCGAGCACGCAGTTCGACATCACCGGCTTTCTCCAGTCAGCAACGTTGGATGCGGCCTGCGTCGCCGCGGCTGGCGCGAACCTGGATGCCCAGGGCTTCCCGCAGGCCGCCCACTGCGGCGGCACAATGATGCTCAACGGTCACACGATCATCGTGCCCGCGGAGACCGTTGTGATCCTGCCCGCCAGCGCGCTCACCTGGCAGGAGCTATTCGCTCAGTCACCGGCCCCTTATACGGGAGTTGCGACTGGCATGGCCCTGAACGATCTTCCCAAGCCCCTCACCACTTATGAGTTTCAAGCGGTGGGCAACCGGGTCGGGAACACGTACATTGCCGGCCTCGTCCACGCTACCCAGCAGGACCTGAACTCAGGCGCCGGGTATATTAACTTCATGGACTACAACACCGGTGAAATGGAAGTAGGCGGCGTGCTTGGCGTTCAAGGAACTGGCGCACGGGTACAGATCAACGATCCGGTCGCGGCAGGCACTTTCATCCCCAACACCGGCCGCTACACCCGTGGGACCATATCCCCAGACGGACGATTCCAGGTGGATCCGGATAACCCGACCATCGCCTCCGCCAGCGGCTTCCCGATGTGCTTCCCGCGCACCGATCCGGCCGTGGCAGACGATCCGCTCTGCCCCCAGGCCAACCGGCCAATATCTACCGGGGTAGTTGATCTTCTTGGTCAGCACGCGCCTGCTGGTGAATTTGACCAGCTATTCCGTATGAACGCTCCGGGCGCTGGTTTCCCCGACCCCACGATTCAGGCACCTTTCGAGGTTGGCGACTTCGTCAACTTCGCGGGCACGCTCATCCAAGACGGCGGCGCTAACGGCGGCTACTACATCTCCGCCCACACCATCGTCAACAACGTGGCTATCTTTACACAACCAGGAATCGACCCAGCCTACGTTACAATCGAAGTGGGCCTGATCGGTACCGGTGGGCTGACAGTCTTCGGCGCCGGCGAGGCGGCCATCCGCACTCGCTTCGAGGGCATGACCACCGACGAGACCCGCCAAATTCACCTCTACGGTATTGATGTGAATCCCGTTACCGGCGTGACAAGTGACCGGGACTGGGGCACGATCCTGCCCGACCCAGGCCCACCCAACGGCGCTGTGAGAGGCCGCTGGCGCTTCCGCCCGCCTTGTGTCGTGGCGATCGCGACGGACAAGAAATGCACGCCTCCAGTTGGCGGTTCCTTCCTGCCCCCGACCCGCGAAGTGCGGGCCGTGATCGAAGGACTGCAACAGTTCTTGCCCGGCACCCACACAGCAAACCCGGCGAGCCAGGTTCCAGGCACACCATCGGCTGTGGCTACGGCGAACGGCATCTTCTACGGTCAATACCACGCGCCGATCGGTGAGTTCATCTTCCCGGAGAACATCCCCGGCAACCCGATGGTCGAGAACAACTTCAACACCATCGACTTCCTGGCCTTCGGTGGGTACTCCTCATTCACCGGCGTCCTTGCAGGGGTACTCAACCCGTGGCCCAGTAGTGTCAACCCGCCAGCGCGTGTCTGCGCCGTACCGACGATCATCGGCGGACCATACTCGGTCGCTAATGGCGGCAGTATCAACCTGTCCGGCAGCGTGAACCCCGATGCTACATCGCCCGTCGCAGTCTCGTGGACAGCGGGAACGGCTCCCGGCGGCACGAATCTGAACGGCGCCTTAACCAATGCAAACACCACCACGCCGACCTTCAATGCGACTGGACTGGCTGCAGCGACATACTTCTTGACCTTCACAGCTTCGAATGTCTGTGGAGCGGCAAGCGCGACCACGACAATCACTGTTCAACCGGCGCCGCCACCCACCATCAACCCGATCCCGGCACAAACGGTGAACACGGGCACCCTGGTGACAATGAATGCATCAAGTGCTTCTCTCCCGGCGCCGACGTTCAACTGGGTGCAGGTAGCCAATGGCGCACCGATTGTTGCCCTCAATACAGCAGCACTGGCCGACGGCTCTAGGGCAACGTTCACTCCGGCTGTTGCGGGGACCTACCTCTTCGATGTTACGGCGACGAACGCGAATGGAACCTCACCGGCGACGCGGGTCACCATCACCGTCAATGCGGCAACGGCGACTATCCTTACGATCACCGTAGCCGAATACCGGATTAGTAAACAGCGGTTGATCCTTTCAGTGACCGCTCCCGTGGACGTCACAGCCATGACACTGCAGCCGTATAAGCTGGATAATGGGACAACGTATAATCCGGCCGGGGGCACAAGCTTAGTCAACAACGGCGGCGGGCTCTGGACCATAACGGTGGTCGGCGCATCGCCACCGGCTTGTAATAACAATCCGGCGAATTATGCGACCCCCTGTTCACAGAAGCCGCTGATCGTCACATCCACCGGCGGAGCTGCCGGCCCCGGAACCAGCGTCTTCACCGCGCTCACTAAGATCAGGCAGTAAACAAGTTTCACTTAACGGTAATCGCTGCCGGGGTCTAGACTTCGGACCCCGGCAGTATCTTTTTACAAACTTTGTCTCTGAATTCTAAAACATGGACAGCACCCACAGGGCAATTGAGCTGTCCGACTCCAGAAAATTGCTTGGCGCGTCATTTCCCATTGAATATTGGAATGCAGTAAACAAAGCAATATTAAGAGAGGAAGATACAATGAAAGCACTATGGAGATCAATGATACTCGCCGCGCTAATCGCGGCGATCCTGGGGGCAGGCGTCCAGCCAGCGTCGGCCGCCAAAGTAACCATTCTTTACGGCACGACCGGTGCGTGCAATAACATTTTTCAGGGCGGTCCGTGCACGCAAACGAGTACACTTGTCCAACTCGATCCGCTTACCGGCGCGCTCATCAGGGAAATCGGAGCGGTGGGCTATACGGTCAACGGGTTGGCCTGGGACCGCAAGTCCAGCAAGTTGTACGCTTCGACGGCCATCGGCGATGTAGTCTTCCATGGCTTGATCACGATCGACCCCAATACCGGAGCCGGTACGCCGGTGAATCCAAATGTCCACAATTTCGGGCTGGCGGGTTCTGATTCTCCCATCCACTCCATTACTATTAGTTCGAGTGGCAGAATGGTCGGCTGGTATGACGAGTTCCCCCCGCCGCTCGGGGTGACCGATACTTTCGTCCAGATCGATAAAAGAACCGGCGTCGCGACCGAGTTTCCTGACACCGGGATCGACACGTCTCAGAATGGGGTCTCGTTCGACGAGGACAACCGCCTGTGGAATATCGACACTCCCCGTCGGGTGGGTCTCGGTTCTCCACTCACTCAAACCGCTTACCGCCTCGATCCCTCCAATGGAAAACCGCTTCTCTCCATACCTTTGTCTCCGCCCACGAACGCAGCGCTTGGCGATTTCAGCCCCGTGGACGGGCTCTACTACGGGCTTAACTTCGAGGCCTTCCATCCCGAGGTTCCGACTTTCATCGTTGTGGTCAATCTCAACAACGGAACAGTGACCGCGCTTGGGCAAACCATCAATAACCTGCATACGCTCGCGTTCGCTAAAGAGAAGATAGTAAAACAATAAGTTCTTAACGGCAATCATTGCCGGGGTCCGACCTTCGGACCCCCGGCAGTGTCTTTTTACACACACTATTCAACAGCGTCGATAAGCCCGTTGCCGTTGCCGGCCCAAAAGCACTGATGCGACAGTTGCTGTGCAAATCAAGTAGTTTTCATTCGCCATGCACCACATTCTCAAAGAGCCATAACTTTTGTAAACATTGGCCGTCTTCTTAATAACGACATTACGCACCCTAAATAGCAGAAAACGAAGGAACATATCTCATGATCATCTCTCTTGCAAAACTCGTCACCGGTTCCGGGCAGGGCGACCACAAATACAGCCGTTACGCGCGCCTCGCTCGCTTTCTACTGCTGGTGTCGGTTGGGCTGGCTCTTCTCGTGGGGCTTGGCGTGCCGCTGGCCGCGCGCGCGGCCACGAATACAGTTACAAATTTAAACGACAGCGGACCCGGCTCACTCCGCCAGGCGATCGCCGATGCCGCGCCCGGTGATACGATTACCTTCGCCGTCACCGGTACGATTATCTTGACCAGCGGCGAGTTGGTAGTGGCCAAAGACTTGACTCTTAGCGGCCCGGGCGCCGCCAGCTTGAGCATCAGCGGCAACCGGATCAATATCAGCCCGGCCAGCCGCGTGATCAACAATTCCGCGCATCTGACGATCATCGGTCTGACCCTTCGCGATGGCGAGGCAGGTGCGGGTGCGGGTGGCGGCATCTTGAATGCAAGTACAGGGGTGCTGACCATCAGCGACAGTGTTCTCACGGGCAACCGCGCCCAGAGGGGCGGCGGGGTCTTCAACAGCGCAGGGGGCCAGCTGCAAGTCACCAACAGCACCATCTCGGCTAACTTTACGCGGCTCGTGGATGTAGGCCTGGACTCCAATGGCGCCGGAATCTATAACGCCGGGCCGGGAGGCGTGGTCAGCATCAACAACAGCACGTTCTCCACCAATGATGTGCACGACCACGGCAGTGGGCTGTACAATGATGCCACGGCGACGGTCGCCAACAGCACGTTCACGCTCGGTCAGGCGGGCACAGCGGCGGTCTACAACGACAAAAATGGCACTCTGCAGCTCAACAACGTGACGATCACGCTCAATAATGGTCGCAAGCAGGCAACCGGCTTGCTCTCGAACGGGGGGAGCGTCAGCCTGGCGAACAGCATTATCGCCGGGAATACCACCTCCGGGAATAACAGCCTGCCAGATTGCGGCGGCACACTCACCTCGGACGGCCACAACCTGATCGGCAATGCCACCGGCTGCAATATAAGTGTCGGCACTGGCGACCAGTTGGGCTCCGATAAAGCCCCGATCCTTGCCAAGCTGGGGCCGCTGACAAATAACGGCGGGCCGACCTCGACGCACACGCTTCTGGCGGGCAGTCCGGCGATTGATGCGGGCAGTCCTGCTGCAGTGGGCAGCGGGAGTGGCGCCTGTGAGGCCACTGACCAGCGTGGCGTCGCGCGCCCGGTCTTGGGCGCGATCAGCCTGACCTGTGATATTGGCGCAGTCGAGATTGGCAGCAACCCGCCGCCGACGAGCACCGCGACCTCAACGAACACCGCCCCCAATACGCCAACGAGCACAGCGACAGACACACCGACCAATACACCGACGAACACGCCGGCTAATACACCGACCAACACGCCGACTAACACGCCAACTAACACGCCGACCAATACGCCAACGAGCACATCGACCAACACGCCGGCCAACACGCCAACGAGCACATCGACCAACACGCCGGCCAACACGCCAACTAACACACCAACAAACACACCAACCAACACACCGACCAATACGCCGACCAACACAGCGACCAATACGCCAACTAACACGCCGACCAACACGCCAACACCCACGCCATTACCTAATACGCCTGGAAAAGTGACCGGTGAAGGAGTTGTGAATAAGTCGCGCGGCAGAATTACCTTTGAGTTTGTCGTACGGTATTCGAAAGGCGCGCTGACCCCTTCGGGCAAACTGACCTTTAGAGACCGTGGCGCAAATATCTCTTTGAAGGCCACCTCGTTTAAGTCGCTAAACATCCAAGGGAATCATGCCGTCATTACTGGATATGCAACCGTGAACGGCAAAGCCAATATCGCATTTACCTTGAACGTAGATGATCTTGGCAAACGCAGATTTTCTGACATCTTCAGGATCCAGATCCCTGCTTTGAAAGGATATTCCGCGGGTGGGGTTCTTAGAGGAGGCAATATTCGTATCACGGTGCAGCGCGCCCATGACGACGGTGACGGACATGGCGAGGATGACAAGCATGACCGCCGATGACAGGCATATCCAATCACAGAAGAACGAATGTGCCTCACGGACTGGACCGCATCCGACAGTAAAAGGAACTCCAACAGATATGCTACTGTTGCCTGAGCCCTGCTAAGGAGGCCCGGCAACACTGCCCCAGAACTTTGATTTCCAGAATCGGGGGTCCCTCACTACCCCCGATAGCCGGCCTGCTTCTCCCCAAGCAGGCCGGTTTTTTTTACGCCAAATTCCACTCCCGGCTGAAGCGCCCGCAATGATTTGGGCTATAATCTCGTTTGCATATTTCTCAACAGGCTCAATGGGATAAAGACAGATGACCCTTCAAATCGGCGAAAACGTTGGCCCCTATCGCGTGATGGCCCAGCTAGGGCAGGGCGGCATGGCGACCGTGTACAAGGCTTACCATGCCAGCCTGGATCGCTACGTGGCGATCAAGGTAATGCACGCCGCTTTCAAGGAAGACCCAACCTTTCTGGCCCGCTTTCAACGCGAAGCGCGGGTGCTGGCTAAACTTGAGCATCCCAACATCGTGCCGGTTTACGATTTTGCCGAACACCAGGGCCAGCCGTATTTAGTAATGAAGTACGTGGAAGGCGACACCCTGAAAGCGCGGATGGCGGACGGCGCGCTCTCCAACGATGAAATTCTCAACGTGGTGGACGCCGTCGGGGCTGGGCTGGCCTATGCTCATAAGCAGGGCGTCCTGCATCGCGATATCAAACCCTCCAACGTCATCATCACCCCCGACGGCCAATACTATCTTTCCGACTTTGGCCTGGCCCGAATTGCTACCGCCGGCGAGAGCACCCTCTCGCAAGACACGATGCTGGGCACACCCAACTACATCTCGCCGGAGCAGGCCAAAGGCGTGAGCGACCTCGACGGTCGCACCGACATCTATTCATTTGGCGTTTTGTTATACGAGATGATCGTCGGGCGCGTGCCCTACAGCGGCGACACACCGTTCGCCATCATCCACGATCACATTTACTCGCCACTGCCACTGCCCAGCGTCGTCAACCCGGACGTGCCGGAGCCGGTGGAGCGCGTTCTCCTCAAGGCGCTGGCGAAGGAACGCGACGATCGTTATCCCGACGCCTCGGCGCTGGTGACGGCATTTCATCAGGCGGTTGAAGAGGCAGGCGGCACGCCGGTTGCCCCGACTCCTGCGCCCCCCTCCGGGCCGGTGTCGGCGTCCAGCACTGCCACCCGGCGCGCGCCCACTGCCGCGCCGACGGTTGTGGCGACGGCCAAACCTGGTTCACCACCTGCCATGCCGGCGCAGAAAAGCAACAACTGGGTTTGGATCATTGTCGCGGTTGCAATGTTGGCCGTTCTTGCAATCGGGGCAGTATTGGTTGCGCCGCGCCTTCTGCGAAACCGAAATCCGTTGCCGACTCAGGCGGCTCTGATCACCCAACCGCCGCCCCTGCCAGCGACGGTTGCCCCGTCCTTCACGCCGACTCGCCCTGCGCCCACTCCGCTCGATCCAATTGCCCAGGCTCAGGCCGCCGTCGCCGCCAATCCCAACAGCGTGGACGCCCATCTTCAATTGGGGCAGGCGTATCAAAAGGCCAACCGGGTCGGCGATGCCGAACATGAATTGACTAAAGCCACCGAGTTGAGCAACTACGATCCAAAGGTTTACACATCCGACATCGCGCGAATCCTGGCCGATAACCCCATTGCCGCCCTTTCCGTGTTTCTGCCCGGGCTGGATCATCATCCGGACGACAATGAAATGTGGCGGGCCGTCACCCCGTTTTTGGATATGGCGGCGAGCCACGATGACGAACAGATTCTCAAGACGTATGCCAACAGGTTCCCTGACCGGCCTCAAACTCAAGCCGCACTGATCTCGTATTACATCATTCATCGCCAGCCCTTGAAAGCAGTACAGGCGTTGGAAAAAATGCGGCGTGACTTTCCCAATAACCCGCTCACTCACTTTATCAGCGGTCAGGTCTTTGCCGCCAATGGTCAAAAAGATAAAGCTGTAGCTGAGTTTCAGTTAATCGTTGATGATCCTAAATCTCCCGAAGAATTGCGACGTCGGGCACAGGAAGAGTTGGACAAACTAAAATGACACGACTTCCCATTCTGGCCGGCAATTGGAAGATGAATAAAACCCCGGCCGAGGCCGCCGAACTGGCATCAGCCTTTGCCGCTTCTTTAGGCGGAGTGACTGCCGCTGAGGTGGTGTTATGCCCGCCGTTTGTATCTCTGCCGGCGGTGCAGGCGGCCATTCGCGGCACGCGGCTGGGGCTGCGCGCGCAAGACCTGCACTGGGAGAAATCCGGCGCGTTCACTGGTGAAGTCTCTGCGCCCATGCTGGCTGGCTGGTGTACCCACGTCATCATCGGCCACTCCGAGCGACGGCAGTATTTTGGCGAAACCGACGGCGCCGTGAACAAGAAAGCGAAGGCGGCGCTCGCAAACGCTCTCACGCCCGTCATTTGCGTTGGCGAACTGCTGGCCGAGTACGAGGCCGGGCAAACCGGGGCCGTCGTCACCCGGCAGGTGCGCGGCGCGTATGACGGCCTGACGGCTGAACAAGCGGCGAAGACAGTGATCGCTTACGAACCGGTGTGGGCGATTGGCACCGGCAAGGCCGCCACCGGGGCCGGGGCCAACGCCGTCATCGGCCTCAGCATTCGTGGCGTGGTGGCCGACCTCTTCGGCTCAACCGTCGCCGATGGCCTGCGTATTCAATATGGCGGCAGTGTCACTCCGGCCAACATCGCCGAGTTCATGGCCCAGCCCGACATTGACGGCGCTCTCGTGGGCGGGGCCAGCCTCAAGCCCGCTGACTTTCAGGCGATTGTTGAGGCGGCGATCAGGGCCAAGGCTTCTAATTTGTGATGTGAGGTGGGAAGTTTTCGTCCGCGCTGTGTTAGGCGGCTAGCTGAATACATCAGCACACACTTCGGTTATGAGCAAGAAAAAGAAACAATACTACGTTGTCGTCAACGGGCGCAGGCCGGGAATTTATGATAAATGGTTTGGCGAAGATGGCGCAGCCGACCAAGTGGAAAATTTTCCCGAAGCAATATATAAGGGCTTTTATAGCCGCGAAGAAGCGATTGAGTGGTTGAAAGAATTTAGCGAAGGGACTCTTTCAAATCTTGCGCCTGAATTGCTAGAAGTGGTTGAGACCGACGCTTTGACCCAAAACACCGAAAGCCCGGAGGATATTCTCAGGGCAGGGAAAGTCCTGATTTACACTGATGGCGGAGCAATAAACAATCCAGGACCTGGCGGTTATGGCGTCGTCTTGAAGTATAAAGAACGCCGGCAAGAGTTGTCGGGCGGTTTCCGGGCCACGACAAATAACCGCATGGAGATTTTAGCTTGCATAGAAGGCCTACGAGCATTGAAGCAAAAATGCTCGGTTGTTATCTATAGCGACTCAAAATATGTTGTGGAGAGTATGTCGCAAGGATGGGTAAAACGGTGGCAGGCAAACGACTGGATGCGAAGCGACAAACACAAAGCCGAAAATGCCGACCTTTGGGAGCAGTTGCTAGACCTTTGCGACCAGCACGAAGTTGAGTTTCGCTGGACCAGGGGGCATGTTGGCAAGAAAGATAACGAGCGGTGCGACCAACTTGCAATGGAAGCCGCAAGGCGAAAGGGTTTGCCTGCTGATGCCGGTTACGAAAATAGCGGCTTGCAACGTTCAGCACCTCTGTTTTCATCATCAGCATAATACTTTGCATGAGCTTCCTCGCCGCCTGGCTCTGGCTGTTTCTCACCCTCGTTCCGCTCTTATTTCTGGAGCGCTGGATTCACCGCCACTTGCAGGGCGTCTTTCTCCTGCTCACCCGCGATCACGATTTAGCTACCGTCTTCTACTCGGCCATCTTTCTGCCGGGCGTGGCCTTGCACGAAGGCAGTCACTGGATCATGGCCAAAGCGCTCAGCGTGCGCACGGCCCGTATCTCGCTCTGGCCGCGCCGCCAACCCGACGGCACGTTGCGTTTGGGATTCGTCGAAACCGAAAAGGTGGATTTTGTGCGCGAAGCCCTGATCGGCGTTGCGCCTCTGTTGGCCGGGTCGGCGGCGGTGGTGCTGATAGGCTCAGTGAGTTTGGCCGTCGGCCCGGTGGGAGAAGCCATGGCTTCGGGCGATGTGCTGGGAATCGGGCAGGGGGTGCTGGCAAGTTTTCAATCGGCGGACGCCATCGTGTGGTTGTATTTGATATTCGTGATCAGCAATTCGATGATGCCGTCGGCCTCTGACCGGCGGGCGTGGTTGCCGGTGACGATTATGCTGACTCTGATCGGGGTGGCGTTGTATTACGTGGGGGCCGTGCCGCTGGTGATGCAGAGCGTGGGTGAGCCGCTGGCCGCCGGGGTGGGCGTGATCGCTACCGCCTTTTCGATCACCATCGGCGTCAATGTGATCATCATCCCGATTGTGTGGTTGATTGAGAAGGCAATCATTCGGATGACCGGGTTGCAGATCAATTACTGACGACAGACGACAGACGGAGGACGAAGGAAACGTTCATCATTCATCACCCGCAGGGGTCATTCGTCGGCGCCCCAGCGCCACCAGCACTCCGCCTACCATCACCATCAGCACGATAAACGCAATCAGCTTCGACAGCCGCGACTCGATGAGCAGAGAGAGCGCGCCGAACAGGGCGCAGAAGACCCAGTAGGCCGGCACGATCCAGCGCGACGAGAATCCCATATCTACCAAACGAAAATGCAGGTGTCCTCGATCGCCGCTGAACGGCGAGCGGCCACTGCGCCAGCGGTTGACGATCTGCCAGGCGGTGTCGGCGATGGGCACGGCCATGACCAGCAGGGCCGTGGCCACGCGAGCCGGAGCCAAAATAGAAAGCGTCGCCAACCCGTAGCCGACGACCATCGCCCCCGCGCTCCCCAGAAAGATTCGGGCCGGGCTGAAGTTGAAGGGCAAAAATCCGATGCAGGCTCCGGCGAAGGCGACGGCATAAAGCGCGATGCGTGTTTGGCCGAGGTTGTTCATGTGGATGGCGAAGAGAATGGCGGCAATGGCGGCCACCCCGGCGGCCAACCCATCCAGGCCGTCCAAAAAATTCACCGTGTTCATCATGCCGGTAATCCACAAAATGGTGAGCGGGTAGGTGATGAGCGGCGAGAAATGTCGGAAGCCAATGATGGGCAGAGTCACTTCTTGAATCCAGACCGTTGCCGCAATAGCGATGAGGGCGGCGGCCACTTGCCCGACGAACTGCGGCCCGGCGCTCAACTCTTTCCAGTCATCTATCAGCCCGAAGATGAAAGAGAAGGCGGTGCCAATGAGGACGCCGCCGAGCGGCAGGCGGTGTTCGTCATTGAGCGGAGCAAAAAAATATAACCAGGCCGCCACCATGAAGAACCCGGCAAAGATGCCCAGCCCGCCAATGCGGGGAATCGGGCCGCCGTGCTTGCGCCGCCCGCCGGGCCAATCCACGAGCTTGAAGCGCAAGCCGAGGCGGATGGCGGCGAGAGTGCCGAGGGCGGTGATGAGGGTGGCGGCGAGGAAGATGAAAATTGGTGTCAACGGATGGGCAACTGATAAACGGATGAAGTGTAAGCAACTGGCACGAGAAGGACGGAATGATTACTTAGGCGGATGGCCCCACTTGAGGCGGTGTTCCTGAATGTTTTTGGGCGGGAACAGTCGCTTCCACTCGAGGCGCGGGCGGCCAAAGTTGATGAGAAGCGCAATCTTGTATTCGCTGGCGGCGAAGTAGTCAAACACTTGCGCGATGTCGTCATTGGTCAAAGGGTGTGTTTGGGCTTTGAGTTCGGTAATAACCGCCTGCTCGACAAGAAGATCAGGCTTGTAGGTGTAAATTAGCGCGCCTTGGTCATCGTAAACGGGAAACCCTGGTTCGTCTTCAAAGCTCAAATTGAAAGGCGGCAACGGCATCTTGACGACCATTGCTCGTTGATAAACTTCCTCGCGATGCCCCGGCCCTAAATTGTTATGCACGGCCATGGCCGCGCCGACGATTCGATAAGTGATTTTGACGTGAGGCGCATCGGCGAGGAGTTTTGACATAGCTGTGCTCCTATACTTTCAAGCGTGTATGGGTGTCAACGGATGTAGAACGGATAAACCGATAGCTGGCTGAGAGACGAATGTGCGCTTAATATCCGTTCATCCGTTGTGCGAAGCATCCGTTGACACCGAATAACACCGCCCTCACAATTTCACGCCGTCCCAAACTGCCTGTCCCCCGCATCACCCAATCCCGGCACAATATAGCCAATCTCGTTCAAGTGGCTGTCAACCGCGCCGATGTGGATCGGCACGTCGGGATGGTCGCCTTGCAGTTTGGCAATGCCCTCCGGCGCGGCGATGAGGCCGATGTATTTGACCCGCGTCACGCCCCAGCTTTTGAGCAAGGTGCAGGTAGCCGAAGCCGAGCCGCCAGTGGCCAGCATCGGGTCGAGAATCAGGCATACTTGCACGCGCGGCTGGATGGGCTTGTTGGCGTAATACTGCATCGGTTGGAGCGTGCGCTCGTCGCGCTTGAGGCCGATGTGCCACACTTCCGCGCCCGGCATCATCTCCCAGATGCCTTCCACCATGCCCAGCCCGGCGCGCAGGACGGGAACCAGGCCGATGCCTTTCTTCAGTTCGCGGCCTTGCGCCTGGCCCATCGGCGTGGCCACTTCGATGACTTCGGTTTCGAGATCGGCGGTGGCTTCGTAGCACAACAGTATCGCCAGTTCGCGCACTAACTCGCGAAATTTTTTGGGCTTGGTTTCAACACTGCGGAGCAATGCTAATTTGTGGGCAACGAGAGGGTGAGAGGAAGGGTGGACGTTTGACATGGGGAACTCCATTTGTGAAATTGTGAGGCGGATTGTAGCTGTAAGATGGGCGAGAGGCAAGAGGATATGATAAAATCTCGGCAAGTTGAGATACACGATCCGATTTTCTGAAGAGGCTCGCACTCATTTGCGGCAGTCGTCCTCGCAAGAGCGGAAGGCTACGCTTGACCGGATTGAAGCGGTGTTGGGAAATGAGCCAATGCGCGAGACGCGCAATCTGAAATCGTTGCGTCCGAATCCGTTAGCCAAATATGAGTTGCGGGCAGGCGCACTTCGCGTGTTTTTTGAGGCGAATGAAAAGACCCGGGTCGTGCTGGTGCTGGCAATTGGCCGAAAAGAAGGCAACCGCTTGTGGGTCGGTGGAAAAGAGGTGATTCTATGAAAACGTTGCAACTTGAGAAAACACCATCTTCGTTTCGCCGGACAGCCCGTTTGGCGAAAGGCGGAGTGCTGGTGTTAACTGAGAAAGGCAAGCCGGCATTTGCCCTCGTCGGCGTAAAGGATGAATTAGCATTGGAAGCTCTGGCCCTGACGCGCAACGAGGCCTTTATGGTTTATCTCGACGCTGTGAGTGAAGCCGCCCGCAATGGCCAAACGTACTCACTGAAAGAGATTCGCGCTGAGTTTGAGCTACCTGCCAAAGCGCGCAAGCGAAAAAAGCGCCCGGCCGCATAGAATTGAACGCGCCCGGAATAATTCTCTTTGACTTTCTACAAAATCTAAAACCCTCTCGGTGCTTCGCACACGCCGAAACCTTCATTGAGATATAATCGCGGCATGCCCGATACCGATGATGGCCGCGTCCTCTCTCCCAAACGCCGCCCCGACGATCAAGTAGATTACGCCCTCCGCCCGCAAAAGCTGGCCGAACTCATCGGCCAGGATCGGGTGAAGGAGAACCTGGCGATCTTGATCGCGGCGGCCAAGAAACGCGCTGAACCGCTCGACCACTGCCTCTTCTACGGCCCGCCCGGGCTGGGTAAAACTACCCTCTCGCACGTGTTGGCCAACGAGATGAGCGTCAATATCAAAGTGACGGCTGGCCCGGCCATCGAGCGCCCCGGCGACCTGGCCTCCATTCTCACCAACCTGCGCGCCGGCG
>CAYSIV010000051.1:0-9743 GCA_964431175.1 uncultured Anaerolineales bacterium
CGCCACCGACGCGCGCGCTGTTGCCGGAGAAGGTGCTATCGGTGACGTTGAGGACATCCCCCTCCCAGATGAGGATGGCGCCACCGGAGTCCGCGGTGTTGCCGGAGAAGGTGCTTTCCATGACCTCGACAACGCCACAGGTGGCGCATAAAATGGCGCCGCCCGCCGCGTTGACACCGCCCGCGCTATTGCTGGAGAAGGTACTGTTGGCGACGGACGCGCGGCCATAGATCGCGCCGCCGCCATGCAAATTGCCGAACGTGTCGGTGTTGCCGCTCGCGCTGTTGTTGGAGAAAGTGCTGTTAGTGACGGTGAGTGTACTGCCGAAGGTGTTGAAGATGCCACCGCCGTCGAGGCTCGCGCTGTTGCCAGAGAAGGTGCTGTTGGTTACATTGACCGTGCCGCCGGCGTTGAAGACGCCGCCACCGAAGTCGGCGGAGCCGTCAGCAACTGTCACGCCCTGCAAGTTGAGCGTGATGCCAGCATTCACAACTAGCACGCGCATGGCGTTGTTGCCGCTGATGGTCAGGTTGGCCGCGCCCGGGCCGGCGATGGTCAGGTCCTGACTGATGTCGGGCAGGGCGCGGCCCGGCTCGATGGCGCCGGTCACGCTGAAGGTGATCGTGTCGGCGCCGCTGCCTGCGGGACATTCTCCGGCCACGGCGCCAGAGGCAGTATCGGTATTCGCCGCAGTGATGGCTTCGCGCAGGGTGCACAAGCCATCGTTGGAGTTCACCGTGTCAGCGGTGCTGTTGATGCTGACCAATTGTGTCTGTATGCTTGCCAAGGTGATAACAGTGCCAGACAAGGTCACTGCAAGCACCAGAGCAACGCCTATTGTGAGAATAATTTGTCGTTTCATCACGCCGCTCCTTCGCACTGCATTGACTAAATTCATAGCGGGTAATTTGTAGGTAGACATCGGCATTCTCCTTTTGGTGGGCAGCCTGCTGGCGATCACACTTGGGCGCCGCGCACCTGGCAATCACAAACAAAAAACCATCCCCCGGCGTGGCAACTAGCGCTGGTGGAACGGTTTTCAGGGCAGAATTTCAGTCCGAGGGGACATATTTATTTTTGCTCCCAAATTGCTAAGCCAATCGCAGGGAGGGTAGGAGTTGGGTAATATGGTTGGATACCCAACTACATTTCACTCTACAAGGGTCATGTTACTCCTAGTTGATCGTCGGGCACAAGCGTACTTTGGTTTATGCGGCCCGAGGTGTGGATTAGTAAGCCATTCCTGAATGTTATAATCCTGCCGTTGATGCTTCCTATCCTCACCATCGCATCCATCTCCAAAACCTTCGACAAACATCAGGCCGTGCGCGGCACGAGCATCATCATGTCCAGCCATCAGATGCATTTGGTTGAAGCGTTGTGTGATCGAATTGCGCTGATTCATCAAGGCTGGGCGGTGATTTACGGCCCGGTGCGCGAAGTGCGGCGGCAGTTTGCGGGCGGCGAGGTGCTGGTGGCGGGCGAAGGCGACTTTGCGGCAGTGCCGGGCGTGGCAAGCGCAACACAAGTTGACGGCGCGTGGCGGCTGACCCTGGCCGGGTCAAGTTTCAGCCAACTACGAACGCGGTCAGCCGGGTCGAGCTTGTCCAGCGCATAAGATAAAACCGCTTCGGCAACAGCGGAAAAGAGGGTCGGAAGCAACTCAACCGGCATGCGCCGGAGTATAGTGCATTCCGAAAAATCGCGTTATGTATCAAGAAATCGAAGACTCGGTCGCGGCCCAGACTACGCGGCAACAGGCAACGTCCGCCGCAAAACGCGTTCCACTTTTTGCGGCAGTTCAATGACAAAGAAGTAGCTTGCCGGGTATAGATAATCTTCGCCTGACTCGTCTATCACGCGAATATGATTTTCTTTCTCAGCCTTCACATCCGGCATCACCGGATAAATTTTGCGAACGACCAAGTCTTCGCAATTCTTGTTTTTGAGGCAGATAGCGTATCGGGTAGATTGTGTGCTTTTCATGATCTTAACTCACCTTACGCAAGCATCCTGAGCGGAGCGGCGGGCGCATTCTGAGCGGAGTGAAACGCAGTCGAAGAAGCGCCCGCCGCGCAGTCGAAGGACGCGGTTCTGCGTAAGGTGAGGATCTTAATCCAGAAAGAGGAGGGAGAGGGTTGGGGTCAAAACATCAACGCCGCCATTGTCACCCACTTCATCGTCGCATCGAAGGCCCGGTCGCGGCCCAGGTAGCTGATCTCTTCGCCCAACAGTCGCTCTAGCGGCGCGAGGTCAATTCGGGCTGTGCGTGCCACAGACTCGCCATCCACCGCCGCCCGCGCTTCGACGGACTCCGGGCCGAGGCGGGCAATGGCAAATTCGCCGCCCGCACACTTCATCGTCAGCCCCCTCAAGGCCGGGCCGTCGCCGTCGGCGACCTTCAACTCCACTCTGCTCATCGGGCAGTCGTCGCCCAGGCGCGAGAACAGCCAACCGACCATGAGCAGGCCGGCTTCCTCCTGGGCTTCAATCGTCACCTTCTCGATCTGCTTCAACTGCTCGCGCCAGTGTGGCGAGTCGAAGAACTGGGCGAACATCTGGCGATACGGCGTAAGCCGCGACCAGTTCAGGTCGCTCACCGAGGTTCGCGTCTTGCGCGAGTGCTCAATGAAGTCGCCCAGTGCCCCTAAACCATCGCGCCCTATCCCCGCCGTATCCACGATCAAGCGGTCGGCGTCGGCGGCCAGCCGCAGGAAGTCATCGCGCTTGAAGGGCGGGTGAGGCCACCACAGCACGATGGGCAGGTCGGCCTCATAGAGGGTGGTAACGGCGGCAGGCATATTGTCGGCGGCGAACCCTTTTGCTGTCAGCCTGATCTCCTCACAACTCACCCGGCGTTCGCCAAATGGCGCGGCTTCGCCAATCACTCGCACTTCAACGAGCAGTTCAGGCGGGTCGGCCTCAGGATCGGCATCCAGCAGAATGAGGCGGCATGGATTGCGACCAATCACCCGCCCAAGCACATTTGAAGCGGCCTCGGTTTCCAGGTCACTGCTTGTCACTGTGACCAGATTGGCGACGCTAGCTCGCGAGGCAAATAGATCAACCACCTCGCCATTTTTGGGGGCGGGCGCGAGTGTTTTCCACAAAGCTTCAAGCTCGCGCTCAACCGTCAACACTTCGGCGGGCTTCGGCCCGGCCAATGTTACGGTGCTGTTCCGGCTCATAGCCGCCTCCAGCTTCGCCCGTCACGGGCCAACATCTCGTCGGCGGCTTTTGGCCCCCACGTCCCGGCTTCGTAGTTTGGAAGGTCGGTTGGCGGCGCCTCTTGCCAGCCCTCGATGAGGGGCGTGATGAGCGACCAGGCCGCTTCGACCTCGTCGGCGCGGGTGAACAGAGTCGCGTCGCCCAACATGCAATCAAGTTGCAGGCGCTCGTAAGCTTCGGGCGGTTCCACCCCAAAGGCCGCCCCGTAACGAAAATCCATCTTCACCGACCGGATGTCGATGGCCTGGCCTGGCACTTTGGAGCCGAACTTAAGATCAATGCCCTCGTCGGGTTGAACGCGAATGGCCAGCATGTTTGGCTCGCGGTGATCGGCCACTTTGCCAAACAGGTGCAAAGGTGGTTGCCGGAACTGAATGGCAATCTCGGTTGCCCGTTTGGGCAGGCGCTTGCCAGACCGCAAATAGAACGGCACGCCCGACCAGCGCCAGTTGTCGACGAAGAATTGAAACGCGGCGAAGGTGTCGGTGTTTGAAGTCGGCGAGACGCTCGACTCATCGCGGTAACGCGGCACGGGTTTGCCGCCACTGCTCCCAAAATCATACTGCCCCCGTACTGTAAACTCGCCAACTTTGTCGGGCGCGATTGGGCGCATGGATTGCAGGACCTTGAGCTTCTCGTCGCGCACGGCGTCGGCCGACATGTTGGCCGGCGGCTCCATCGCCACCAGGGTCATCAATTGCAGGATGTGGTTCTGGATCATGTCGCGGATGACACCGGCGGTTTCGTAGTAGCCGCCCCGGCCTTCTACACCCACCGACTCGGCCACCGTGATTTGAACGTGATCCACAAAGTTCCGATTCCACAGCGGCTCGAAGATGCCGTTGGCGAAGCGGAAGACCAAGATATTTTGCACCGTCTCTTTGCCCAGGTAGTGGTCAATGCGGTAAATCTGGCTCTCGTCGAAGGCGGAGTGAACGGTGCTGTTAAGTTCGACGGCGGTGGCGAGATCGCGGCCAAACGGCTTTTCGATAATGAGGCGCACCCAGCCGCCGGTTGGACTCTTGTTCAGGCCGGCCACGCCCAGTTGTTTGACGACGACAGGGAAATACTCAGGGGCGGTCGCCAGATAAAAGAGGCGGTTGCCCCCCGTGCCCCGTTCTTTGTCGAGTTTATCCAGCAAGTCGCTCAGCTGCTTGTAGGCTTCGGGATCGTCAAAGTTCCCGGCGTTGTAGAAGATGCCTTGCGAGAAACTTTCCCACACGCCCGGCTGGGCGGGGCGGTTGCGCGAGAAGCTGTTGATGCCGTCGAGCATTTGCTTGCGGAACTCGTCGTCGGAGACGGGGCGGCGGGCGAAGCCGACGACGGCGAAGCTGTTGGGCAAGAGGCGCTCAAGCTCCATGTTGTAGAGCGCCGGGATGAGTTTGCGCTTGGTCAGGTCACCCGACGCGCCAAAGATGACAACCGTGTTCGGCCCCGGCGTACGTTGCATGCGCAGTCCTTCGCGAAGAGGGTTTTGAGAGTCGGCCATAAGTTGATTCTGCCTCCAGAGGTTTCACCGCGAAGGCGCGAAGAGCGCAAAGTTTTTTTGCTTTTCTTGGCGTCCTTTGCGTCTTTGCGGTTCAAGTATTTTTATCTGCCCACCAGCCCGAAAGATGCACGTGGTTCTGATCCGGCTCGCCTTCGTAGTGGGCCACGTCGTTGAGTAACATCAGGCGGGCGCGGGCCAGGTCGCGAAAGTCCAGAATGTTGAGGCAGGCCGGTTGCTGGTCGAGCCGGTCGCGATAGCCGCGCAGTTCGATGCCGAGATAATGCCCAATGATAAGCCGGTTGGTAGCCTTGTGCGAGACGACGAAGACCGATTGATTCGGGTGCGACATGACGATCTCGCGGATGGCTGGGATGGCGCGGGCCACCACCGCCGCGCCGGTTTCGCCGCCGGGCGGCGCGAAGCCAAACGGGTCGGCGTCCCAATCTTCCATCTCGCCAGGGTAGCGCGTCTTCACCTCCGGCCGGCTCAAACCTTCCCAATGGCCGTGACCGATCTCGCGCAGGCCGTCCACCGGTTGTGGCGTGAGGTCGTGCGGCGCGCCGAGGATCGTCGCCGTTTCCACCGTGCGCCCCATCGGACTGCAGTAGATCGCGGCAGGGTGTTGTATGGTGAGCCGCCGGGCCAGGTGGTTCGCCTGTCCACGCCCCTCGTCAGACAGCGGCACGTTCGACGAACCGGCGAAGCGATCTTCGGCCGAGTGCGCCGTAGCCGCGTGGCGGATGAGATAGACACGCGTCGTCATTGAAAAAGGAACCGCTGATTTCACGGATTACACGGATTAGAAAATAAAATCTGTGAAATCGGTGTAATCCGTGGTTGCTAACCGCTAGCCTTTTTGACGGCATGCCCGCCGAACTGGTTGCGCATGGCGGCCAGCACTTTGGCCGCGTAGTCGCCGTTACTGCGGCTGTAGAAGCGGGCGAAGAGGGCCATCGTAATCACCGGCGTCGGCACGTCGAGATCAATTGAGTCCATCACCGTCCAGCGGCCCTCGCCCGAGTCGGAGACGTAAGGCGCAAGGTCGGTAAGTTCAGGGTCATCCTTCAACGCGGCGACGGCCAGGTCGAGCAACCACGAGCGGATAACGGTCCCCACTTGCCATGTCTTGGCAACGTGCGCCAGGTCAAGATTGAACTCCTTCTTGGCGCGCAAAATCTCAAGGCCTTCGGCATAAGCTTGCATCATCCCATACTCGATGCCGTTGTGCACCATTTTGACATAGTGGCCCGCGCCGCTTGGCCCCATGTAGCCCCAACCCTCATCCTTCCCCGGGGCCAGCGTCTCAAAGATGGGGCGCATTCCTTCCACCACCTCTTTGTCGCCGCCGATCATAATGCCGTAGCCGTTGGCCAGGCCCCAGATGCCGCCGCTCGTGCCCACGTCCACAAAGTTGAAGCCTTTGGCTTTGAGCAGGGCCTGGCGGCGCTGGGTGTCCTTGAAGTTCGAGTTGCCACCGTCAATAATCACGTCGCCGGGCGAGAGCAGGCTCATCAGTTCGTTGATGGCCTTTTCGGTGACCTCGCCCGCCGGGAGCATGAGCCAGATGTGGCGTGGCGCTTTGAGAGCCGCCACCACATCTTTGAGGGAGGCCGCCACTTCGCCCCGGCCTTCGTCCTTCTTGATTCCTTCGGCGACGGTGGTGTCGCGATTGGACAACACCACCCGGTGCCCGCCACGCAGTAACCGCCGCGCCATGTTGCCGCCCATTCGGCCTAAGCCGCACATTGCAATGTCCATGACTCCTCCATTGAAGATTGCCGATTGTTGATTGAGTTCAATCAACAATCAGCAGTTAGCTTTTGGTGTATTTGATTTCTACTTCGTCCTTGTCGCCCAGTGCCTTTTCGATGATGGCCTGCAAGTTCGGGCTTATGCCCTGATCTTTGAGAAACTCGAACGTCATGCGGTCAATCGTATAGTCTTCGTCGGTCAGACTCTCTTCTTCGAGCTGGGCGACCAGGAAATTCAAATCGTCATCCGAGACGTGGCCGAGGTGGGTGTTGTCGGATTTGAGATAGAGTTCGGGCATGAGGTGCGACTCCTTTGGTTAGAAAGTTTCCCAGGTTTCACCGGAGTTTGCGGGTGTCGTTCCACGAGAAGCGAGGAATCTCTGACTCAATCGCAGAGATTCCTCGTCTGCTACGCAAAGAACTTGGTTCGGAATGGCAGTCTGGTACACTTGCTGTTAAAGTCGTTTGGCTTTCGATTTCGTTACCACTCTTTTCTTTGCTGTGACTTTTTTCTTATTAGTAACCGGCCTGGCCTTCTTGGCGGGCACAAGCAGGGCGGCTACTGTTGCCAGGTCGGTTTCGGGTTTGGCGCTCAATTGCACCCGCAGGGCGCGGCGGTTGCGCGAGCGGAGCGATTGGAAGTCGCCGAGAGCTTGCGCGGCTTCCAACGTGCCGAAGGTGAATGACTCGTTTGGTATCACTTCATCTTTGATGCCGTTGGCAATGAATTGGATTCCTATGAAATTGTCTGCGCCGCCCTTGTGCAGTTGGCCGGTGGAGTGCAGAAAGCGCGGGCCGTAGCCGACGGTCGTCGCCACCTTGTATTTGTCGCGGATGGCGGCGCGGATGGCGCGCAGAGCTTTTTCGGTCTTGGCTGTTCTGGCGATGTAAGCCGTCAGAGCCACGTAATCGCCGGGCTTGATCTGTTTGAGATGCAGCTTGAGTTGAGTGGCAAAGTCGCGGCGGCCGGCAGGGATAGTGGGATCGGCCGGCGGCCACGCGAGGCCGCTGACGGCGTCACTCAGGAGTCGTTTGGTATTGTCTTTCGACTCTTGCACGTTTGGCTGGTCAAATGGGTTGCTGTCCAGAGACAGGCTCGACACGGCAGTGGCGATTTCCCAGCGTAGAAATTCGCCGCCCAGGTCGTAGAGGTCACGCAGATCAAACCGGATCACCGGATGACCGGCCTGTTCAAGTTTGGCGACGGCGCGATCATATTTGGAGTCCAGTCGCAAATAGATGAACAGCCGATCGTTGCCGTAAGCTTTGGGGTCGCCGACGGGTTCGCCCTCAACCGGCACGATGCCCCGGCCCTCTTTGCCCGTCGACTCGGCGATCAATTGTTCTGTCCAGTAGCCGAAAGTGGAAATGGGTTCGGAAACGATGAAGGTGATCTTGTCCCGCCCGGCCTTTGCCATGACGCCCATGACCGCGCCGAGCCACACCCCGGCGTTTTGCGAAGCCGGGATGATGCTGGCCGAGGCCAGCGCCATCTCTTTAGCGCGGTCGAGCAGTTTGGCAACGTCGAGGCCGAGCAGGGCGGCGGGCACCAGGCCGAAGAGCGAGAGGGCCGAGTAGCGGCCACCGATCTCCGGCGGGTTGATAAAGGTGCGGCGGAAGTTGTGTTCGGCGGCCACTTTGGCGAGCGAAGTGTCCGGGTCGGTGATGGCGATGAAGTTCTCACCGGCGCGATCTCCTTTGACGGCCTTGACCTGCTCCCAGAAGAATTTGAAGAACGAGGTCACTTCGGTGGTGCCGCCGCTTTTACTGGAAATAAGATACAACGTTTTAGCTGGATTACTTCGCGCCAGGGCAGCGCGCACCGCGGCGGGGTCGGTGGAGTCGATCACGCCCAGGTCAAGCCCGCCCCGCGCCACGCCGAACGTCTCGCGCAGAACTTCGGGGCAGAGCGACGAGCCGCCCATGCCGCAAAGGAGAGCGTGGGTGAAGCCGGCCTTTTTCACTTCTTTGGCAAAGGCGTTGAGATCGTCAATGTGCTGGCGCATGTCGTCAGCCAGCGCCAGCCAACCCAGGCGAATTTTGATTTCGGCCTGATGCGCCGGGTCATCCTTCTTCCACAGCGTCGAGTCTTTTTGCCATAGCCGGGCCGGGGCTTTTTGGGCGTTGAGCACGGCGAGGTGGGTATCAACGTCGGCGGCGAGCTTGGCCCCGAGCGAGGCGTGAGTGCGCCCGCTGGCCAGTTCGGCCTGGCGGCGGGTCTCGATGACGTTGAGCAGGGACTCGAACGACTTGAAGAAGGCGGCCACCCCGTCGTCCTCCAGTTTTTGCGTCACCCACTTCATGTCCACGCCCGCTTCGGCCAGCTTGTCCATCAGGTCGTTGGCTTCGGGCAGGCCCTCGGTGAGCGTGACCCGGGCGAGGCCGTGATCCTTGAAGGCTTTGATCGTGGCCGGCGGCATGGTGTTCACCGTGTCCGGCCCGATCAGGTTGTCAATGTAGATCACGTCGAGATAGTTAGGGTTCTTGGTGCTGGTGCTGGCCCAGAGCGGGCGTTGCACCTGCGCGCCTGCCGCCTTGAGATCGGCGAACTCATCTTTATAATAGCGATTGGCGAAGAGATCGTAAGCCAGCTTGGCATTGGCGATGGCGGCCTTGCCTTTGAGCGGCTCCAGTGAAACCGCCATTGAGGGGTCGGCTTTGATCTTGTCGTCGAGCAGTTTGTCGATCAGCGTGTCCACCCGGCTGACGAAGAAGCTGGCGACCGAGGCGATGCCGCTCACTTTCTTGCCAGCAGCAGCGCGACGCTTCAGGCCGTTCATGTGCGCCGTCATCACTTCGTCGTGGCGCTCGAGTGAGAAGATGAGGGTGACATTGATGTTGATGCCTGCGGCGATGGCCTCTTCGATGGCGGGCAGGCCGGCTTTGGTGGCCGGAATCTTGACCATGACGTTGGGGCGGCCAACCGCTTTCCATAGCCGTTTGGCTTCGCTGATCGTCTTCCTGGTGTCGTGGGCGTGCTTGGGCGAGACTTCGATGCTGACGTAGCCGTCTTTGCCCTCGGTGCGCTCGTAGACAGGCCTGAACACGTCGGCGGCGTCGCGGATGTCTTCGATGGCGAGAGCGTCGAAGATGCCCTCGGCGTCCTTGCCCGTTAGGGCAAGGACGCGCAAGGCGGCGTCGTAGTCGGTCGAGTTGGCGATGGCCTGCTCGAAGATGGTGGGGTTGGAGGTCAGGCCGGTGATGTCGCCATCGGCCACCATCTTTTGCAGTTCGCCGCTCTCCAGTAGGCCGCGCCGGATGTTGTCGTGCCAGGG
>CAYSIV010000051.1:9753-25157 GCA_964431175.1 uncultured Anaerolineales bacterium
TGAGCTCCTGAGAGTTATTTTTCATTCTTTGCCATTAATGCAACGACTCGCGCTCGAAAGGCGCGCACAGCCTGCCTTACCTTGACCTTGTTCCTTCCAACCTATGGCTTTTTGGAGTCGATCTTTGCCAGCAATTGTCGCACTAATCCTGCCGCCAAACCGCCTACTAACCCAAAGATGCCCCACAACGCACCCGTGATGACGGGGCCAGACAAAGATAATTCGTATGGATTAACCAGCACTATTTGATCGGCGTGGATGGACGTGGCAGCAAAATCCAGACCGACTCCAATAGCAGCGCTAACGACGAATCCAATTACGGCCATACGGAATGTTTCGCGCAAGGGCGGCCAGCCTGACGTAAGCGCGGCCGACACGGGAACGATCATCACTAGCATGATCAGGATGGCGACTGCTTGACTCAACTTCAACCACCCCGGTAGCATGATGAATCCTTCTTGATGCGTTTCTAATCGAGTGTACTCGGTGTAGCCGTCGTGCGCGCCAGGAGGCAGCGGGCCAGAAAGGTAGTCAGGCGGTATAGTGGATGGAACTTCGACTGGCGGCACAGACGGATCGACAGGCGGTTGCATATCGTCAATGATACTGCCAAACGCAATCACGACGATCAATCCACTCGCAAGGCATGCGCTGACGATAGAGATAGCCTCCGCACGCCAACGGCGGTTGATCGGTTGACGGCTTCCCGGCCCGAACAAGCGAATCAATGCAAATGTGATTAACGCCAGCCATGGTCCAGCGATCAAGGCGACGAGCATGGAGGCATGAAGGATTGGCAATCCGAACCAGGCAGGAACAGAGGTGGGCGTGCCGGGGAAGAGGCGCGCGAACAGCCATTCAGCCATCACTAATCCACCCTCGACCCACGCCACACGAATCAAGGCTACCGGCAGGCTGAGGCTGTACCAGGCGATAAGTCCGCCGATGAGCGCGCCCACTGCGCCGTGCAGAATAGACACTGCTGCGCTGTCGCTGGCCACCGCGCCGCCGAACACGCGTTGACTGACTGCCGCTACAAACAAACCGAGGATCGCCGCCGCGCCCGCCAGCCGCAACCAACTGAATAAGTTGGACGCGCCCAACGCGAAAAAGCTGATAACTGCGCTGTCGAACACGGTGATCTTGTCACGCCCAACTAGATCACCGCCAACGTACACCATTGCGCCTTCGCCAATGGTGACGCCGCCTTGTTGGATGATGGATTGGTTGTTTGATTTCATGGCAGAGTTTCCGCCTCCATCTTCTTCACTTTCCCCAACCGCCTCACATGCCGCTCCTCGTTCGTGAACTGTGCATGAGGGGGTTGGGGCAACGAAAGGGCAACTGCTCCGCGTAAACGAATGATAAGGGCGGCGTATTCCTTTCGCGAAGCATTCGTTGTCCGGTCTTCATCACATATGCTCCCCTTCATCCCGGCTTCACCGCCACAAACACATCCCGGCCAAACTGATCGATCACACTCCGGGCTTGAAACCCGGCCTCATTCAACCATCCCAGCCAATCAGCGCGGGCAAAGAGACCATATAGATGTGTGTCATGCTCAAAGCTGACTTTGTCACCTTCCCGCAAGAGAAATGCATAATGCACCAGGTAAGTGCTGTCCGTTGGGTCGGGGTCGTACTGCCATTCCAGGACGCGCAGGGCGCGACCATCCTCGCCATCGCGTGCGTCGTGGCCGGTGGTCGACTCGAAGGTTTCGCGCACATGATCGGGAACGAACAGGGCAACGCCGCCTGGTTTGCAATGGAGGAAGGCCGTCTCAAAAGCCTGACGCAGATCGGCCTCCGTCGTCATGTAATCAATCGCGTCGTGGATAAAGACCAGATCGAACTGCCGCCTCAGTCGCGCCGAGCGCATGTCGCCCAGGAGATGTTCACAGTCAGGGTTGAGCGCTCGACTGACGGCCAGCATATCCGGTGAAATATCTACCAGCATCAAAGTATAGTGCGCCTTGAGATAAAAAGCGTTACTTCCGCCGCCACTGCCAAACTCGACCAGGGTGCGCGCCTCGGGCGCGGCCTCTTTCAACACCTGTGCGAAGAACGTCGCTTCTTCCAGATAATCTTCAGGCGGTGACCAGAGGGGCCACCACACAGCCAGTTCTTGATAAAGCTTGAGCGGCATGTTGTCTATGATTTGTTTGAGGGATCGCTCTTGTTGTCCTGTTGTGACCATGCGGCGCCAATCGCAACGCCGATTGCCAAGCCAATCGCAACGCCAATGGCGACGTTGCCCATGGCCGCGCCAATGCCGGCTCCGATAGCAAGACCGGCGCCCACGCCAAGGCCGATCTTGCTGTTGTTGCGCTTGGGTGAAGTTGAGTTGTCTTGTTTTTGTTCCATGGTTACTTGCCTTCCATTAGTTCCAGCACGCGAGCGCGAATCGCTCGGGCTGCTGTCAATGCTTCTTCAGCTTGTGCTTTGCCAATGTCTTCAAAGGCGATGTCTCCGGGATAGCGCCCGGCAGTGATGTATTCATTCAGAGTTGCGCCTTCGACGACCATTGCCCCCAACACTGAGTCATAGTCAGCACAGAATTCGAGCAATTCAAGGATGTCATGCGTTTTTTCGAGCGCCCACCCTCGAGCGATCAGAAAACTTTTGATGAATTTCTCCGCCGAGCTTTGACAGAGAAAGCAGGCTGTATGATAGGCCGGGGCCTCAGCTTTCATTTCTCGTTCGGCGACGCCTAATTCTCCCTCGGCGTAACGCAGCCATTCGCGGGGCGTTTCAACCGGAAGTTTATCTTGCTCGCTCATAAAGCATACGCCCCTCTTTCAAGATGTGCCGGGTATAAAACGGGTTGTTGTCTTTGACGTTCCGTTCCACTTCCTCTGGCGTTCGCACGATCAAATCTACGGCGAAGCGGCGTCCCCAAAGCAGATATTCAATCTGGCGGCGAACCTGGCGATTGGCTGTTTGGCTATCCTGAATGACGAACAGGTCCAAATCGCTGTCATCTCGCGCCTCGCCGCGTGCCCGCGAGCCAAACATGATAATTCTTTGCGGAGCAACCTCGCGCACAATCTTTTCGACAATGTAGGCGATCAACTCCGATGTGATTTCTCTGGTGTTGAGTCGCTCGTCTTGCTCGATGACTTGCTCAGTCATTGCTCTTTTCCTCCATCGCCTTTACTTTCGCCAGTCGCCGCCCATGCCACTCCCGGCTCAGACCTGACAGGTTTTTCGCGGAGCGAACCTATCAGGCCTGGGCCGGCGAAATTCATACGAGCGCCAGATACGGGTCATCGCGAATGTAGGCCGGGATACTACCCAGGAAAGGTAACGTGTTTAGTTGATGCCATTTGCGAAGCAGGTGGTAAGTTGGTGAAGTGAGCAAGCGGCATTCCTCCACTGGCCGCCGCCACGACTCGCGGCGCACTTCCATTACCGTTTCCCAATCGGGCAAGAGACCGAAATCCCACGCCGAGCACAGTCGGGCGATGAAGTCGATCTGGTCGGCCAGCGTTTCCAGGATGTCGGGTGGTTCGACATCCGGGTATAGTGCGCCGTCAATTCGGAAGGCCATGCAGGAACTCCGCACTAAACCAGGTTCGCAACTGCTCTGCTGCTGTACGCTGTTCGGGATCAGAAATTTTCGCCAGCGGCCTTGCCTGTTCGAGACGGGCCAGATGGGTCTGAACAGCGAGGCCTGCCCGCTGACGATCGGCGTCTTCACCGCTTAGCTGTTGACGTTCTGTCCATAACTTCCAACATTGTCCTACATCACAAAGGCGGTGCTGGCATAGCGTATAAATGTCGAGAAAATCTCGCGGCGCGCCACGTTCCACCAACGCCGTCATTTTGCTGGCGACGAGGTCGTCGAAGCTGTCAACATGGATTCCGCCTGACCAGAGACCAGACAAGGGTGGTTGCAGTTTGGCAGAGCGCCGGGCAATTTGAAAACTGAAGACGGTCTTTTTCTCCTGCGCCAGTTCCACGCTGGTCACATCGCCCCACGAGCGAACGCGAATTTCACCGAAAGGGTGCAGAGCCTCCTCTAAAACTTTGATGACTTGCCCTTGTTCTTCGTGAGTAATAGATTCAAACCACCATGCGTCCACATCATGGGTGGAGCGATATTCAAAGTAGGGCGCCAACCCGAACGCGTCTCCCAGCGAAATATGCTGGCCGAGGTTGCTGGAGGCCAGGGTGTCCAAGCATGCCCGAGCGTATTCCGAGATTTGGCGAGGGCGCTGAGGTTGAGTCATCCTTTCTCCTCCATCGCTTTCACCTTCCCCAGCCGCCTTACATGCCGTTCCTCATTTGTGAACCTGGCGTTGAGAAAAGCGGCGATCAATTCGCGGGCGAGTTCGATGCCGACAATGCGCGCGCCGAGACAGAGCACGTTAGTGTCGTCGTGCTCGACGGCCTGATGAGCCGAGTAGGTGTCGTGGCACAGCCCGGCGCGGATGCCGCGCATTTTGTTGGCGGCCACGCACGCGCCCACCCCGCTGCCACAAATCAAAATGGCCCGGTCAGCCTTGCCCTGCTGGATGGCTTCGCCGACGGCGCGGGCGTAGTCGGGATAGTCCACCGGGTCGGCGGTGAAGGTTCCCAGGTCGAGAATTTCGTGACCGGCTTGCATCACAATTTTGAGGGCGGTCTCCTTGAGGACGAAGCCGCCGTGGTCGCAGGCAATTGCAATCTTCACAGAAGTTTTGCCACGAATTACACGAATTCTCACGAATTATTTTTTTCAAAAACCAATTCGTGATAATTTGTGCCATTCGTGGCTGAGAAGTTTTTTACTTCTTCCTGGTCTTCGCTTTCACCTTCGGTTTAGCTTTTGCTCGCGAAGCAACTTTCAGCTTCGGCTTGGTCTTCGCCTTAGGTTTGGCCGAAGCAGGGGGTCTGCGATTGGCCGCCAACACGACTCTGGCTTTTTCGATGACGTTGCGCGGGGTGAAGCCGAATTTCTCGAAGAGCACATTCGCCGGGGCAGACGCGCCATAGCCCGTCATACACACACAGTCGCCCTTCGAGCCGATCCATTTGTGCCAGGGCATGGCGATTCCGGCTTCAATCGCCAGCCGGGCGGTAATGTTCGGTGGCAGAACCGTGTCACGATAATCTTGAGATTGTCCCTCGAAGAGTTCCATGCTGGGCATGGAGACAAGCCGGACGTTGACACCGTCAGCGGCCAACCCGATTCCGGCGTCTATCATCAAGCCCGCTTCACTGCCGGCGGCCATCAAGATGATCTCCGGTTCACCTTCGCCAATGTCGGCCAGCACGTAAGCGCCTTTGCGAAGTTCGGTTGCGGGCGCATAGATGCGGCGGTCGAGCGTGGGTACGTTCTGACGGGTGAAGATGAGGGCGGTTGGCCCGTGTTTGTTTTTAATGGCTACCCGCCACGCTTCCACCGACTCGTTGGCATCGCCCGGCCGGATGACGGTGAGGCCGGGGATGGCGCGCAAAGCCGCCACGTGCTCAACCGGCTGGTGCGTCGGGCCGTCCTCGCCCAGGCCAATGCTGTCGTGAGTGAAGACGAAGATGGCGCGCAGTTTGGCCAGTGCGGCCAAACGAATCGAGCCGCGCATGTAATCAGAGAAGGTGAGAAAGGTGGCCGTGTACGGGATGAAGCCGCCGTGCAAAGCCATGCCGTTGATGATCGCGCCCATGCCATGCTCGCGCACGCCGAAGGCGATGTTGCGCCCGTCGTAGCCCCAACCACCGCCGACCAAACCCTGAGCGTTGTCGAGCGACTGTAGGGGCGACTGGAAGTCGCCCAGCCCTTTGAGCCAGGTGAAGGTCGACGGGTTGAGGTCGGCCGAGCCGCCCATAAGTTCGGGCAGGGTTTTGGCGAGGGCCTGCAAGGCGGCCTCGGAGGCTTTGCGGGTGGCAAGGCCTTTGGCGTCGGCGTTGAACGTGGGTAGCGTTGAGTCCCAACCAACGGGCAGTTCGCCAGCGAAACGGCGCTTGAGTTCGGCGGCCAGGTCGGGGTGGGCGGCGGCGTATTTGGCCAAGGCAGCTTCCCATTCACCCTGCCGTGCTTGGCCACGAGTCAATGCCTGCCGGAAATTCTCCAGAGCCTCGCCCGGAATCAAGAAGGCCGGTTCGGTCGGCCAGCCCAGATTCTTCTTGGCGTTGATCACTTCGTCCGGGCCGAGCGGCGAGCCGTGCGCCTCGAACGTGTTCTGCTTGTGCGGCGAGCCGTAGCCGATGATGGTGCGGATGCAGATGAGGCATGGGCGAGTGGCGTCGGCGTGGGCGTTGGCAATGGCCGCCGAGATGGCGTCCACGTCGTTGCCGTCGTTGACATGTTGGACCTGCCAGCCGTAGGCTTCGAATCGTCCGCCCACATCTTCGGTGAAAGCAATGGACGTTGATCCGGCCAGCGAGATTTTGTTGTCGTCGTAGAGCACGATCAGCTTGCCCAGGCCGAGATGCCCGGCCAGCGAACAGGCTTCGGAGGCTACGCCTTCCATCAGGTCGCCGTCGCTGGCGATGACGTAAGTGTAGTGGTCAATGACAGTGTGGCCGGGTTTGTTATCCTTTGCCGGGATGTTATAACGCGCGGCCAGGTGAGCTTCGGCGATGGCGAAGCCGACGGCGTTGCTGAGGCCCTGACCCAGGGGGCCGGTGGTGGCCTCGACGCCAGGGGTGAGGTGACTCTCCGGGTGGCCCGGCGTCTTGCTTTCCCACTGCCGGAAATTCATCAAGTCTTCCAGCGACAGGTCGTAGCCGGTCAGGTGCAGGAGCGAGTAGAGCAACATGGAGCCGTGGCCGCCAGACAGGATGAAGCGGTCACGGTTGGGCCAGCCCGGGTCGGCCGGGTTGTGTTTGAGGAAGCGTGACCAAAGGGCGTAAGCCATGGCCGCCGTGCCCATCGGCAAGCCGGGGTGGCCGGAGTTGGCCTTTTGCACGCCGTCCACCGCGAGGAAGCGGATGGTGTTGATGCTGAGAGTGTCGAGGTCAATTTGAGTCACGGAGCCTCCAGGAAAACAAGAAAACCAATTTGCTATCTTATAGCTTACAAAAGCGGCGGTGTGTTTCGTCCCTAATTGGAACTGAGGGAAATTGCTTCCCCTCAGTTCCAAAGTTTCTCCTATTTCCTTGCGAAAGTGTTACGACATCTCACCTTTGTAAATCTTCATCATCGAACCCAGCAGGTCAAGCGCTTCGGGCCTGGGGCGCTGGAAAGAGTTGCGGCCGATGATGGAGCCAAAGCCGCCGCCGTCGCGGATGGCGCGGGCCTCGTTGAGCACGGTCTCGGTGTCACTCTTGGCCCCGCCGGAGAAGATGACGATGCGGCGGCCATTGAATGACGACTGCACCACGTGCTTCACCCGGTCAGTCAGGGTGCTGATCGGGATGTTGTACTTCTCGTAGACCTTCTTGGCTTCGGCCTGCTCCACGTGCTCGGTGGCGAGTTTGACTTTGATGATGTGCGCGCCCAACTGGGCTGCGATCTGGGCGGCGTAAGCGGTCACGTCGACTCCGGTTTCACCGGCTTTGCTCAAGTCGCTTCCGCGTGGGTACGACCAGACGACGACGGCCAGCCCGGCCTCTTTGGCTTCCAGCGCCAATGCCTGGAGTTGCTCGTAGAGGAAACGGCGATCGACAGTGCCAGGGTAAATGGTGTAACCGACGGCCACACAGCCGAGCCGCAGGGCGTCGTCCACGCTGGACGTGATTGCGCCCATCGGGTCCTTCTCGTCGTACAACACGTCGTGGTTGTTGACCTTGAGGATGAGGGGGATGTCGCCGGCGTAGTCGGCGGCAACGGCCTCGATGAAGCCGAGCGGGGCGGCGTAGGCGTTGCACCCGGCCTCAATCGCCAGTTCAATGTGGAAGCGCGGATCGTAGCCGCCGGGGTTGGGCGCAAAACTGCGAGCCGGGCCGTGCTCAAAGCCTTGATCGACAGGCAGGATGACGAGCTTGCCCGTGCCGCCGAGCTTGCCGTGGTTGAGCAGGCGGGCCAGGCTGGTGAGGGTGCCAGGGTTGTCGCTCCGGTACCACGAAAGAATTTCTTTGACACGTTCAGTTGCCATTGTGCTATTCCTTTTCTTCGATTACGAATTGGTTGTGCTGTAGGGGCGAAGCACGCTTCGCGGGGGCATAAACCCCGATGAACTTGGAGCACCACCCTCCGAATGCTTCGCCCCTACGCGATCAAAATCGCCCTCGCCGGCGCGCCGTCGCTGTCCTTCAACCTAAAGACTACAACGAATTGGGGGATGGAACGAATTCGTTTTATCCTAAAATTCGTTGTTGTGTTTGGGCTTATCTTTCAACGAGTATCGCCCTCGCCGGCGCGCCGTCGCTGTCCTTCAACTTCAGCGGCAGGCAATAAAATTCGTAGTTGCCCGGCGTGATTGCCGACAGGTTTAGGCCTTCGACGATGACGACGCCAGCGTTGAGCAGAATTTCATGCGTGGCCCGTCCCATGCCCTTCGGCCCCACCGAGAGGTAGTCCACGCCGACCAGGCCAATTTTATGATCCACAAGCCACTGCGCGCCATCGTCAGTAATACCAGCAAAATCGGCTCGAAATTCGTGTGGCCCCAGCTTCCACAGGTCGGAGTTGCGGCTCTTGAGCAAGACGCGCGTTGTGCCGGATGGGATTCGGGCGCGTTCGAGGCTGGCGGCGGTGATGTTGCCTTCTGGCAAGTTGAGGGCGAAGACTGTGGTCGGGCCGGTGAGCAGTTCGAGCGGCAAAGTATCTACGCCCGCTGTGCCGGGGATGAAGTGGACGGGCGCATCCACGTGGGTGCCAGTGTGACAGCCGAGCGAGAGGCGCGAGACGTTGGACGACGCGCCCGCCGCGATGTCGTTGACGCGCACCAGTTCAAACGGCGGGTTGCCCGGCCAGATGGGGATGCCAGGTTCGAGGGTGACTGAGATATCGTGAATTTTCATGGACAGGAACCACGGATTACACGGGTTCCACAGATTTTTTCAAATCCGTGTAATCCGTGGTTACAAATTTTATCAACGTTGCGCTTGCCTCTCGTTGCGCACGCCTTTCAACCTCCCGATCACCGACCGCGCCGTCAACCTGCCATCGCGTTGCAAGTACCACCCGTCGCCGGGATAGTCTCTATTGTTGAGGCCAATGTCGTCGTGGACGGCCAGACACCAGGGCATCATGGCCTGCAAGGGCGAGTTCATCTCCAGCCAATCGTACATCTTGAGGGTCAGGCTGGCGTGCGCGTCGTCGTTGGGTAGGCGCTCGTGGCCGCCCATCGAGTGCGACTCGGGCGTGAACACGCCACTCTCGGTGGACATGATGGCGTAATCCACGCCGCCGGTCAGCCCGAGGTTCTGCTTGATGAAGTGCATCGGAATCTCATAAGCGCGCAAGCACATATCCCAGCCCCGGCCTTGCGGGAACGGGTCGAAGTCCAGCGGGAACTCGTAGACGGCCACATGCACCGCCAGCCAGCCGCCGCGCTTGAAGATGCTGATGGCGCGGTTGCGCCGTCCGGCGTCAGCGCCGATGTAGCCCCAGATGCGCTCGTTGAACTTGGTGCCAGAGAAGTTTTGCTCCGGGCGGCCATCGCCCCAGTCCACCGGAGCCAGGGCGTAAAAGGCCGGGCGCGCGTTAACGCTCAACGCTTGTTCAGAGTCGGCCAGCCAGGCTTCGGCCACAGCCTGAATGCAATCATCCTTCTGCCAACTCACCCGTTCCTTCGGCCAGCTCCATTCGTCTGGCAGATTCGGCTCGTTGCCAATCTCGGCCCACACGATGCCTTCTCGCACGTAGTGTTTCATCTTTTCAAAGCGGTCGCCGTCGAGCCGGTTGGGAAACTGATGCCCCACTTGATAGCGCACCACCGGCGTGATCCCGGCATCGCGCAAAGCCAGCACCCAACGGAAGATAGAGCCGTCGCCAGTGTCGTTTGGCCCGGTGCTGTCGCATTGCTTGTACCACTTGATGCCCATCGCTTTGAGTTCAGAGAGCCAGAAGTCCCACTTGTCGCGCGGCGGCACGGCAGTGCCAGCCGAGCCATGTACCCCCCAGATGCGCCCATCAACTTTGCCCTGGCCCGGCTGGGGCTGTGGCCTTGAAGGCATAAGCGCAGGTGTGTCGGGCTGAGTGGCGTTGATGGCGGCCTTGGCCAGATCAGCGGGTGACAGGCGCAAGGCTTCGGCGATTGCGGCCTTGTGGTCGTTGCCAATGTTGGGCAGGGCGGCGATGGCCGGGCCGATGTAGGGCGCTTTGCGGTTGGCATAGATCGAGTTGAGTCCCGCCGTGCCAATCAAATCGGTGAATTTTTGGTTGAACTTGGCGCCAGCCACAATGAAAGCGTTGATAACATCCTGATTCGTCGTCGACGTGGATGAAAGGGGAGCCGTCACTGGCGAGGTGGCCGGCGTCGTCGTTTGCCCGGAGCCTTGCGACCCCTGCAGGGCCAGGCGTCGGACTTCCGAGATCGCCACTGAAGCAGGGACGGCACGCCCAACAGCGGCGATAGGAACCCAGCGCACCCCGGCAAAGGCCACGGCCTGAGCCGGTTGCTCGTCGCTAAAGTCGGTGATGTTCACCCGGCCATCGTTGGCCCGGCGCGGATCGAGATCAAACTCGCCCAGCGACACCCACTCATCCGACTTGGACGACTGATCAATCTTGATCTGTCGCTCCTTCGGCTGGTTATTCTCATAATAGGTGATGTGGTAATCGGCGCGTTTGCTGTCGGCGTTGTCACGGGGGATGAAGACATCAATGCTGTAATGGCCTGGCGCGGGCAATTGCGGCGTATAGCTCGCCGCCACATCGTTGCTGGCCGAGGTGAGCTTCCAGCGCGCCTGGCGGCCATAAATATCGCGGAAGTCGTGCCAGGGCCGGTCGGGCGCAGACTCGTAAACGTACTCGGTGTAATCGCGCGGGTCGTCGGGCCAGCGGCCAACGGCGCCATCAGGCAGGGGATTCGCCGGGGCGGCGGCTTTGCTCGCCTGCTTGCCCGCCGAGAAGTTAATGGCGGCGACGGCGGCGAACTCGGGCGCGTTCATGTGGCGGTCGCCCAGGCAGAAGAACGAGAGTCCAACCGCGCCGCGTTTGACGGCCTCGTTGCCTTGCAGAGTAATGTCGGCGGGCGGGATGCCGTTATACGATTGCAACATGGGAATCACCGGCTTGCCAAAGGCGGCCAGGAAGCTGAAGCCAGTGTCGAGCGCATCCGCCACCGACTTACCGAAGTCACGCGGATAAATCATCGGGTGCAGGCTGTCCATGAACGGAAGCCAGGGATCGATGAAGACATTGAAAGGGCGGTTGCGGCGGGCGTCGAGAATGAAGCCGATGTGGAAGTTATGGCCGAGGGCATTGCGGATCAGGGTCATCAACTGGCGGGCGGCGTCGGCGTTTCCGCGGTAGTAGTGGTCGCCGTGTTCCACATCCAGCAGGAGCGACTTGACGCCCGGCACTTTGGCCGCCTGAATAAACTTGTCGGCTTCGGTCGGCACGTCGAGGCCGTGCGGGATGCCCCACACGTGCGTTTCGAGGCTCCGCGACTCCATGGCCGATACCCATTGCTTGATCATGTCCGGCCCATTAACGGCTTTGGCGTCGTTGTCGAACTTGCTCTGCCATTCTTTGCCCTGTGAGGTTTGCAGGAACACGCCGTCTACATTGGGCATCGTGTCCACGATCAGCCGCGACACGTCGCCGAGCGACTTGCGGACCAGGAACGAACCTTTGACTTGCACTAAATAAATTTTGCCGTCGTAGGGGGTGGGCATAAATAATCCTTTCTCAAGGAGAGGCTATTCTTCTCCGGCTATTTGCAAAACGTGCTTATAGAGTTGTGGGCTTATCCAGAAGCCTGCTCTCTGAATAAGATCATCGTCATAGAGTTGCTTGAGCAAGCCCAATTGGCCGACGGCGGCGAGATTTACAATTGGCGATGTGTCACTTATAACGATCATAGCCGCCCAAGTTCGCGCAAGGTTTTCAGATCCTGCTCAAACTCAGAAACACCATAATGGACTGGGATTTGGCGGCTAGCCAGCAAATATTGAAATTGCAACTGGCTCATTTTGGCGAGACGGCTGGCTTGGCCCAGAGTCAGCTTTTCCTTCTGAAAAAGAAGGATTGCTATTTCTTGCAAAAGCTCATCCACGGTCATGTGGATCGTATGTAGCGCGTCGTCGGGGATTACAACGCTCATCTATTTACTCCTCCGTTCTTGCTGGAATCGTCTTACAGCCATATTCTATACCTTTACGCAAAGGAATAACAGGCGTTGCCCTTTATCTTGGCCGGTGCGCCAGGATAAACGCTTTTGGATCAAGGTAGTGCTTCAGTACGTCATTCTTGTTGGCGCCGGGCCAGTGGCCGGGATTTTGCTTGAGGATGTCGGTGGACGAGATGTCGAAGTGCAGGTGGTAGTTGGCTCCCGGTCCGCCGCTCATGCCGACGCTGGCTATTTGCTGGCCGCGCGCCACCGGGTCACCCACGGCCACTTGCAAGCTTTCGACGTGCGCGTACCGCGTAAAAACTTTGGCGCCGCCAGGCAAAGGGTGATGTTCGATGATGATGATGTTGCGCCAAACATTGCCGCGCCGCCCGGCCCAGGTGACGATGCCAGAGGCCACCGCCCGCACCGGGGTGCCGCGATCTAAATTAAAGCGCGGTTTGTTCAGGTTGAGGTCGGCGCCGGTGTGATAAGCGCCGTTGCCGGCGCTGTCGCCGTACCATTTGGCGTAGCCGGTGGCGTCCGTCCACTCGCCGGGCCACACTTTGCCGCTTCGCCGTTCTTCAACCGTACCAATAGGCGAGTCGAAACCGTCGGCTACGGCCCCGGGCGGTGGAGCCGGGGTTGGCGGCGGGGCGGGGGTTTCGGAGTATCCAGCCGGGATGGCGGTTGGCGGCCTCCACCGGATCGCGCTGAAGACGATGGATTGTGAGGGTTGTTCGGTCGAAAAGTCCACCTGGTTGACTTGCCCCGAGTCTTCGATGGCTGGATCAAGATCATACACACCCAGCGACGCCCACTGGTTGAAAAACATGGATTGGTCGAGAGCGATCTTTTGTTCAATGCGTTCGCCATTGTGGTAATTAACGACGAAGTAGAGGGCGGAGCGGGCCAGGGCGTTTTGGTGCGGGATGAAGGCTTCGACGGCGTAGCGGCCGGCGGCGGGCAGTTGGGGGCGGTAGCTGGCGTACACGTCCTGACTGAGTGAGGTTGGTTTGAATTTGATCGGCCAGCCGTGAACGTCGTTAAAAGTTTGCCAGTCACGATCAGGCGGCAGTGGCTCGTAAGCGCCGTCGGCATAACCGGCATCGCCCGGACGAACGAGGACGGCCCGGCCACCGACGGTTGGGTCTTCATCGACCTGAACTTGCGGAGGGGGGGTGTGCGCTGACGGCACTGAGATGGCGCGGACGGCGGCGAACTCACTGGCGCCCATAGTGCCCAGCCGGAAGAGGGTGACGCCGGGCGCGCCGAATTCGCTCAGCGCCATGTTGGCGGCAGTCGTAATGTCGTTCGGGTGGACGCCGCCGTAAGCCTGCAACATGGGGATGACGGGCTTGCCAAAACCGGCCAGGGCGCGGAAGGCGTTGCCGAGGGCGGTGCGCACGTCGAGGCCGAAATCGCGGTGGTAAACCATCGGGTGCAGGCTTTGCACGTAAGGCAGCCACTCTTCGACGTTGATCAGTTTGAGATGCGGGCCGCGGGCGTCGAGATTGAGACCGAGGTGAAAGTCGGGCCTGAGACCGGCGCGAATTTTTTGAATCAGGTCGCGGGCCGTCGCCGCGCCGCCGGCGAAGTAACCCGGCCCGCTCTCCACGTCCAACAACATCGAGCGCACGCCGGGGGTGTTGCTCGTTTCGCGCACGCGGTTGGCTTCCATGTTGACGTTGACGCCTTTGAGCACCGCCCAGGCGTGAAACTCCAATCCGAAATCATTCAGAATTTTCACCCATTTGGGGATGTCGTTGAAGCCGTTGATGGCCATGTTCGGCTTCTGGTCATATTTGCCCTGCCAGTCCTGGCCGTCGGCGGTTTTGACGAACACAGCGCGGACGTTGGGCATTTGGTCATGGACAATGCGGGCCAGCTCTTCTATGGAGCGTTCGGCCACCGACTGGCCTGTCCAGTAAATGGCGCCGATTTTGCTGTCGTAAGGTGTGGACATCTGGAACCTCCTGTGGTGCTGATAGTGTACCGGAGATTTGGAGATTAGCAACTTGGCCCCACCCCTGCCCCCGCTTGCGCGCCGAAACGAACTACACGTTTCAGGGGAGGGGAGCGGTAACCCTCCCGAAACCTTCCCCGGAACAAGCGGTAACTTTGCCCGGATCCGGCGACATTTTTTTCTGTCACTTCAAGCCGCCGGAAGTGGGCGCGTTTGCCGACATTACGGCGTTGTGTAAATTTTGGAGGTGGAAGGTGGGGACGGTGAGTGAGGCATTGGGAAGGTAACTTCCCAGCCAAGATGTCAAAGTGAGAACTTGGGCTTATAATCTTGGTGAGGCAGGGTTTGTATTATGACCACCACTGATTACGAAACAGTTCTTCAAGCCATTCGTCGTTGGCCCACAGCCCAACAACTCGTGCTTATGCAGGAGTTGCTCCGAGCACTAGCCGCTGAAGCCATACTGCCTCGGCCCAAACGCACTTTGCCCCGCGCGCTTGGCCTGTTAGCAACTGGTAAGTCTGTCCCAACGCAAGTCGAAGTAAGGAATTGGTTGAATGAGCGCCGCATGGAGAAATACGGCTGATGCGCGTGTTGTTTGACACCAATATCGTTCTCGACGTATTGCTCAAGCGTGAGCCTTTTGTAGCTGACGCTCAAGCACTGTGGGAAGCTAATGATGATGGCCGTATCACCGGATACATCTCGGCCTCTTCACTTACCGACATTTTCTACGTGGCGCGGCGAATTACGGATCTGGATACTGCTCGTGCCGCATTGCAAGTTTGCCTGGATGCCTTTGAGATTTGTGCTGTGGACCGACAAACTTTGGAGTATGCCCAAAGCCTGGCCGGGGCGGATTTTGAAGACAATTTGCAGATTGCCTGCGCTTACCTCTCAAGCCTTGATGCGATAGTTACCAGAGACAAAGAATTCGCGGAGGCCGTAGTCGTTCGCATTTCAACCCCAGAAGAGATCCTCTCAAATCTTCCTTAGCTTGTGCTTCAGACAAACTTTTATTTGCCGCCGCCACCCTAGATCTCGGCCAGTCGTGGCAATGTTCTATTGTTCGTTTATTCGCCTGAATCCCACACCCTCTCAAACTCCCCTTCGCAAGGATTTCCTACCGTCGCCTCCATCATCCCCTCCGTCAAATCAATCAGCGCCGAGAAGACCGTCTTCACCCGCCCTGCGTCGTCATGGCGGCAGAGCGTGGCCGGAGTCGAATTATGGTCGGCGAGGAAGGTTTTGAGCAAGGGCAGAGTGACGGGGCCGGAGCGAGTCTGCATCAGTTCG
>CAYSIV010000052.1:0-24824 GCA_964431175.1 uncultured Anaerolineales bacterium
ATCACAACGGCCGGCGTTCGCGCGCTGTATTGGGTTGCCGAGCCTACCTCCGTAGCCGACCAACTGCGCTCGTTCTCTCAGGCGCTCTTTACCCTGGAAAATGACACACCGGCGCCGACTGAGTTCACCTACGTCGACTGGCGGGTTGCCTTTCAGCAACTCGCCCGCCTCGCCGACCGAGAGCGGCTGGCCGTCGCTATCGACGAGTTCACCTACATCATGGCCTCTCAACCAAGTATTGCCGGTATCCTGCAAAACACCTGGGACCACTCCCTCAAACGCGCCAACCTTTTCTTGATCGTATCAGGCTCCCACATTGGGATGATGCAACGCGACCTGTTGGCTTATCAAGCCCCCCTTTATGGGCGGGCTACGGCGACGCTGAAGCTGATGCCACTGCCGTTTGGTCTCACCCACACTTATTTCTCACGCTACCGCGCCGATGAGCGCGTCGCCGTTTACGCGATGCTGGGCGGCGTGCCCGGCTACTGGGAACGCTTTGAGAAGAACTTGAGCCTCAACCAGAACATCCGCAAGCACGTCCTGAGCGGCCGGGGTTTGCTGATGGACGAACCACGTCTTCTGTTACAGGATTTCCTGAGCGAGGTTCATAACTATGTGGGCATCCTGCGGGCTATCGCTGAAGGCAAGCGTATCCAAAAGGAGATCGCGACGGAGGCAGGCCTGAATGACCGCCACATCTCCATGTATCTTCGCAACCTGACGGCTACCGGCTGCATTGAGCGGCGTGTCTCGATCACCGCCCCGCCGAATACCCGACAGGGCCGCTACCATATCATCGATCCGTTCCTGCGCTTCTATTTTCGTTTTCTGTCGCGCCGGCAACCGCAACTGGCAGTCGGGGTTCAGGCGCAAGCCGTCGAGGAGCTCAAGCGCCACCTGGTAGACTTTATCGGCACCCATACCTGGGAAGAACTCTGCCGAGAATGGGTTCTGCTGGCCGGGGCCAACGGCCGCCTGCCCTTCATGCCCGACCAGGTCGGCAGCGCCTGGACGCGCAGCGCCCAAATCGATGTCGTGGGCGTCAATTCGATGGACAAGACTCTGATCCTGGGCGAATGCAAGTGGGATCGTCATCCCGTCGATCAAGATGCGCTCGAGAAGCTAATCGCCCAAGCAGATGCTATCATCCCCAAAGATCGAGAGTGGAAGGTCTTCTTCCTTGGGTTCGCCCGAGCGGGTTGGACTGAAGCCGCCCAGCGCTTCGCCGCCCAAATCGCTCGCCGCTCGCTTCATCATGAGCGCTGGACAGAGGCGGGCATGCGACTCATCGACCTCAAGCAACTAGATGACGACTTAGCGGCTTGGGCTTAGCAACGGGTCAACTGCAAAATCTTTCATTTTGTTTCTTCGTTCCTGTTTCGCCCACCCTCGTTGGACATTTCGTGTCTCTTCTTTCCTGCCAAAGCCGGCGAGCCAATGACATAGGGCATCTCCGAAGTCTTACCTCCATTACTAACTCACCTTACGCAACGTCACACCCGCGAAGCTTGTCCCCGTGCAAACGGGGAACGGGTGTCCGGCCTTGCCACTCCTGGATTCCCGCCTACGCGGGAATGACACCAGAGCGGTTTGCGTAAGATGAGTTACTAACAAAGTCGCAGTCAAGCAAGTAACAATGACATATTGCGAAGTGAGGCTATGAGGAGTAGAGTTGCCCTGGCTTGGAAATTTCTTTATCGGCCTCAACCGGCCGCCGATACCGATCGAGCTATTCACTTCTGAAAATAAAGCGCTGACGTGGCTCAAGGAGTTTGCTTTATGAGTACAGCTGCCCCGCTTGCCGAGGATTCCCGGGTCGAGTCGATCCTGGAACAGATCACCCAATTTGCCTCCGGCCATTTGCAAGCCCGGGGCGCGCCCTCCGGGCAGAATGACGAGCTGGACGGGATCATCACCGGGCTGAATATGCTGGGCGAGGAGCTGTTGGGGACGACCACGGCCCTCGCCAAAATGAACGCTGCTCTCGAAGGCCGGGTTCGAGAACGGACCCGTGAGTTGGAAGAGGCAAACCGGGCTTTGCAAGCCGAAGTAGCCGAGCGCAAACAGGCGGAAGCGATGCCACAAGCGCGGCTTGAAGAGCTTCAAATAATCTACCGGCTCAGCGAGGCGATAGGCCGCGCCGAGTCGATCGAGAAGATCTACGACGAGTCTATGGATTCTCTTCTCCAGGCGTGGCCCGCAGACCGGGCGTCCATTCTGATCTTTGACGAGGGCGGCGTCATGCGTTTCAGGGCCTGGCGCGGTCTTTCGGAAACGTGTCGACAGGCTGTTGAGGGCCACTCCTCGTGGACGCCGGACGCCCAAAACCCTCAGCCAATTCTCGTGGAAGATGTCGAGCGCGAGCCAAGCCTGGAACATCTGCGGCCGGCGTTCGAGAAGGAAGGATTGAAAGCTCTGGGGTTCATCCCTCTTGTGCAACAGGGGCGCCTGCTTGGGAAATTCATGATCTGTTTCAACACCCGGCATCACTTTGCGGAGAACGAGATCCGGCTGGCCCAAACTATTGCTTCTCACGCTGCGTCCGCCATCGAGCGAAAGCGCGCCGAAATGGAAAAGGAGGGGGGGCGGCGGATTCAGGAGGCGCTGAATGCGATCCTCCGCGTTTCAAATGACAACCTCACATTGGAAGAGTGCCTTGATCGAACGCTGGGGCTTGTGCTCTCTGCGCCATTCCTAACTCTGGAACAAAAGGGGGCTGTCTTTCTCGTTGATCCAGCCGAAGATGTTTTGCTTCTGACGTCCAGCCACAACTTGCCAACAACGCTTCGAACCATGTGCGCTTTTGTTCCGTTTGGGCATTGCCTTTGCGGGCGCGCCGCCGGCACGCGTCAAGTTCAATATGCGGATTGCGTAGATGAACGCCACGAGAACGTTTATGCCGGAATAGCTCCTCACGGGCACTACAACATTCCAATTGTCGCTGAGGACAAGGTTCTTGGGGTTATAGTGCTCTATCTGCCGGAAGGGCGCCGGAAAGAGCAGTTTGAGGTAGACTTTCTTCAGGCCGTTGCCGATATCCTGTCTGGAACAATCAAGCGCAAGCAGGCAGAGGGGGCGTTGCGCTGGGCGGAAGAACGTTATCGCCGGTTGTTTGAAGAAGCGCCGTTGATATACATCAGCACGCGCAACCAGGCCGGCATGCCGATTGTCACGACATGTAACCAGGCGTTTCTGGAGGGGCTGGGATATACCCTGGCCGAGGTGATTGGACAGCCCTTGCCCAACTTTTACACGCCCGAATCGCGCATCGCCCTGCTAGAAAACGGCGGCTATCAACGCGCCCTGGAGCGCTACTTTGCCGCTGAAGAACGCGCGCTCGTGGCCCGTGATGGCCGCGTCATACATACCATGCTTACGGCCGTGCCAGAAGCTGACGCGCAAGGCAACGTTATCGGGACACGGGCGATGTACGTAGACATCACTGAGCGCAAGCGGGCGGAGGAGGCGTTGCGGGAAGCGGAACACAAATATCGAATGCTGGTCGAACGCCTGCCGGTGGTCGTCTACACCTCGGAATTGGGCGCGAATGGCGTCTGGCCCTACGTCAGTCCACAGATTGAACGCCTGTTGGGCTTTACGCCGGAGGAATGGATGGCCGATCCCGGACTCTGGTATCGGCAGGTTCATTCTGAGGATGTTGAGCGGCAAGAGGCGTTGGAGGAGCAAGCTTACGAAAAGGGCGGATTGTTTGAGGGTGAATATCGCATCTTCACACGCGATGGCCGCCAGATCTGGATTCGCGACTCGGCCCAGATTTTGCCAGCTCAAAGCGGCGGCGCGCCCATTGTTCAGGGTGTGCTGACGGATATCACCGAGCGCAAGCAAGCCGAGGCGGCGCTGACCGTCGCCAATGCCGAGCTTGAGCAGGCCTTGCTCAATGCCCGCGAGCTGGCTGTGGCCGCCCAGGCCGCCAATCGCGCCAAGAGCGAATTTTTGGCCAATATGAGCCACGAGATTCGCACACCGCTCACCGCCGTGCTTGGCCTCACCGAGTTGACCCTGTCCGGCGAGTTGACGGCAGAACAGCACGCTTGCCTGGAGCAAGTCTACACGTCGGGCCAGTTCCTGCTGGAGTTGATCAACAACATTCTCGATCTGTCCAAGATCGAAGCGGCCCGGCCGGAACTGGAGAAGGTGGAATTTGAACTGTCGGCCATTATTCAGCAAGTGACGACGACTCTCTCTGCCCGCGCCGCCGCGAAACAGTTGGACTTCAATTATTCGTTGAGCGTGGACGCGCCGAAAGTTCTGGTGGGCGACCCGGCGCGCTTGCGACAGATTTTGCTGAATTTGCTGGGCAATGCCATCAAGTTTACTGAGCAGGGCGAAGTGTCGTTGAGCGCGGGCGTGGAAGGGCAAACCGCCGACGAGGTGACGTTGCACTTCGCCGTGAAGGACACCGGCATTGGCATCCCGGAAGACAAGCAGGGATTGATCTTCGAGCCGTTTGTTCAAGCAGAGGGTGACATCACGCGCAAATACGGCGGCACGGGGTTGGGGCTGACGATCTCACACCGGCTGGTGGAGAAGTTCGGCGGCCAATTGTGGGTGGAGAGCCGGGTGGGGCAGGGAAGCACCTTTCACTTCAACGCCAATTTTGGGTTGGCGGCCTCCCCGGCGGCAACGGCCGGGGTGAATGACCGGCCGGTTGAGATGAGCGTTCCGGCAACCACAGCGCGCCTCAATATTTTGCTGGCCGAGGACAACCCGGCCAATCAGCTTGTGCTCAGGAGTATGTTGGAGAAACGCGGCTGGAAGGTGACCGTTGTTGAGAACGGCAAGGAGGCGCTGGAGAAGATGGCCGGGCCGGCTTATGACTTGATCCTGATGGACTTGCAGATGCCCGGCTTGGATGGCTTGAGCGCCACCGTCGCCATCCGGGCTCAAGAGCAAGGCACAGATCGGCACGTGCCGATTCTGGCGTTGACGGCATTTGCGATGAGCGGCGATCGTGAACGCTGTTTGCAGGCGGGCATGGATGATTATCTGGCCAAGCCGGTGAAAGCCTCAGAGCTATACAGCCTGGTTGAACGGCTAACCCAGTTAACCTCGGCCCGGTGAGCGGCGTTTTTATGGGCGGTTTATCGCGGGCTTACTTAGCTTTTATGGACAGGCCGGGCAAAGAGTCGTACCGTATTGTCAAAGGAACAGGCGATATGGACGACAAGCTCCTCATTGATGCAATCAATTTCTATTTGCGGCAGGATGAACGCCTCAGGCGCGCCGGGCTGGAGACGCTGGGGCAACAACTCCCGCTGGCCGAAGCGATCTTGTGGGACTACGCCTGCCTGGCCGCCGAACGGCTGGAGCGCCTGCGGCAAAAAGCTGGAATCCTGATCGCACATGCCAAGTTATGAATTTGCATTATTGACTCTACTGCAAAAACCACGATCTCACCGCGAAGGCGCGAAGAGCGCAAAGGATTCGCCCTTATTTTCCTTCGCGTTCTTGGCGTCTTCGCGGTTCAAATGGGCTTTTTTCAGCGGAGCCATTATTACGACAGTTGAACCGCCTCACCTCCTGAGGCGGTTTTTATTCCGAGTTGCCGCCGGCAGAATCCGCGCTACACTTATCGTCATGATTTCTCTCACCCTCGCCCGCCAACTGCGCGACGCCGGCCTCGCCTGGACTCCGGCCTTCAACGACTTCTTTGCCATCCCCGATCGCGGCCTGGACGAACACATCTTTGTCATCGGTGAAATAGTTGTTGGCGTAGAGCAGTTGAACGGCCAGCCCGCCTTCAGCTTTCAGGGCGCCGCCGAGTGGGCGTTGGATTACGTGCTGGCCGGCGACGCGGTCTGGCTGCCGGGCGAGGCCCAACTGCGCGGCGCGTTGGAAGATCGGTTGTTTTCGGTCGAGAGCGGCCCGCTCACGCTGATGATCTCCTCTGGCGGCTATCGGCTGGAAATTCCGTTTGACAGTCAACTGCTTACCTTTGAAGCCTCCGGGGCCAGCGAGGTTTATGCCAAAGCGTTGTTGCACGTGTTGAACCACAGTAACCGCCACCCGTCTTAAGTCACTTCACAATTCGCCTCATCCCGGCTACTCTACTCTGCTGGATGATTCAACTTCTACTCGACAACCCGCTTTTACTTCTGTTCGTCGTGGTCGCCGTTGGCTACCCGCTGGGCCGGGTCAAACTTGGCGGTAGCAGTCTCGGCGTGGCCGCTGTATTGTTCACCGGGCTGGCCGTCGGCGCCCTTCACCCTGATCTCAAACTCCCTGAGCTTATCTATCAACTTGGGCTGGTGTTGTTCGTCTACACGGTTGGGCTGAGCAGTGGGCCGGGCTTCTTTGCCTCGTTCCGGCGCAAAGGCTGGCGCGACAATGCGCTGGTGGTTGGGATGTTGATCTTCGCCGCCCTGCTGGCCGCCCTGGCCCACAACATTCTGCAACTCAAAGCCACGCTCACCGCGGGCATGTTTGCCGGAAGCCTGACCAATACGCCCGCCCTGGCCGGGGTGCTGGAGCACATCAAAGCGATTGCGCCAAAAGCGTCGCTCGACGCGATGTTGGCCGAGCCGGTCGTCGGCTACTCGATTACCTATCCGGTGGGCGTGGTCGGCATGATTCTGGCCATCAACGTCTGGCAACGCTTGTGGAAGATCGATTATGCGCGTGAAGCGCAGGGCGTGAGAGATGCCTATGCCAACCCGACTCACCGCCAACTCCACAACCGCACCATTTGTGTCACACGCCCCGAGGCCACCCGCGACTCCATTCCCGACTTGATCGGCAAACACAAGTGGGACGTGATCTTCGGGCGGTTGCGGCGCGGTGAACGTTTCGGGCTGGTAAACGGCCAGGCGCACTTTGAGCTAGGCGACCTGGTGACGGTGGTGGGCGTGGCCGGGGAATTGGATCGGGTGACGGCCTCTCTTGGCGAGCCAAGCGGTGAACGCATTGAGATGGATCGCAGTCGGCTCGACTATCGCCGCGTGTTCGTCTCCAATCCCAAAGTGGCCGGTCATCGTTTGCGCGACCTCAACCTGCCGCAACAGTTTGGCGCCGTCCTCACCCGGGTGCGGCGCGGCGACATTGAGTTTCTGCCGCACGGCGACACGGTGCTGGAGCTGGGTGACCGGGTGCGCGTGTTGACCCGCCGCGAGCACATGGCGGCGGTGAGCGCGTTCTTTGGCGACTCGTACCGCGCCGTGAGCGAAGTGGACATTCTGACGTTCAGCCTGGGGCTGGCGCTGGGGCTTCTGCTCGGCATTCTGCCGATTCCGTTGCCGGGCGGGGTGACGATCAAACTTGGCCTGGCCGGCGGCCCGCTTGTTGTGGCACTCAGCCTCAGCGCACTCGAACGCACCGGCCCGGTGATGTGGAGCCTGCCTTACAGCGCCAATCTCACCTTGCGGCAGATCGGGTTGATTTTGTTTTTGGCGGGCGTAGGGACTCGCGCCGGCTACGCCTTCTTCACCACGTTTGCCAGCGGCGGCGGGGTGGCCATCTTTCTGGCCGGGGCCATCATTACTTGTATCACCGCCTTTGCCACCCTGTGGCTGGGCCACCGGGTTCTAAAAATACCCATGGGTATTCTCGTCGGTGTGCTGGCCGGACTGCAAACTCAACCGGCGGTGTTAGGGTTTGCCCTCGAGCAAACCGGCGATGACCTGCCGAATATTGGCTATGCCACAGTTTATCCGGTGGCGATTATTGCGAAGATTGTGCTGGCGCAAATTCTGCTAATTGTGTTGACATGACTGTCACGGCATAATCTCAATCTCGAATCGAGCAAAGCGATGATCGGTTCCAGCGTTAGCTGAGATCAACAGAACCCCGCCCCACTTCTGCCCCTTTTTGTCAGTTAACTCCCAGGTGCTCCAGGCAACCGGATCTGTTTGACTCTCTTCAACCAGTTGCCAGTCAGCTTCTTTCAACTGTGAGTTCAGCTGACCGGCGATTTCAGCAGAACTTAGGTTGGATAGTATCTGCATGTCAGAGTACGCGCGACCGTCAAAACTATTGCCGCTCCCGCCTCCGCTCATAATAGCGCCCGATGGCAAAGCCAGAGTGGGAAAAAGGCTTTGAGCGTAGCCTGTCATGTAGTTTGGCCCTTTTTCACAGGACACAAAGCGCGAGTCGGTCACAAAGGACAATCGCACATCCGTTGGCTCGTCGGCGATTTCCAATGCCTGCACCGCGACTTGAATTTTCTTGTCACTACTGCAAAAGAGAAAGTGCTTTCCTTCAGGCACGAAGGTTGGCACGGCACCTGGTTCCCAGACACTAAATCCTTGCGCCTCTAGTTCTTTGATATAGAAATCAATGACGCTTGGCATAGGCTGGTTCACATCCAGGAAAACCTCGGTACCCACTGGCCCATCCGCTTGAATCAAACTGCCGATAACGGTCGTGTTCTCGGGCAACGATAGTTCAAATGGCAAGTTATCTGGCAATGAACTGACCAACATCAGCGGTGGCTTGCTTGAGTATTGATCAATAACGATGGGCGGCGGCGCGAGGATGCGCAGGACAAGTTCATGCAACAGAGCGTCGTCGCCGCCTTGACTAATAATGACCGGATCGGTCGTGATGGGCGCGTAGGTTGGGCTTGGCGTTGGTTGATTGGAACAACTTGCTAACAGCAGAAGCAGAAAAGCTTTTATGAGATGAAGCGAGTTTTTTCTGGACGTAAATCCCTCCTTCACTTGAGTTGCCAAATTGTAACTGCGCTATTGGATGATTTGCGCGCCGGGTTCCCTGTGATTCTCAACCGTATTGCCAACTCTTGGCCATAAACCGAGTCGAAATATGTGGTAAAATTCCGGCCTGCCAACCAGGGCGTGGTACCCTTCGCCCGAAAATTCTCTCCAAGCAATGAAAGGGCTTGATTCCATGAAAGTCTTACTTCTCAAAGACGTATATAAACTCGGCCATGCCGGGGACGTGAAAAAAGTGGCCGACGGCTATGGCCGCAACTACTTGATTCCACGCGGCCTGGCTGTGCTGGCCACTGCCGGCGCGCTGGCCAAGGCCGAAACCCTGCGGACCACCGCCGCCAAGCGTCGCGCCGAGTTGAACGCCGAACTGGGCGGGCTGGCCGACAAACTCACCGGCCTCACCCTGCACTTCCCGGCCAAGGCCGGTGAGACGGGCAAACTCTACGGCTCGATCACTACTCAGATGATCGTCGACGCCATCGAAAAGGAGATCAGCGAAAAAATTGATCGCCGCAACGTGGGCCACCAACCTCTGCGCGAGCTTGGCACCTTCAAAGTGCCGGTGCGCCTCACGGCCGACCTGGCCCCAACTGTGACCGTGCTGATCCACCGCGAAGGACAGGCGCCCGAAGCGCCGGCCCCGGCGGCGCAAGTTGTTGATGAAGCCCAGGCCGTGGTCGAAGTTGCCGAAGTTTCTGAAGCGACTGAAGAAGCTCCCGCCGCCGAATAACAGCAACGGGTATCACCACAGCGACACAGAGTTCACAGAGATAGCTTATTTCCCTCTCTGTGTTCTCTGTGTCGCTGTGGTTAAACTGAGTTTGCGCTTTGGGAAAAATTCGTCTAACCTCTCGCTATGCTTGAAGCACTGGGCGCAACCCTGCGCGCCGCCCGCGAAGCTCGCGGCTGGACACTTGAAGAAGTGGAACGGGCCACTCACATCCGCGCCAAATACCTGGCCGCCCTCGAGTCGGGCGAGATCGATTCCCTGCCTTCGCCTCTGCAAGCCCGCGGTTTTTTGCGCAACTACGCCCAGCACCTCGGCCTCAACCCCGATCAGACTCTGAGCCAATTGGGTGAAGCGCTACGACCGGCCCGACGTGGGGGATTGCCGGCCATGCTTCCCGGCAGGAAAAAGACGCCAGCGTCCACCGCCATTTCAGGGGAAGGCGCCTCTTCTACACCGGCATCGCCTTTTGCCATCGTGCGCCGCGCCCGGCGGCTGTTCACCCCCGATATTCTCATCGGGCTGTTCGTGCTCATTGTCATCATCGGCTTCTTTGCCTGGGGCGGCTCGCGGCTGGCGGCCACTTTCCTCAACCCGCCGCAAACCACGCCCACCGCAGAGCTGATCGGCCCCACCAACACGCCCTCGCCCATCCTCATCGCCAACATTACCACCACCTTCACCCCGCCGCCGCCGGTAGTGATCTTCTCGGATGTTCAGTTGACGCTGGAGATTACGCAGAGGACGTTTGTGCGGGTGACGGTGGATGGGGCGTTGACTTTTGAAGGGCTGTTACTGCCGAATGATCGCCAAGACTTTGTGGGCAAGTCGGTGGTGGAAGTGACGACCGGCAATGGCGCAGGCGTTCGGATCGTCCTCAATCAACGCGATCTGGGGTTGATGGGCGGTTTTGCTGAAGTGGTCACGCGCCAGTATTTGCCCGAGGGCATGATCACATTGACGCCGACGATCACCCTCACTTCGTCGGAGACGCCAACCCCGTCCGAGACGCCCACGCCAACCGTTCCGCCAACAGCGACTCCATCTCTCACGCCTACGCGGACGAGAAGACCCTGATAAAAATCCCAAATCCCAAAAACCCAAATCCCAATTCGCATTGCCAGAGTGAGACATTGCTTTGGGATTGGAAATTGGGGTTTTGGGATTTTCTTTTACGGGCTTGGCAGAATAAAATCCGCGCCGAGGATGACGCGCACGTCTACCGGGCTGTCCGGGTCGTTGCCAGAAAGGATGCTGGACGGCGAAACATGGAAAGTGTCGGCCAGCCATTTGGCGGTGTAGGGCTTGCCGGTGTAGTCAATGATGATCGTCGAGGCGTAATCTGAACGATCGGCGTTGCCCACCAGGACAATATTTACCCCTTGCGCTTTCAAATAGTCGCCGGCAGAGCCGGCCAGCCCGGCAGTGAGCGAGCCGTTCTGCACTTCCACTTTTGCCGCTTCGTTCGCCAGCAAGCCAGCCACATTCGGCACGCTCAACTGCGGCGGCTGGGGCGTGTAGAACATCGAGTCGCGCAGTTCCCGGAACTTTTCGATGTTGAGGATCAAGACCTGCTGATTGTCGGCGGCGGTGTAAAAGTCGGCGATGTATTGCTGATCAATCACCGCCGAAGTGATTTGCTCGCGCGGGATGTCTTTGGCCAACAAGGCCAGGCTGAGCATTTGCTCCGGCGACATGTTGGTGGTGTAACTGCCCTGAAGGGTGGCGAGCAGTTGGGGCGCATTGGCAATCAGATTGGGCAGGTTGTCGGCGCTGGTGAGCTTGTCGCGCACGGCCAGCACCACGATTTGCTGGCGCTCGGCCCGGCCAAAATCGTCGCCGGTTGTGTGGCGGGTGCGGGCAAACTTGAGAGCCGTCGACCCGTCGAGGTGTTGTGGCCCGGCAGGCAGGTAGAACGGGTCGTAGCCAAAACAACAGTCGGGATACTCAGGGTCGTAAAGTTCGTACGGGTTGTTGATATCAATGCCGCCAATTTTATCGATAAGGGCTTCAAAGGCAGTGAAGTTGATGCGGACGTAAAAGTCCACCCGGATGCCGAGGTTAAGCTCGACGGTGTCTACGGCCACCTGCGGCCCGCCGCCGGGGAGGTGATAAGCATCGCCCTTGAAATTGGCGGTGGTGATTTTGTCGCGGTCGGGGAAGCCCGGGATTTCAACATAGAGGTCGCGAGGGATCGAGAGCATGCCGGCCGTGCGCCCCGCCGGGTCGAGGGTGAGGAGCATCATAGAGTCGGTTCGATAAGCAGTGTCGGTTTCCCCGGTGCGCTGGTCGATGCCCATCACCAACACTGTCACCCGGTCAGTGCCGTTCCATTCTTGCGCCTGGATGGGCGGAATGACTTGAGGCTGGCCTCCGTCGCCCGTTCCATTCGGGCCAGGCGCGGCGTTACCAGGGGCGTTGGCGCCGCTATTCGGAAACGTGCCGCTTGGCACAGCCGGGCCGAGCGCAACCACAAAGTCGCGAACGGTGGTGTAAATAAGGTAGGCCGAGAAGCTGGTGGCGAGCAAGAAGAGCGCGCCCAGAGCCGCGAACGCCCAGCGGGGCAAAGCCGCCCGGCGGCGGCGGCGCGGCGCGGCGCGACCGCGTTGAGTGGAAGAATTGCGACGAGTTTCCATAGGCCAGGGGAAGATTATAGCACGGCGGGTTTTTCGGCCAGTTCTCACAAGCCTATACAGCTTGCAAGACTCGTTCCCACTCCGCCAGTCGCGCCGCCAGGTCACTTTCCACCTGCGCGTATTCTTCGCCCAAAGTTCGCACTTTCGCTACGTCCGTCCCTGCCGCTTCCAACTCCGCCGAAATTTCGGCCAGCCGTTTTTCAAGCGATTCGATGATCAGCTCCAACTCCTCAGCCCGCTGTGCCCGCCGCCGCTCTTCGGCCGAGGGTTTGGCCGCTCTTGCTTCTTTGGGCTTTCCATTCGTTTTTGGGATTTTGGGATTTGGAGTTTGGGATTTGACTTCCTTTAGTTCTCGGTATTCGACAAACTCCCGATAGCTCCCCTTGAAGACCTCCAGCCGCCCGGCCTCCAGCGCCCAGATTTGTGTTGCCAGGGCATCAATCAGGTAACGGTCGTGTGAGATCAGAAGGATCGTGCCTTCAAAGTCGGCCAGCACGGCTTCGAGAATTTCCTGCGAGGGGATATCGAGATGATTGGTCGGCTCGTCGAGCAGGAGGAAATTTGCGCCCTCCAGGGCCAGCTTGGCCAAAGCAACCCGCCCCCGCTCCCCGCCGGACAGCACCTTCACTTTCTTGAACACATCATCGCCGGTGAACAGGAACCTGGCAAGATAATCGCGGGCCGCGCCGACCGGCATCTCGCGCACCGACTGAATTTCCTCAATGGGCGTGCGCTCCATTTGCAAGCCCTCGTGCGCTTGGGCGAAGTAACCGATCTTGAGGCTTGATCCCAGCTTGACTTTGCCTTTGAGCGGCGGGACGCGAAGCGGGTTGAGCAGGGTCTTGAGGAATGTGGTCTTGCCGGCGCCGTTCGGGCCGATGAGGGCGGCGACCTCGCCCCGCCACAACAGCAGGTCGGGCGCGGCGAACAAAGGCTTGCCATCGTCGTGATAGCCGATCGTGACCTGGTGCGTTTCCAGCACCCGGTCGCCGGAGCGCAAGTTGGTGTCGAGCTTCAGTTTCAACGTCTCAAGCTCGCGCGGGCGGTCAACGACTGCGTCCTCAGTGGCTTTTAATCGTTCCAGCCGGCGGCGGCGGCCTTTGGCCTGGGCTGTGTTCTGCCCGGCGATGTTGCGGCGGATATAATCCTCCTCTTTGGCGATGAAGGCCTGTTGGGCTTCGTACTCGTTCAGTTGCCGCTCGCGGCGCTCGGTGCGTTGGCGGAGGTAGGCGCTGTAGTTGCCGCTGTACTCGTCAACCCGCGCCAGGCCGATCTCCCAAATTTTGTTCACCGCTTCGTCAAGGAAGTAGCGATCGTGCGAGACGATGAGCACCGAGCCAGGCCACTCGCTCAGGAATTTCTCCAGCCACTCCACCGCGGCAATGTCGAGATGGTTGGTCGGCTCGTCGAGGATGAGCAGATCGGGGCCTTCGAGCAGGAGGCGGGCCAACAGCGCCCGCGTCTTCTGCCCGCCGGAAAATTGTTGAATGGGCCGCCCATAATCGTCGGCGGCGAAACCGAGACCATTGAGGGCCTGTTTGATGCGAGTCTCATAAGTGTAGCCGCCATCATGCTCGAATCGTTCCTGCAAGTGGCCGTACTTTTCCATCGCCGAATCGCGCTTGGCGTTGGCCGGGTCGGCCATGTCGGACTCCAGCGTTCGCAGTTCAGTCTCAGACGCCAGCAGGCCGGCGAAGGCGGTGAGCATTTCCTGCCAGAGGGTGTTGTCGTCCTCCAGCAAGCCGGTCACAGCTTCTTGCGGCAAGTAGCCGAGTCGCAGGCCGCGCGCCCGGTGCAGGCTCCCGGTAGACGGCTCTTCCAGCCCGGCGAAGAGTCTGAGCAGGGTCGTTTTGCCGATGCCGTTCGGCCCGACGATGCCAATGCGCGACTCGTGCGGCACGGCCCCGCTCAGGTCGCGGAAGATGTCGTGCGGGCCGTAGGATTTGGAGAGGGAGGAGAAGGTGATTAGCGACATACAAGGAAAACGCAACACCTGATGCGCAAAGCGTGTTGCGTGCAGTTTAGCAGAATTGCCCCAAAGTTTAACTGTCAGCGTCGTCTTGCGGCGACTCCAACACTCGCTTGAGTTGGTCGTGCAGTTTCGTCAAAGCCGAAAGGTAGCCCGGCAAGCGAGAGAATATTTCGTCAGCCAAAGCTTCATTGTAAATGTGGGTAGTGCGATTGCGATCCTTTAGCATCTCCAGCCACAATTTGTCGTCGTCAATCCAGCCCAGGCGGAATGCCGCTTTGATCACTTCCTTTGGCGAGACGCCGCACTCAGCCCCTTCGCTTTGCGCCACCCGCATCGCAGTTTTCCAGGCCAGTTCAAACGTAAATTCAAACCGCTGAATAGCCGCATCGCGAACGATGGTGGATTTCGGCTCGGCCAGCACTTCACGCAGACGCGCCAACGCCGACTCGAATGCGGTCAAGTTAGCTTCACCGTCAGCAGGCATGGTCATCTCCTTTTCAAACTCTTTCAGAATGGCCGCCGACAAGATTGCCTTTGCGCCCCTGAGCGCCGCCTGACGAAAGTAGTCGGGCACGGTCCTCAAGTCTACTACATCAAAGCTATGCAACGTTGGCAATTCATCCAACTCTTCGCGGATGGTCTCAATGACGGCGCCGCCCAGCGGCTCGGGGCCTATCAAGCCAATGTCCCAATCCGAGCCTGGCCGCGCCCGCCCGGTGGCGCGTGAGCCGAACAGCACTGCCCCGTACTGCGCCGGAAGCAGTTGCTTCAAAACACGTGACACTTCCTTCAAGTCAGGTGTGGTTGCCATACAATATTCTCAAGCAAGTATAATACCACCAATGAAAGCCTCCCCGCCCAAAACCTCTCTCAGCCTCACCCTGGCCGCGTGGTTTCTCGCCCTCGTCGGCTGGGCAGGCGTGATCTATCTCACCAACTTCACTATCCCCACTGTCGGGCCGCGCTGGCTATTCTTCGCTGTCTGGTTCGTGGCTCTCACCGGCACGGCTATCCCGTTCGCCCGCTACCTCAACTTGCGCTTCGGCAAGTCATTGCCGCCCGAAAGCGTGCTTCTGCGCCAGTCCCTCTGGTTTGGGCTGTTCGGCGCAACGTGCGCCTGGTTGCAGTTGGGCCGCGCCCTCAACTGGGCCACCGGCCTCCTGCTGGCCGCCGCCCTCATCGCCATCGAAATCTTCATCCTCTTGCGTGCCCGAAGCCGCTGGAGGCCTGATGACTCTTAGAGCCTGTTTGGAAAATGCTCAAAGCCTGCGTCCTCGCGGGCGTTCCCACCCGCGAGGACGCGGTTGGGGAGCAATTAGCTGGAGACCAGATGACTCTTAGAGACCTGCCCAGTGTCGAGAGCCTGCTTCAATCTTCGACTGACCTGATTGACGACTACGGGCGACCACTGGTGACAGATGCCCTTCGCGCCGCGTTGGACTCGGCCCGCGCCGCCGTTCGCGCCGGGGGGCCGACTCCCGCCCCTGACCGCATTCTGCAAACGACCAGAACCCAACTCGCCAGCCTGGCCGCGCCCACCCTGCGCCCGGTCATCAACGCCACCGGCGTCATCCTTCACACCAACCTCGGCCGCTCGCTCCTCTCGGTTGAAGCTGTGGCGGCCATGACGGTTATGGCTCAACACTACTCGACACTCGAATACGACTTGCTCAAAGGTGAACGAGGCAGCCGGAGTGTTCACGCCGAAACACTGCTGACGCGCCTCACCGGGGCCGAAGCCGCCCTGGTGGTCAACAACGCCGCCTGTGCGCTTTTGCTGGCCCTCACGGCGCTGGCCAAGAACAAAGAGGTCATCGTCTCGCGGGGGCAACTCGTCGAAATCGGCGGCGGCTTCCGGGTGCCGGACGTGATGAAACAGTCGGGGGCTAAACTTGTGGAAGTCGGCACCACCAACCGCACCCATCCGCACGACATCGGCGAAGCCATTACGCCCAAAACCGCCGCCATCCTGCGCGCCCATCACTCCAACTTCAAAATCATCGGCTTCACCACCGAGCCAACGCTGGATGAGCTGGTGGCGATTGCCCGCCAGCACAACCTGCCCGTCGTTGACGATCTCGGGTCGGGCGCATTGCTCGACACCGTCGCTTACGGTCTCGCTCACGAGCCGACGGTGCCAGAGAGTGTGAGAGGCGGCGCAGGCCTCGTCATTTTCAGCGGCGACAAACTGTTGGGCGGGCCGCAGGCGGGCATCATCGTCGGCGGGAAGCCGCTGGTCGAAAGACTCAAGAAGCACCCGCTCGCGCGCGCCGTCCGCGCCGACAAACTGATTCTGGCCGCGCTCTCGGCCACGCTTTTGCATTATCTCAAGGATGAAGCGCCGCGCAAGATTCCGCTGTGGCAGATGATTTCGATGCCGCTGAGCGAAATTGAGGCCCGAGCCAAGCGTTGGGCCGCCGCCTGGGGGGGAATCGTGATCGACGGCCAATCCACTATCGGCGGCGGCAGTCTTCCTGGCGAGACGTTGCCCACGAAGTTGGCGGCCCTGGCGGTGTCTTCACCCAATAAATTTCTGGCTCGCCTCAGAGACCCGCGAGGTCTTAAAGACCTCGCGGGTCTGGCAACACCTGTCATCGCCCGCATCGAGGGCGACCGGGTTGTGTTTGATCCGCGCACAGTGAGCGAGAATGAAGAAGCGGCGCTGAACGAAGCCGTAGCTTTCAACCTGACAAGGAACTCAAAATAATGAAATCCGACCTCGACCGTTTGATGACCGAACGCAACCTTGACGCCTTGCTCGTTACCGGCTCTTCACACGGCAACCCGACGATGTATTACCTGGTGAACGGCGCGGGCTTGGGCGAAGTGACGGTGGTGATCAACAAGCGCGGCGAAATGCCCGTCATCTTTGCCAACTCAATGGAGCGCGACGAAGCGGCCAAGTCTGGCTTGCGGGTGGTCAATCAGAATCAGTTCAGTTTGCCGAAACTGCTCGACGAAGAGAAGGGCAACCGCCTGCGGGCGCGGGCGCGGCTGATGGGCCTGATGCTCGACGAGTTGGGCGTAAAAGGCCGGGTGAGCGTGTATGGCCGCGAAGAACAAGGCGCGGCCTTTGCTCTATGGAATGAGGTGATGGCGATCCGGCCCGACATCCAGATTGTGGGCGAATACAACAACACAATGATGGATCGTGCCTGGTATACCAAAGACGCCGACGAAGTGGCCCGCATTCGAGTGGTCGCCGAGAAGACGATGACGGTGGTGGAGAATACCTGGAACTTCCTCGCCGGCCACAAGACAAGAAACGGAGCATTGATAAAAGACGACGGCTCCCCTTTGACCGTCGGCGATGTCAAACGACAGATCCGCCGCTGGAGCATGGACTTGAACATCGAGCATCCCGACGACTTCATCTTCGCCATTGGCCGCGATGCCGGCGTGCCGCACTCGCGCGGCACCGAGACCGATGTGATTGCGCAGGGGCAGACGATTGTGTTCGACATCTTCCCGTGCGAGGCCGGGGGCGGCTACTTCTTCGACTTCACCCGGACGTGGTGCGTGGGCTTCGCACCGCCCGAAGTGCAGAAGGTTTACGACGACGTGCTGGAGATTTTCAACATCACCACCGACTCGATGCAGGCTGGCGCGCCGTGCGCGCGCTACCAGAAGATGGCTAACGACTTCTTCGAGGCGCGCGGCCACCCGACGCTCCGCAAAGACCCGAAGACGACCGAGGGCTACATTCACAGCCTGGGGCACGGCGTGGGCTTGAACATCCACGAACGGCCAGCGCTTTCAGAATATGACGGCAATACGGATAGGCTCGAACCCGGCATCGCCATCACTGTCGAGCCAGGGCTGTACTTCCCTGACAAGGGCTTCGGCGTTCGCATCGAAGACTTCCTGTGGCTCAACCCGGCCACGGACACCCTGGAGACGATCGGCGAGTTTCGTAAGGATTTGGTGATACCGCTGTCGAGGCAATAGCTCATGAAAATGCTTCAGGAAATTTGGCGGCGGGTTCGCACCGAGCAAGCCGCCTTGTTGGGTATTCTGGTCTTGGCCGCCTCTTTGCGTTGGGTGTATATCGGCGCCTATCAATTCGTCCGCGACGAAGTGCCAATGCATTTTGTGACAATGATGCTGGGCCGTTACGGCCAATGGACGTGGGGTTCGAATGCCTCACACTCGACCATTATCCCCATACATTCTCCTTTCAGCACTTACCTTGCCGCAATCCCCTATTTGTTTTCTGGCGATCCGCGCCTGGGGCGGTTGTGGGTGGGGGTGTTTGGGATATCGGCTGTGGGCATCTTGTATTACGCACTCCGGCGATACTTTGGGGTTGGAACCGGAGTGATTGGCGGTCTCTTGCTGGCCACTCACACCCTGGCTGTCGATTGGAGCCGAACGGTGTGGAATCCCAATTATGCCCAGCCGTTCATCGCTGCCTGGATACTGACCGGTCTGCTCGGGTATTACGAGCGCCGCCCGCGCATGATCGCGCTCCACTGGCTGATGCTGAGCTTTGTTATCCAGCCGCACTTTGCTTATGCCTCCATCGGAGTTCTCTCATTGCTATTACTGGCAATTGCCTGGCGGGGAGCGCCCTCGGAACGTCCAATGATCCTGCGGGCGACCTTGTTTGGCTGGGGCCTATTTGCCGTCAGCCTGATCCCGTGGCTGATTGGCCTGGCTCAGATTTACGCCACACGCGATCCAGCCGCAACTAACCTGGCGGCGGACCTTGCGGTGGGAAGCAACGTCGGTTTTCAGGAAATGGTGAACGTGTTTGGCGCATTATCGGCCTCAGTTGGACGCCAATACTTTCCCAGTATCGCCATGGGAGCCGGCCCGCTGACGGCCTACCTGGGGGCCGGGCATTGGTGGCCGCCGGCCTGGACGAGTTATATCTTTGGGGCGCAAGCGCTCCTTTCGTTACTTGCCGTCGCACTAATGTTCGTGAAAAGCTGGCGCGAGAAAAACCGGATGCCGTTGCTGTTCCTCGGCTTACTTGGCTCGTGGCCAATGGCGGCCTTCTTTGTTGCGCCGGTGAAAGTCTATGCCTTTTACATCATGCCGCTCATGTTCGGAGCCGTTGCCAGCTTGGCAATTTTCCTGGCCGACGTGGCTCAATGGCATAAACTGTTGCGGTGGGCGGTCGCACTGACTGTCATCGTCTTCGCCGGCATGCAGGCCTGGCTGACCGTCGCCACCATTCGCGATCAACACCTGGCCGGCAACCTGAAGAGCTTCAACGCGCCGCTGGACACTTTTCTTTCGGCCATACGAACCTGGCGCGAGGCCGGCGGCAACCGGGAACTCATTTTTCTGACTGAGACTCAGGAAGGCAAATACGACACCCGAGTTCAAACACAGTTTTGGCGAATCTTTGCCGAGGGCTATCCTTCGCGGGCCATCATCATGAATCCGTATCAGGGCGTGCCCATTCCGCCCAATGGCGCGATTCTCGTCAGCACTTACGGCGGCGTGGCGATCCCTGATCTGTTCGGCGAAGGCTATTTGATGGGTGAACTGGTGGACGGCGACCCGATGTTTCGCTGGCTGGTGCTGGAAGGGCCGCCCTCATTTCCAATTGATCTCTATCCGCGAAACTTTTCCCGTTTTGCCAGCGGGGCGCGTATTCTTGGCGTGAGCCTCGACCAGCCCTTGCAACCCGGCGCAACCGTGCCGATCAAGTTGCTGTGGCGAATTGACAAAGCCAACCCGACGCGACTGTATTCATTCTCGGTGCGGCTGGTGGACGATCAAGGTCAGGTCTTCGGTCAGGTGGATGGATTGTCGTTGTCGAGTGAACATTGGCGCGAAAACGATACCGTCGTCAATCGCCTGTTGTTGCCGGTGTCGGAAAATTATCCGGCGGGCCAGACGCCCCGGTTGAACGTGTTGATGTATTCGCCGGAAAGCGTCGAGACAGTCGTGGACGATCGGGAGACGGTTGTCGCCACGGAAGTTGCCCTGACCACGACGGGGGCCACGGATCACTTGGGCTGGTTCCAATACAACCCTTATGGCGTCCGTTTGCCGCTGACCTCACATCGCTACTTCGCCCGCTTTAACGAACAGATTGACCTGCTCGGCTTCTCAGTCCCGTCAACCGCCGCTCGCCCTGGCGAGGACGTTCCCGTCACTCTTTATTGGGCGGCGGCGCAAACGCCGACCGTCAACTATCACGTTTTCGTTCACTTGCGCGATGAGAACGGCAACCTTGTGGGCCAGGCCGATAAGGCCAACCCTGCCGGGGCGCCCGCCACCCATTGGACGACAACGCATTATCTGGCCGATGATCATCAACTCACTATCGCGCCTGATACGCCGCCGGGGCGTTATCAACTATTTGTGGGGCTGTGGGAGGAATCTCTTGGCCGGGCGAACGCTTATGATGAGTCGGGCAACCTGCTTGGCGACAGCGTCCCGCTTGGGATTTTTGTGGAAGTTCAACCCTGATGACCCTTCGTGTTCTCGGCATCGAAACCTCGATTCTCTCGAATGTGATCTCGTCGCAGGCCGCCCTGCACGCCAAGTACGGCGGTGTGTTCCCGGAGATGGCGTCGCGGATGCACATTGAGGCCATTCATCCGGTTATCACTCAGGCGTTGAACGAGGCGGACGTTACCCTTGCTGACATTCAGGCCATCGCCGTCACGCGCGGGCCAGGGCTGGCCGGGTCACTGCTTGTCGGCGTGAACGTGGCGAAAGGGCTGGCGCTCGGTCGCGGCTTGCCGCTCATTGGCGTGAGCCATCTTGAGGGTCACTTGTATTCGTTGTGGCTGATTGAAGGCGCAGGTGAAGTGCAGTTTCCGGTCATGTGCCTCATCGTCTCCGGCGGCCACACCGAGTTGGTGCTGATGACGGATCACTTGCGCTACACGCGCCTCGGCGGCACGATTGACGATGCGGCGGGCGAAGCCTTCGACAAGGTGGGGCGCATGCTCGGCCGGCCTTACCCCGGCGGCCCGCAGGTCGAAAAAGTTGCCCAGGGTGGCAATCCCCAAGCCTTCAACTTCCCTCGCGCCAGGACCGATCGCCCTTACGATTTTTCGTTCAGCGGACTCAAGACCTCGGTGCTGTACGAACTCAAGCGGCAAGCGCCGAGCCTGCGGCCCGGCGAGGAGCCGCCTCCACTTGGGTTGCCGATTCCCGATCTCGCCGCCAGCTTTCAGGCCGCCGCCGTCGGAGCTTTAGCCGAGAAAACCGCCGCTGCCGCCCGCGAGTACAAAGCCACCGCTATTTTTATGGCCGGGGGTGTGTCGGCCAACCAAGCACTGCGGGCCGAGATGGAGAAACAGGCTAGGGCTCTCCCGGTCAAGTTCCCACCCCTCATCCTCTGCACCGACAACGCGGCCATGATCGCCGCCGCCGGCCACTGGCGTTATCTGGCCGGCCAGCGCGACTCGCTTGACATGGACATCAAGCCGAATTGGAAGTTGGCTTGATGCTTTATAATGGCCGAAAGAGAGGAAGCCCAATGACTACAGAGCGAATTGAAATCAACCCTGCTGTAATGCTTGGCAAGCCGGTAATTCGCGGGACGCGCATCCCTGTTGAACTTATTTTACGGAAGCTCAGCGAAGGCATGACCGAGGCCGAACTGCTGGAGGCTTACCCTCGTCTGACATCGGCTGATATTCGAGCGGCGCTGGCTTATGCCGCCGACACTCTGGCGCACGAAACTATCCTCATGCCAACTGCCGCATGAGCGCGCTTCGCTTTCTAGCCGACGAGAGTTGCGATTTCGCAGTCGTCCACGCTTTGCGAGAAGCGGGCTATGATGTGTTTGCCGTGAGCGAGGTCATGCAACGCTCAGACGACGCCGAACTTGCCGCGCAAGCCGCCCAAGAACAACGCGTTTTGCTCACCGAAGATAAAGATTTTGGTTGGCTATTCTTTGTCAGTCGTAACGACTCGGCTGGCGTGATTTTGATCCGCTTTCCCGGCAACGCGCGCCAGGCTTTAGCGCAAACAACAGTTCAACTTGTGCGCGAGCAGAGCGAAAGCCTGATCGGCAAGTTTGTCGTTGTTCAGCCTGGCTACGTGCGGATCAGTGATAGGCCTGAAGTGGAATAAATACAGAGACGCGGCACGCCGCGTCTCTCCCCAAAGGGGCTCTGTGGGTCGACTACGCAACGGAACCGCTTCGCGCCGTTGCTCCGCTCAAGACGCTTGATGCTTGCTAACCAAGCGCCTCAAACCTCACTTCTGGAAACTTCTGCAAGCAGTAATCCAAATCAAATTGCGACTTGAAAAGGGCGACCAGGCGTTCCTGAGAGTCGCGGGCTTTGAGCAGGCCGTGGCCCCAGGGGAGGCGGTCTATGGCCTCGGTGGAGCCGTCCATCCAACGCGAGAGACGATACGGCAGTGGCTCCAGAATTGTGCTCACGGTGTATTCGGCCTCCAGCCGGGCCTGCACCACGTCAAACTGCAACTGCCCCACCGCGGCCAGGATCGGGTTGCGCTGATAGGCGTCTACGTCGTATAAAACCTGCATGGCCCCCTCGGTTTCCAGCTGGCGCAAGCCCTTCTGAAATTGCTTTTGCTTGCCAATGTCGCTATTCCGCAGGAGGGCAAAGTGCTCCGGTTGGAAGCGCGGGATGGGCGCGAAGGCGAAGCGTTCACCCGCCACCAGCGTATCGCCAATGGCGAACGAGCCGTTGTTGGGCAAGCCGATGATGTCGCCCGGAAAGGCCTCTTCGAGCAGTTCGCGCTCGTTGGCGAAGAACTTGTAAGGCCGGGGCAGGCGAATGGCCTTGCCGCTTTGCGAATGATGCACGCTCATGTCGCGCTCGAAGCGGCCCGAGCACACGCGCAGGAAGGCGACGCTGTCGCGGTGGTTCGGATTCATGTTGGCCTGGATCTTGAAGATGAAGCCGGAGAACTCTGGCCGATCCGGTTTAACGGCGCCGCCGTCACTTTTATAAGGCCGGGGAGTGGGGGCCTGTTCCACAAACGCATCTAAAAAGAGGCGGACGCCAAAGTTGGTGAGGGCACTGCCGAAGTAGACCGGCGTTTGAGCTTCGGCCAGCACCAGTTCGTGATCAAATTCAAAGCCCAGCCCGTCGAGCAGTGACAGGTTGGTTTGAAGGGCGGCGATCTCGTCGGCGCTGAGGTGGTCTGTCAGGCGCGGGTCGTCGAGGGCGAGAATGGTTTCGAGAGCGGCGGTCTGGTTGTGGGCGGTGCGGTCGAAGAGGTAGACGAGACGGCTACCCCGGTCACACACGCCGCGAAAGCCTGGGCCGTCGCCGATGGGCCAGTTCATCGGCACCGGTTGCATGCCCAGCACGGTTTCGATCTCGTCGAGCAGGTCGAGCGGGTCGCGGGCCGGCCTGTCCATCTTGTTGATGAAGGTGAAGACGGGCAGGCCGCGCTGGCGGCAGATGTCGAACAGTTTGCGGGTTTGCGGCTCGATGCCTTTGGCCGCGTCCAGCACCATCACTGCGCTGTCGGCCGCGGCCAGGGTGCGGTAGGTGTCTTCGGAGAAGTCCTCGTGGCCGGGCGTGTCGAGCAGGTTGATGACGCGGCCCTTGTACGGGAATTGCAGAACAGTCGAAGTGATCGAGATGCCGCGTTCGCGTTCAATCGCCATCCAGTCGGAGCGGGTACTGCGCTGGTTGCGGCGGGCGCGCACGCTCCCGGCCAGGTGAATGGCGTTGCCGTAGAGCAAGAGCTTTTCGGTCAGCGTCGTCTTGCCCGCGTCCGGGTGGGAGATGATGGCAAAGGTGCGCCGGGCGGCGATTTGCTCGGCGAGAGAGGAGGCCAGTGTTGTTTCGGGTGAAGTCATCATGAGACAAAACAGAGATTATGGATTCGTGGAACGCGAAGCGAACGGATCGATCCGTTAAATTCCACGAATCCGCTGTTCTTTTTCGATGCAAATAAAACGGCCACGGTTGGAAGCTCCGTGACCGTTGGGACAGTCAGTAGCGCAATTGTAACACAGCTATTTCTTCCAATACACAAACTTTGCGTTCTGGGTTGAACTCATCGCCGAACAGTCGGCATAACCCGCAGCGAGAGCATCGAAAGAGCCTAACCCGACAACAAGAGCTTGAAATTACTGGAGCCTTAGTGTGTCCAGTGTGAAGCGCGATCGGTGTGCAACGCGTGATTGGGCGGCGATAAATATCACTTCAGGTGATTACTGATTACAGATATGATCTCCTCGCAAGCGTTCTTGGTATTTCTATCTACAAAGGCAGGCGCGGCGAGCTTTGTGTTGACACTGGCCACTACCTTCTGTAAGACATTATAAAAATTAGTGTCACAGGTAATGAACAAGTCATTGCCTATGAGATTTAGGGCGTGGTTGGCGTCATTCATATTGCCATGAGTTATCCGAAACGCGAGTTGATGGTAATCGACTAAACCTCTAATCGCGGTTCTTGGTACAGCAGCAGTCCGCACGTCACTAACCCAGAAAACCCCCCAATCTTCGTCATGTATTTGAGACACTTTGAAGCCGTAACCGAATAAATCGCCTATCAAAGCTTCATCGCGTATACTGAGCATGTGGGCTGATTAAGAGTAGCGCCACACAGGAGACGCGATGCGAATCCCAAAGTTGTTTCCGTCTGTCAAACGTCAGTACTTCTATCCTGAAATCAAACGCTGCCCGTTTTGTCGGCAACCGCTTCAGCTATTACGCGGGCTGTATCTTAAGAAGACTCTCCAAACTTTGGAGGGTGCGCTGTGGGTCGGCGGCTATGCGTCACACTGCATCAATCCAAAGTGCAGGTATGGTGATGTGCATTATCTATCCAAGCAGTTAGCATCTCTAGGTTTGCCCAAGGTAACCTATGGCTTGGATGTGATCGTGCGGG
>CAYSIV010000053.1:0-24771 GCA_964431175.1 uncultured Anaerolineales bacterium
GCGCCCTAAAGGGTGCTTCGCTTAAGGACGCGGGCTATGAGCTTATTTCCGATAAGGTCTACTGACTGTCAGCCAGGTGAACCCGAATATTATCCGTCTTCACCGGATAATATTGGCCGAGCAGGCCGAGAAGAACATCCCGATCCACCGACATGAGATTCGCGCAATCGAACAGACTCACATAATTCACGCGCGTGCCCGCCATGGCCAGTTGGGCCAGCACACCCTGCAAAGCCGCGGCCTGTCGGGTTAGCACATCGCCTGACTGCTTCTGATCTGCCGCATCCACAAAGTTGAGCAATTCAGCGCCGCTCACTTGTTTGCCCATCAGCCAGACTCCGCCCAGCCGATTTACAAATTCAGTAATTGCCTCGTGGTCGAACACCAGCGCCCCGGCAAACGTTCCGTGAAGGTACGGCTCGAGGGCAGTCAGGGGCAGGCCGGTCTCCGGGCTGTATTTACCGTTGAAGGGTTCGGGCGGCAAGCCGATGAGTTCTGCCGTCGCCTGATCTGAAGCGAGCACGGCCAGCCACACGGCCTCTACGTTCGGAGGGGTGTTGGTAAGCGCATCAACTTCCAGCAACACATAAGCGGCGGTTTTGCCGGGGCCAGTTGCCCCCGGCGTGCTTTCAGCGAACTGAGGCCGCGCTTCCGTCCGGGGGGTGTTCAGACCGCGGAATGTCCATATCGTCGCGATGCCGATGGCAATGCCGACCATCAGCCAAATGCTGATGTTGATGGCGCGATTTGCCGGGTGAGAATAGGCGCTCATGGCGTGCTCCAATTTCCTGCCAGGTGGGCAGGACACAGATCAGCACGTTGGGCAGAAGTTACCTGGGGTGTCGCTGGCGTGGAGTCCAATTGGGCAGGGTGTGTACAATGGCGCGGCCGGCGTTGATGGTGAGTGGCGCGACAGATGCGCTCTGCCTGACCTGGGCCAGGGTGATGAACGCCGGGCGGGCTGACCAATCGGGGCGGATGAGGCTGTAGGCGGCTTGCGCCGGGTCGTTCGAGGCGGTTGAGAGATTGAAGTTGTTCACCAACACTATCGCCACGTAAGGTTGTGACTGCACCTGAGCCAGGGCACCCACCAGGTAATCGGCCTGTTGCTGTTCACTGACATCCAGTGCAAATTCCATGCCAGGGATGCTGGCCGGGGACGTGGCCCAGCCCATCGAGGTGATCCACATTGGCTTGTTGGTGTCGCCGTTAGCGACCATCACTTCACGAACGTTCTCGTAATGGCGAAAGTAAAAGCTGGTGTGGCCTTTGTAGGTGGTGGTGGTGACCGTGCTGGTGGCAGGAGAGTCGGTTGGAGGGTTGTTGTGGCCGTCTACCCGGACACCCAGGACATCAAAATAAAGGGTCGCTCCGGCGTTGTACATTCCCTGATAAAACAACAAATCGTCAATAACATTGAAGTTGTCGTTGGAGCCGGTGGGGGCCAGACTCCCGGCGACAATGATCGCCATTGGGTCAGCGGCCCGGATGCTGGTTGAAGTCTGCCTCAATAGCTCCGTGTAATTCGCCGCCGACACGCCCTCTGCCGCCGACCAATATGAGCTGATGTTAGCTTCCGGCCAAATCTCGTAAGCGCCTACCTGACCGGCGTAGCGAGTTGCCAATTTGAAAGCAAAGCTGGCATAACTGGCGTAGTCAGCCGGGGGGCCATCATATTCCAGGTTGCTGTTCGCCGGCCTGGCCCAGTCGGGCGTTCCGGCCAGGCTGAGGAAAATGCGAAAGCCATAAAGCCGGGCCGTTGCAATCATGGCATCTAATGTTTCCCAACGGTATTCGCCGGGCGCGGGCTCAATCTGCTTCCAGGACACGTTTTGGGCGATCCAGTCCGACTGCATGATCTGGGCGGCGTTGAGCAGAGGCGTGATGTCACCCGGGATCAGCAGATTTGCCCGCAGACCGAAGCCAATTGACTCATTCGCCGCCTGAGCCGGGCGAGCTATGGATGACGCGACAGCCCCAGCCGCCAGGCACACGGTGAGCAACAAGGCAATGGTGATCGAAGTCAAACGCGAACGGCCCATGAGAGATTAGAGATACACCAGAACGATGCCGACCAAGCACCCAATCAATACCCCAACTAACAGCGCCCACACTGAATCTGTGGTAAATGCCTTGATCGTTTTCTTGCGCGGTAGATAAAGCTCTAAAATAGTTTGCATAATGTCCGCCAGCCGGGGGGTTACCATAAAATCAACCCGGCGGGCAAACTGTTGAACCTTGTTTTGGGGTGCTAGAACTCTGGTCATTTTACATCTCCTCCTGGCAAGCGGAAAGTCACCTATTGGGTCTATTGGATTAGCGGGAGGTGCTAATTTTGAGGACACGTCCCCGCGCATCTGCTGTCACCCGCACTACTCGAAGAATTGTCTGGCGGCCAGCAGTCTGGCCGCCGCCCTTGAACGTTACCAGATAATGCTCCCCGGCTCCCAAGGTTTTGGCGGAGCCACCCGGAGCCGCCTGGCTCTGAATAATTGGCGCCGCGCCCTTCAGGTCAGGAAACTTCTGGTAAACCTGCCTGGCAATCGATTCGATTTGAGAGGCTGTCAAGGCCATACCCACTCCTGGCGCGCTTGTTAATGCTTGGGCGTAAACAGCCGGCGGCGGCGCATGAAGGCCGGGATGTCGAGGTTGTCTGGGATCGGAGCCGGGATGGCTTCCCCTACCGGGTCGTTGGCGACCACCCACTCCAATTGCCGTGATTGAGCCGGTTGCTGGATGTTGGCGAACAAAGTCTCGGCCAGGGTTTCTTGCGATTCGGGTTGAGGCGCTGAGACGTGAACGGGTTTGGGGGTAGCCGCCGGCCCCAACAACGGGGCCGATTCAACCGGAGTCACGCCTGTCGCCACCAGAATCACCTGCGCCCGGCCAGCCATGATCGGGTCAATGGATGCGCCCATCACAATTTCACGCAGCGTGTCTGGCTGGCTGGTATGGTTGATAAGTTCCATCGCCTGCTGAATTTCGTGCAGGGTGAGATCGTCGCCGCCGGTGAAGTGGACGAGGATGCCTGAGGCGCCGTCGATGGCATTTGACTCCAGCAGCTTGTTTTGCATAGATTCGCGCACGGCATCGAGCGCCTTGTTACTGCCTCGGCCCAGGCCGATGGACAGGAACGCGCCGCCCGGCAGTTGCATCAGCGACTTGACGTGGGCGAAGTCCACGTTAATCAGGCCGGCCCGCGTCACCAGTTCGGCCATGCCCTGGATGCCTTGCCTTAGAACCTCGTCAGCCACGTGCAAGGCCAGGTTGAATGACACGTCGCGCGGCAGGATGGAGAGTAGTTTGTCGTTGGGTACAGTGATCAGCGTGTCGCATTGGCTCTTGAGCTTGCTTAGTCCGGACTGTGCGTTGTTGAGCCGCTTGGCGGCCTCGAACGAAAAGGGCAGGGTGACAACGGCGATGGTGAGTGCGCCTGCTTCTTTCGCCAACCGCGCCGCCACTGGCGCCGCGCCCGTGCCCGTGCCGCCGCCCATGCCAACGGCCAGGAAGACCATGTCCGCGCCTTCAAGCACGCTGGCAATGGCATCCGCGCTTTCTTCAGCGGCCTCTTCGCCCTTGACGGGTTGGCCGCCCGCGCCCAGCCCTCGACTTGCGCGCGGGCCAAGCAAAATTTTGGTGAGCGCTTCGCTGGTGGCAAGCGCTTGGGCGTCGGTGTTAGCGGCGATGAACTCCACCCCTTCGATGCCAAGTTGAATCATCCGGTTGACGGCGTTCGAGCCGCCGCCGCCCAACCCCAGAACTTTGATCACAGTGTTCGCCATAAGTTTCTCCTTGCCGGGCCTGACGCCCCTAACTAACTCTCTGCCAAGAATCGCCTGTCGGTACTTGCCATTTCAATCAGGCGATGTTGAGTCTCCGGGCCGTCCAAACCACACACCCGCTCCACCTTGCACCCTGCGGCTTGCAGAGCGCGTTCGGCATCGACGCTTATACCTTGCTCACCGCCGATGATGGTGACGTGCTCGGCAACTTTGGCCTCGGCTACTGAGAAACCGCAGGTGGGTTGGAACTTGCGAATGTAATCCAGAGCCGCCAGCAAGTGCCAATCGGAGCCGCCCCATTCAAACGTCGGGAGAAGGAGATAGTGATAAATTGGCCTGCCGCCAAAACTCGCCGGGGCGGGCGGTTTCTGAACAAGGCGCTTTTCGTTCAGCTTCACCGCCTGCGTTGCGGTGGCCGTTAGCTCGCGCAAGGCTTCTGCCGCCGGGAGCGCTGTGCCATCAGCGCGCCGCCAGGCCGCCGAAGCGTGCGGGCTATTTTCGTCCGCCGCCAACAGCCAGAAAGACACATTTGTCACGTAAGCAGGTAAGGTTCGTTCCATCATGGCCTTTGCAATAAAGGAATTGCAAGAAGCGTGCCTGCTCTCGTCAATCGGCGGGAAGTTCGGGTCGCCGGCGTCGCCGGGGCGAGCGCCGCCGGCCAGCATGAGCAGTGGCCTCGGCTCACCCAGGTGGGCCCGGATCACGTCGGCATACCATTCGAAAACGCGGAACCCGCCCTGGTTTTGCGAGCCGGGCGGAGTATTGTAGGGGCGAGTATCCGGCCAGCTGGCCGGGCCGCCAGTTCCCCACTCCAGAGGCCGATTGCCCGTGAAGCCGTAAAACCCGAACACCAAATCTTTGAGAAGATGGCCCTGTCCCCGTTGACGAAGCAAGGTGAGGGCAGTATCCAAAAACGAAGTATCCCAGTAATCGCCAATCTGCTTGAGCGGCGGGAAGACCGGCGTCAGGCCGTTGGCTTGCGCGATTTGCCAGGGCGGCAGGAGCAGGTCGAGGAAGCGGCCAATCAGCCCCTCGCGCCCCCATTCGTCGGGCTGCCAGGCGGCGCGGGTGTTGGGCTGATCGTAGAGCACTACATAGCGCGCACCCCAGCGCGCGTAGCTTTGATACAGCACTTGCAGAGCCTCCAAATCAACTGCCTGCAGAGGCATGACGGGCAAGTGAATGACTGGCTCGATGCCAGAGTCGATGACGGGCCGCAGAAATGATTCGGGGATGGCCCGAGCCGGGGAGCCGATTAATGTGAGCCACGACGCGCCGAGCGCTTTCAATTCTGGTAACCACTTCTGCAGATCGGCAGCGCGATAGTGGGCCTCATCGGGGAAGTAGTGGAAGCCGAAGCCGGTGTTGAATTCGGGAAGGGGAAGATTGAACATCGTTGCCTGCTTGTTGAGTTTGCAGGAAGGCAGTGGGCAGAAAGCAATAGACGACTGCCTTCTGCTTACTGCTGACTGCTCACTATCTTGATAGTGCCACCTTCACCACCTTGCCCGACTTGTTCACTGTGACGCGGGCGTAGACAGGCAGGCGGTGGGTATTGGCGCGAAACATTTTGGCCAGGGTGTAAACGCGGTGGGTGGGGGCGGCGGTGTTCTTCGCGGAGCGGCCCAGCGGCGTGAGCGGGCGAGAGAGGTGAACTTCTGCCGACTCAGCGCCGGGCAGGTAGTGGGCCAGCATGGATTTAATCTCGGCCACGGTCTCAACTTTGATCTCGCCCTCATCCGCCGATTCGTATTCCATCACTTTGGGTTCAGTGATAACCGGAGACTTAGCCGCGTTTCGGGCCGTTCGACGGGGCCGGCTCAGGGCGTTCACGCCCGGCAGGAGCGGGTCGCCATACAACACAAACGAAATCAGCGTCTTTTGATCTTCGCCATCGAGAAAGCTCTGGCGCTTGTGCATGGTTTGGGCAAGATTGAGTTTGGCGCGGCGCAAAGCTTCGCCGAAGGGGAAACCGGCGAGGCAGCCTTCCCAGAACAACCTCCCCAACAAGTCTGCGCCAATGAGAGGCGTGGCGACCGAACCGTAGGCGATCTTCGTCGAGCCCACCAGGCCGATTGCGCCGCTATTCAAAAAGCGCAAGCACATGGCGGCGTCCGGCTCGGTTTTGTTGAGAATGTTGGCGCCATAGCAGGCCTCGGTGAAGATCAGGCGCGGCGTGGTGTCATCTCTTGCCACCTCAACCGGTTTGAGGGCAACCGGATACAGCGGGCCGTAGTTATCGTTGTAGTCGCGCTGGCCGAACCAATCCGGGCTGTCTTCGATGCCGTGCAGATTAAAGTAGGAAAGTTCGGCTTTATTCAGGGTTGGGGCCGAGTCGGTGTCGAGGGGCGGGCTGGTGTGCAATTGCTTCTCGGAGCCGATCGGCGCGAACACTTCCAGGGCGGCATCTTTCCAAATGTTGGCGCTGTAGCCGACGCTGGACGGCGCAGATTTTATTTTGCGCCAATGGAACAGCCCAACCAGCCATGATCGAATCTGTGACAGATGCGGCGCAGACGCGCCAGCGCGATGGGCGGCAATCGTGGCCCGCAAAAGCCGCCGGAGCGGTTCGGGGTCGTTGCCGCATGGCGACGGCAGGCGGCCCACCGGCCAGTCGGGAATGAAGTAGTTTTCGTCGAGCGTGCCATAAGGGTTATCCGATGGAATGTCATCATCCACGTCATCGGTCGGGTTGGGCAGGCGGTGAAACGGCAATAGATCATCGCCGCCAATGATTAATAACGAGCCGATGGCTTTGCCCTGCCGCGCCAGTTGGCGGTCCAAATCATGGAGCAACATTTTGATGGCCCAGGCGTTGCCCGGATAAACCGTGGTCAGGCTATGGGGCGAAAGTTTGGCCGGGTCGTCCGGCGCAAGCAGAACAACCGGACCTTCGGCGTGATGCCTGGCCGTGACTTTGCCCAACTGCTCGATCAAGCCGATGACCTCGGCGCTTCCTTGCGGGCCGAACTTGGCGAACAGCAGGTTGGCGCTGTAGAGGATGACATGCGCCGGGCGGCGGTGCGACCGGGCCTGGCTGAGTTTGGCCGCCACGTCGTTGAGCCGTTTTTGGATGTCGAGCAGTTCTTCCGGTTTGGGTTGCTTAAGCGCGGATCGTTTGAAGGCTGGAACGGTTAAGCGCTCCATGTTCGACGACGGCGTTTCTGCCGGAATCGGTTCTATCGTCTTCGTGGCGGGTCGCGGAGGAATCCGACTGAAGGTTTTCCCAAAGGGGGTTGGCGGCGGGCCGGCCAGGCGGTTGTGGCCGAGCAGGGCGCTTATTTCTGCCGGGATCGGGCCGGGCAGGGGGATGCTGATCGGCTGGGGCCAGAGATCGGTGTACGGGTGAGCCACGCCCCAATAGCGGCTGACGGCTTGCCCGGCCGGGTCGAGGGCGCTGGCCGTGTGCAGAAGTTCAACGGCGCGGTGAACGTTACCCAGCCGAAACAACCCTTCCGCTAAACATAGAATGAAGGCGATGGCTTTCGGCCAACGTTCGTGAAAGCCTTCAGCCAGCGGCAGGGCCAAATTGACCTGCCCGGTCTGCCAGTGCGTTTTGAGCAGGATGAGCGAGATGAGGGGCGGGGCGGCGCTGTCCCCAAAAGGGATGACATCGCGCAAAGCGGTTTCGGCGAACTGGCGGGCTGAATGATATTGGCCGGCCGAGAGGGCAGTGATGGCGCGGCGGGCGATGGGCATCCAAACCGGCGCCAGAACTTCGGGCGGGAGCGGTGAGCCGGTGAGGGCGTAGGCGGTGGCCGCAGACGTGGCGCGTAGCGGGGCGGCTGAGGATTGAAGTTGACCGAGCAGGCGATGCGCGGCGGCGTGTTCGAGATCGACCTGGGTGATCGACTCGAGTATGGCCGCCGCTTCTTTGGGCCGTTCTTCGCCGGCTAGCGCCCTGGCTAGGTAGAACTTGATTCCCAAATCGCCCGGCCACTTGGCGAGCCAGACCCCGGCCAGCTCTCTGGCGTAGTCGGGCCGATTGGCGGAAAGAGAAGTTTCGATGAGAAAACAAATGTCAGTTCTATTCATAGTCAGTTGGCGTTGCTCAAAATTCCGAGCGCCGAGACGGCGAGGCGCTGGCGTTCAGCTTCGATGTTGGCCGGGTCGAGTTGGGCGGCTTTGCCGAAGTGGTGCGCGGCCTGCTGGTAGTCGCGCAGTGCTTTAAGCGCCATGCCGCCCCGGAAATAGTTCTCGGCCAGATCAGGCTCAAGATGGATCAGGCTTTCGTAAATCTCGTAAGCCCGGTCGAACTGGCGGCGGGTTTCAAACACCAACCCCACCTCGCGCAGGGCGGCGGTGTTGTCGGGGTCAAGCTCGCGCGCCTGTTGCAGGTGGCCGAGCGCGGCATCGAGTTGGCCCAGCGCGCGGCTCAACTTGCCAAGCCGGAGGTGGTGCGCGGCGGCGCGCGGCGCAATGCGAGCCGCTTCCTGATAGGCCTGCATGGCTTGAGTCGACTCACCGGTTGCGCTTAGCACGTCACCCAGCAGGCCCAGCGCCTCGTCGTCATCCGGGTTGAGACTGTGAATGCGCTTGAGAGTGGCGATGGCCTCCGGCAATTGTTGAGTGGCAATGAGCAATTGGACTTCGGCCAGGAGGGCTTGCAAGGCTAACTGCGGATTAAGAGCGCGGCTGGCGGCGCGCGCATAAGCCAGAATGGCGTTCGAGTAATCTTCCCGCCGGGCAAAAATTTCGGCCATGGCGATCAAGGCGATGGTGTTGTCGGGTTCATAGCGAAGCACCGAGATCGCTTTCTCTTCAGCCTCATCTTCGCGCCCGAGCGCCAGCGCCGAGCGGGCCGCGCCAATGAGCGAAGCCGTGTCGGAAGGTTGAAGTTCGCAGGCGCGGCTAAAACACTCCCAGGCGCGATCAAAATTTCGCAGGGTGAAGTTGATCTCACCACACTGCACCCACCACGATGGCATATCATTTCGCCGGGCGAGGGCTGCTTCAAATTGCTGGCCCGCCGATTCGAAATCGGCGTCACGGGCATAAGCGCGGGCCAGAGTTGCCATGTAATTGGCGGCTTCCCCGGCCGGCAGAGTTTGCTCCACCGCCAGCGCGGCCGCGCGCTGGTAGTGCGCCAGGGCCGAGTCCGAGTCGCGTCGGCTCTCGTATAGCACCGCCAGCCGGTGATGCCACGCCGCCTGTGACGGATCGAGCGCGAGCGCCCGGCTATATTCGTTCATGGCCTCGATGCGGTCGCCTAGCCCTAGCAACGTTTCGGCGAGTAGTTGGTGGGCTTGAGCCTGGCGCGGCTGGCTGACCTTGCCCGCCACCGCGCGCTCCAGCGCAGCCCGCGCGCCATTCTTGTCGTCCTGCGCCAGACATACTTGACCTAGCTCAAGCAAGTTGGCAAAAGAGGATGGCGCTCGCTCCATCGCCGAGTGAATGGCCTGACGCGCTTGGGCCGCCCGACCCACCTGGCGATAGCAGGCAGCGAGGATACGAAAGAGATCGGACGACGGGCGTAACGTGGCCGCCGACTCCAGCAGGGGAATGGCCTCAACGGAGTTCCCGTTTACGGCGGCGGCCCGACCGGCCCACTCGCGCACGGCCGCGGTGTCCACGCCCAATGCGGCGGCGAGTTCGAGCGATTGGGCCACGTTGTGCGGCATTGCGGCGCTGGCGGATGGATTCGCTTCGGCTTGCAAAACGAGCGCGCGGGCCAGCGCCAGGTGCGCCGCCGGGTCGCTGGCGCGACTCTCGGCAACTTTCTGGCAGAGGCCAACCGCCTCCTTCAATCGATCAGCGCCGCGCCCGGTGAACACTTCGGCGGCAACCGACAGCACCTCTACATCGTTCGGGCTGAGGGTGAGGGCGGTCTCGGCGGCGAGAATGGCCTCGGTGAGGTTGCCGGATTCGGCCAGCAGTTGGGCGATAGCGGCCTGCGGCTGACCCTCCTTGGGGGCCAATTGCGCCGCGCGCTGAAAAGCTGTCAGCGCGCGCCCTGGCGCGCCTTTGGCTTTGCACACCCGGCCGAGCAACTGCCATACTTCGGGATCGTTCGGCGCGGCTTTGGCGACACGCTCCAGGTGAGTCAGGGCGCGATTGTGATCGCCGAGGCCGACGGCGGCGCGGGCGGCCTCGAGAGAGAGCGCCGGGTTGGCCGGGTTCGCAGTGGCGGCCTGTTCCAGCGCGGCCAGCGCTTCGGGGTGGCGGCCTTGTTGCGTGAGCGCCACGCCCAGCCGGGCCAGCAGTCTTGAGTCGTTGGGGTGGGCGACGAGGGCTTTTTGCCAGAGAGCCGTCGCCGCGGCCTGCTCGCCCAACTGCCATAAGCACTCACCGGCGCGCCGCAAATGCAAAGGATTGTTTGGCTCAAGCTCTGCCGCGCAAACGAAAGCGGCGTGGGCGGTTTGGTAACGCTCCAACTGCGAATTGGTTTCGCCCAACGCTTGCTGGGCCTCAACGCGGCTTGGGCTGAGGCGCGTTGCCGTCTCAAACACGTCGGCGGCTTCGGCCACTTGGCCGAGCATCAAGTGAATCTGGCCGAGACCCATGGCCACCGCGAACGAGAGTGGCGCGAGTTGGCGCGCCTTGAGATAGAGCGTGCGCGCCTCGGCCAGTCCGGCAGGCGTGCCGCCTGCGGCCAGCGCCTCGGCCAGGTCCTGCAAATACTCGGTTTTCTCCGGCGCGAGGGCGGTAGCCTGGCGCAGGGCTTCGGCGGCTCGGTCAGCATGGCCGCTAGAACGCTCGACTCTGGCGAGCGATTGAAGCAAAGCGTGATCGCCGGGCGCGAGGCGTACCGCCTGCTGGTAGGCCAGCGCCGATTCTTCCCACAGGTGAGCATCGGCGTAAGCCTGCCCCATGATCTTTTGCAGGCCGAGATCGTCGAGGTCGCGTTCCGCCGCATCTTTCAGCATGGCAATGGCGGCCTCGGGCTGTCCGAGTTCAAGACAACATACGCCAAGCCGCGCGCCGACATCAGAACGATTCGGGTCGAGGGCGATGGCGCGTTTGTAACTATCGCGGGCTGGCGCAAACTCAGCCGCCTGTTCATAAATCGCGCCGAGCAGAGAGAGCGATTCGAGGTCGTCGATTTGCAGGGGGCGATCTTTGAGTGCGGCCTCAAGCGCCGTTCTGGCAATGGCGGCCTGGCCTTGTTGATAGGCCAGCCGCCCCAGATCACGGAACAATTCCACGGAACCCCCGCCTACCGTTTGCGCGTGTTCGTAGGCGGGTAGGGCTTCGCCCGGCAGGCCGGCGGCCTCCAGTGTCTGGCCCAGCAAATGCCACAATGTTGGATCGGAGGCGGCCGAGATCGCGGCGCGGCGCAGGGCGTCGATGGCGGCTGGATACTGCTTTTGGGCGCGATATAGCTCGCCCAGCCGCCGCTGGAATTTGGCCTGGTGCGGCGACTGCTCGGGCAAAATTTTCACGGATTTCTCGAACGCGGCAATCGCCTCCATTGGTTGATTGAGGGCCAGGCGCAGTTCGCCAAGATCGGCGTAAAGCTCGGCGGCTTCGGGCGCGTCTTTGCCCACGGCGTGCCGCCCGGCCTCAAGCGCGGCCAGAGCCCGTTGGGTGTCGCCTTGCCGGCGATGGTGCGCCGCGACGGCCCGCCACGCAATCGCCGAACCCGGCGCCAGGGCTGTGGCCTGATTGAAATGCTCGAAGGCGCTGTCAGGTTGACCGAGCGCCGCCAATGCCTGACCGGCGATGATGTGAGGCAGGCCGGTCTTGTTCACCTCGGCGGCGCCGGGGCGGCCAAAGAGCGATTGGACAACTTCCAACGCCAGGCTGGCCTGACCGGCGGCCAGCGCCGTTTCGGCCAGGCGGGCTTGCGCGTCGGGCTGAGGATCAATCATCACCACCCGTTGCCAGTGATCGAGCGCGGCGGCGAAGTCGCCGGCCTTACTCAACGCCTCGGCCAACACCTGCCGTGCTTTGGCCACACCGGGCGCAAGGCCAACGGCCTGCCAGGCGGCCTCTACCGCCGCCAGAACATCGCCGCTGGCAATGGCTTGCCGGGCTCGCGCAATGTAAACACGATGGTCCGCCGGCGAAAGCGCCGACAACTCGTGCAAAGCCTGAGCCGCCATTTCGTGGTGGCCCCACTCTAAAAACAAGTCGGCGGCGAAGAGCAAAATATCGCCGCCCGCTGGCGCGTTCGGGCCGGCTTCACGGGTGCAGGCCGCCCACACGGCGTCAGTAGCCGCCGTGACGGCCTGCTCCACGTTGCCAAGCGCTTTGTGAACGCGGGCGGCGGCTAAGTGGGCGCGGGCCGTGTTCGACTGGCTTAACCCCAAGCCCGGAGCGGGCGACGACTCCAATTCAACCAGCGCGGCCTGAATTTGGCCGCAGGCCAGTTTGGCTTCGGCGATGAAGGGCCGGACACTTCGATCGTGCGGCCGCAGAGTCCGCACTTCTTGAAAAGCGGCCAGCGCCGACACCGGATCACCCTCAGACAATGCCAGCGTTCCAAACTGCAGAGCCAGATCGGCGGTGAGGGCCTGCGCGGCCTCTACGGCTTGCCCCAGCGCTGTCCGCGCCTCGCGGTCGCCAGCGGCCTGAGCCAATAAAATGGACTCGACGTTGGTTGCCAACTGATGGAAGTTTTCGATGGCGGGGCTGATCGCCTTCGCCGTTTCGCATAGCGGGAAGGTTGCCACTGTTTGGGCGGCGGTGGTGAACCCCGAGGCCGAAAGCTGGCGGGCCATCGCCAACCGTTGGGCTGAAGTTAAGTTGACGGTCGCCAAGCGGAGAGTGATCAGCTCGGCCAGCTCATCCGGCGACTCATTCGCAACCCAAATGCGAGTTGCCAGTTCGACGAGACTGCCCTTCAACAGCGCTTCGAGCAGGGGCGCCGGATCGTCCAGCAGACTGTAAAGGCACACCAGCGGCAGTCCCCACCGCTCCGGGTTGAGAGCGGCGCTGGCGGCTACCCCGCCGCAGTCACTCGTCGCTTCCAGTTGTTGGCTCAGGGCGACCGCGGCAATTGTCGCTTCGACCAGCTCTGGCACTTTGAGCTCCCTTGTCCCTTTGTTGTCGTCAGCCTCCGGCGAATTCAACCGGTTGTAAGCGGCCGCCAACCGTTCACGGCCCGCTTCGTTGAGCCAGGTGCTGGGGTTGGGCGCCGACTGTGGCACGAGCACCCGCAGGGCCAGCAGGCCGAGATGACCGGGCCGCCAGCAGGCGAGGTCGTCACCGAGTTTGGTGAAAGTGACCAGCAGGTTGCCGGTGTTGGCGAGTTGCCACAGGGCCGGCTCGACGCGCAGGCGGCGGTTGACTTCGGCCCAGACGGTTTCGGGGAGAGAAGCGAAGAAGGGAGTCATGGTAGTTGGCCGTTAGAGGACGAAGGCGACGAAGTACGACGCCGTGAGCAAGACGCCGCCGATGATGGTAAGCAGAAAGCCGACACCGGCGGAAGTCACAAGCAGTTTGCCCACCGACTCGTTGAGTTGGACGGCAACTTGCATCAATCGGGCAATGTCGTCGGCGAGGCCCTTCTGGCCGATGCGGGCGGATTGGGCGGCCAGGGTCGTGGCGTGACCGGTCAGGCCGTAAGCCATCAGCTTCCAGAACCCGGCGCTGATGAAGAGCAGGCCGAAGAGGAAGAGAGTGTAGGCAAAGATGGAACGGAAGGTTTCGGGGGTGAATAGCATGGCAACGCTCCTTGGGCGAGGGACTGTTGTTGAGGAACAGTTGTGCAAGAAGCGTGCCGAGAGGAGTCAACGGATTGAGTAGGTGGGGTTGCTTTTGCTGGCCCGATTCATCCGTTTTTTCTTTTTAGATTCTCCCGACTTTGCTGTGAAACCGAGGAGGCAGGCATCCCTGGATGCCGGCTTACGCCGTGAGAGTCGCATCTGGGGATGCTCTCTCCGCAATTTATCACGCTAAACCCGGTAGAGCCTCTATTTACCCGCCCGCTGGGAGATGGGTCAAGGCACGAATTAACTCGACGCGATCCGGGCAGAGCCGGAGTAGTTCGTCGGGGTCGCCTAACTCAAAATCGCCGGGGTCGAAAGCCGGAGCCATCGTCGTGCCCATCAATGCAAACTGGCCGCCAGCCAGCAGACGCGAGCCTTGCCAGACTCCGCGCGGTGCCACCACTTGAACGTTTTGGCCGGCCTGCAAATCGTAGCCGAGGATCAGAAGCTCGCTTGAGCCGTTCGGGCGGAGCAGGAGCAGTTCGACCGGGTCGCCCAGATAGAAGTGATAGATTTCGTCGGTGAGCAGGCGATGGAGGGCAGAGAAATGCTGATCGTGGAGCAAAAAGTAAATAGCCGAGCCAAGCAGTTTGGAATGAGGGTAGCGGTCGGGCAGGGCGGTCTTGTCTATCGTTTCTTCGGCGCCGTAGGTGCGCCGGAAGTAGCCGCCTTCGATCAGCAGCGGCTCCAGGTTCAGATGTTTGATGATATCGTCGGCATTCACTAGGCAAACGCTGGCGAAGCCATAATCTCAGTTGGCAAGTGACCGATCTCAATCGTGTCGCCGTCGCAGAACAGCATTGCGTTTTCAATCACGCTTCGCAGTTGGCGGATGTTGCCTGGCCAGTGGTAGGCTTTGAGGGCTTCCATTGCGCGCGGGTGGATGCCGATGACATCCTTCCCCATCTCCAGGTTGAACTTGTCGAGAAACCGTCCGGCGAGGGCGGGGATATCCTCGCGGCGGTTGCGCAGGGGCGGCAGTTCGACACAAATTACTTTGAGCCGCCAGTACAGGTCTTCGCGAAATTTGCCGTCGGCGATCATAGCTGGCAGATTGCGGTTGGAGGCAGAGATGAAGCGCACATCCACTTTGATCCCGCTTGTGCCGCCGACCCGGTAGAGGACCTTCTCTTCAATTGCCCGCAGAAGTTTGGATTGCAAGTCGGGCTTCATGCTGGAAATTTCGTCGAGAAAGACGGTGCCTCCATCGGCAACTTCCAGCAGGCCCAGCTTGCGTTTGATGGCTCCGGTGAAAGCGCCCGGCTCGTGGCCGAACAGCTCGCTCTCCAGAAGATGGTCGGGTAGGGCGGCGCAGTTAATAGCGATGAACGGCTGGCGGCTTCGGGGGCTGAGTTGGTGGAGGGCGTTGGCGACCACTTCTTTTCCGGTGCCGCTTTCCCCGGAGATCAAGATGCTGGCTTGAGTCGGCGCGGCGCGCTCCATAAGTTCCACGACGCGCTTCATGATCGGTGTCTCTCCTACCACCCAACTATATTGATCGCGGCGGGACTCGCGCAAATGCTCCAACTCGCGACGAAGCGAAACGGCCTCGGCGGCGCGGGACAGCGCCTTGAGCAGACGTTGGGCGTCGATGGGCTTGGTGAGAAAATCATGAGCCCCGGCCTGCATGGCCTCCACCGCCATTTCGATGTCACCGAAGCCGGTGATGACGATGACGGGCAGACCGGGCTGCTCCTGAGCCAGCCGTTCCAATAGGCTCAGGCCGCTGCCATCGGGCAACATCACGTCCAGCAAAACGATGTCAGCCTGGCCGAGATCGATCTGGGCGTGGGCCGAGGCCACGCTGTCGGCTTCAAGCGTGGCGTAGCCCTGATCGGTCAGTAGTTGGCGGATGAAGGTTCGGGGGGTGGGTTCGTCGTCGACAATGAGAACGGAGGGCATGGGAGGAGGAGATTAGAGATTGAGGATTAGAGATTGGAGGTGGGCCAATCTCCAATTACTAATCTCTAACCTCTGTAGCAGTTGGGATGAAAACGTGAAACGCCGTGCCGATGCCTGGCCAGCTTTCGACAAAGATAGTGCCACGATGGGCGGTGATGATGCGTTTGGTGATGGCCAGGCCCAGCCCGGTGCCGTCGGCTTTGGTGGTGATGAACGGCTCGAAGATGCGCTGTTGCATGTCGGGCTCGATCCCGTCGCCGGTGTCGCTGAACAGCAGTTCCACAAAATCGCCGCGCGGCGCTTTGGCGTGCGCCGCCGGGTGACACTTAATGGTGAGCGTGCCGCCGTTCTTCATGGCCTCGACGGCGTTGACGATCAAATTGGTGAACACCTGATCCATTTGATTGCTGTCGGCTACAGCCAGCGGCGTTTGTGGCTCGGCATGGAAGATCAACTCAATACCGTAGTGCCCCAGGCGTGGCCGCCAGCGGGCTAACGTTCGCTCCAGTAGCTGTTTGAGCGGGATGGGCCGGTAGTTGAGTTCGCTGGACTTGGCCACCAGCAAAACATTCTTGAGCAGTTGGTCGATGCGCGTGACTTCAGCCTGCATTTTGGCGACGGCGTCATAAAGCGGGTCGGTCTGTTCAAATTTGGTGGCCAGGTAGCTCAGGCCGGTGGCGATGCCGTTGAGCGGGTTGCGCACGTCATGGGCAAAGATGGCCGACAGATCGCCCAGCCAGGCCCTCTGTTCCAGATGAGTGCTCTGCTCCTGAAACTGGCGTTGGTCGGTGCGGTTGGAGATCAGGATCAAGCCGCCACTCAGTTTGCCGCCTTCGTTGAACAACGGCGCGGCTCGCACCCAGGCCGCCACCGCGCCGCCGTCTCGGCGAATAAGGTCGGCTTCGACGCCGCTCCAGGGCTGGCCTTGCCGCAAGGCGGCCAGCAGGGAAGTTGCCAGCGGTTGAGCTGAGACCAGCACATCTTCGAGCGGAGTATTGAAGGTCTCGGCGATCTGGAAGCCAAGCAACCCTTCTGCGGCCAAATTGAGAGCCACCATCCGCCCTTCGGCATCGATCTGCATCACGCCTTCGTCTGCTTCGTCGAGCACGGCGCTTAGTTTGCCTTCGGCAGTGATTGCGCGCGTTCGAAGCCCAACCCGCTCGTCGGCATCCTGACGGCTTGTTTGAAGAATACTCAAATAGCGCGCGGCCATGCCGGTCAGGGTCGTAATGTCTGAGGGTTGAAAATTAGGCGGGCGGTAGCCGGCTAACAACAACCCGGCTTCGGCGTCCTTCAACGGGTCGATGCGCAGAGACGACAATCCACAGGCGCGGGCGGCCTGGGTGAGAGCCGAGGTGGGGCGCTCGCCGGCGCGCCAGCTTAGGGCGAAGCCGCCGGCCATCGGATCACTAGACTCTAAGTGCGCTGGAAATTCTTCGGGCAGGCCAACAGCGTAGGTGAGATACAAGCCCGGTGACTCGCGCCGGGCCTGATAGAATCCAATCATCTCGGCGTGCAAAAATTGGCGGCCAAGCGCCAGCGCCTTCTCGAATGCGTCGGGGCCAGGGCTGGCGAGCAGAGCCACCATTTCGTCAAGCGCGGCCAGCGACTCACGTTGGCGGCCGAGATTCTGTTCTGATCGGGCGCGGTGCAAAGAGTCGCGGGCCAGGATCATCACCGACGATTCACCTTCACTCTCCACGCCGAAGAGCCGCAAGTCGGTGTAAGCTAGCTTGCCGCTCCGGGTGCGAAGGGGCACGTTTTGCAATTGGCGGTTGGATCCGATCTCAAGGCGATGAATGATGTCGAGCGCGTCAGCCGATTCGCGATTCGGAAACAGCTCAGCCAGGCTCAATTGGCTAATCTCGGCTCGAGAGTAGCTGGTCAGCTCGACCGCTTTGTAATTGACATGAAGAAATGCGCCGGAGCGCGGCGCGATGAGAAAAAAAGCGTCGTCCAGTTGCTCTACCAGATCATGGAAGCGCGGTTCGGCATGGCGCTGAATGGCGTTGCCAAAAATGCTGAGAGGGTTGAGCGGCGCTGTTTTTCTTTGCACTGGAGTCTTCTCGGCCAGGGCTATACTGGAATTTCGCGCCCGCGCAAATTGGCGGGAAGGATGCCGAGCATCTGGCGGTACTTGGCGACGGTGCGCCTGGCGACGTGATACCCTTGTGGCTTGAGCAGTTCGGCAATCTGCGTATCTGAGAGCGGCGCCGAACGTTGTTCCTGGCGAATGATGGATTGAACTGCATCACGAGCGGCAAGTGAGCGGTCAAAGAAAGTTGAAAGCGGGACGATGCGGCCGTTGGGCAAGGCGGCAGACTTGTTGGCGATGGCGCGAGAAACGGTTGATTCGTGTAGGCAAAGACGCTGAGCAAGGACAGAACGAGTCAATGGTTTAAGATCACAATCACCACCCAAGACGAACGCCAACTGCTCAACCACAACAATCTCCGCAATCCTCCGCATCGTATTATTTCGCTGTTGAACACATTTCGACAGCAGACTCGCACGATCAATGTAGCCAACCCACTCTGCCCTCTCAACCTCCGTCATCTCACCCAAGCCAGCTTTAATCGCCGGAACAACTCGCAAAATGCCACCCACGCCCGTATACACTTCGACCAGCAACGGCCCGCCAGGGCGGGGGTTTAGGTTGATCTTAATATCAGGCTGATAAAAAACAGAGCGCGCCAGGTAACTCGCCATTCGGCCAGAATCCTGCCACGCCCGCGCCGGATACGGTGTCAAGTTATGGCGAATGAAACGCACCACTTCTTCAACATCTTCAAGCAAGACACCCAAATGACGAGCAATAGACACATAACTTCGTTTGACAAGACCGTCCCAATGCTCGCAAAGAATCTGCCCAACGAGCGGATGCACCAGCCCTCTTTCCTTCAACACCTCAAGTTGAATCAGCAGGCTTTCTCGCAAATTGCGAGTGGCCACACCTGGTGGGTCGGCGCGTTGAATCAGGCTCAACACCCGATTAACAATTTCCGGTGAGACCTGCAGGCCGGCGGCAATCTCTGTCGGGTGATCCGCCAGCAATCCCTGATCGTCCAGTCGAGCTAAAATATTAGCCGCCACCCGTTGTTCAACTTTGTTCACCGCACACGCCACCTGACGCAACAAGTGCTCGGCAAGAGTTTCTGTTTGCGGAATGTGATCTTCAGGAAAATCGTTCTCCTCATCGCGGACACGAGCAGAACCGGAGAGGCGAGGCGAGAGAAAAACAATCGGGCCTTCGCCAGTATGCTTATCAAGGCAGGCCTGACAGGGCAGGGCGCGAATTCGCCGTCCACAATTAGGGCAGACGCGCTCCTTAACAAGCTCCAGCGCCGGATTTGCATCCAGTTCTTTAGCCACCTCGGCCGCTAGTTCGCCGCTGTTCATCTCAAGCAAGCGCATCGTTTGCGCCAGATGAACTGTGACTCCGTGTTGCTCCTGATACTGCGATTGAGAGGAATACATGGGCAGCCCTAAGTTTAGATGATTGTCAGATAAAGGTCAATCATGAAGTGCAAGAAACGTGCCAGGGAAGCTGGGGCCAAGATGGTAAAATTCATTTTGGAATGAGGTCAACTTGGCAGAACAAACATTAATTGTAGTGGGCGGCGGGCTAGCCGGAAGCGAGGCCGCCTGGCAAGCGGCAGAGCGCGGCATTAAAGTGCAACTTTATGAAATGCGGCCAAACCGGCAAACCCCGGCCCATCTCACCGACAAGCTGGCCGAACTCATCTGTTCCAACTCGCTCGGCTCCATTACACCCGACCGTGCTCCCGGTCTGCTCAAGGCCGAAATCGAGCAGTTAGGCTCATTCATCCTGCACTGCGCCAAAGAGACGGCCCTCCCGGCAGGCAGTGCCCTGGCCGTGGATCGAAAAAAGTTTGCCGAACTGGTCACTCAACGACTTGAGTCTCATCCCAACGTCCGGGTCATTCGAGAGGAAATACATCAAATCCCAGACGAACCTTGTGTGATCGCCAGCGGCCCGCTAACCTCAGAAAGCCTGGCCGCTGACATTGCCCAGTTGATGGGCAGTGAACACTTGTATTTCTACGACGCCCTCGCGCCCATCGTCGCCGCCGAGTCCATTGACACTACCATTACCTTCAAAGCCTCTCGACATGAAAAAGAAGACGATGACGAAGGCGATTACATCAACTGCCCGCTGACCAAAGACGAGTACAACACTTTCGTCCGCGAATTGCTCAACGCCGAGCGCATTGCCCTTCGCGAGTTTGAAACGGCCATCGAAGCCGGGGTAAAGGCCGGACCAGATAAATTCTTCGAAGGCTGTCTGCCAGTCGAGATCATCGCCTCCCGCGGCGAACAATCGCTGGCCTACGGGGCCATGCGGCCTGTCGGCCTCACCAACCCGCGCACCGGGCGCTGGCCCTACGCCGTCGTTCAACTGCGGCAGGACAACCTGGCCGGATCACTCTACAACATCGTCGGCTTCCAAACCAACCTCACCTGGCCCGAGCAGAAACGCGTCTTTCGCCTCATTCCCGGCTTGCAAAATGCCGAGTTCGCCCGCTTTGGCCAGATGCACCGCAACACCTTCATCAACTCGCCCACGCTCCTTGAGCCCACCATGCAAGCCCGCGCGCGGGCAACTCTCTTCTTCGCCGGGCAGATCACGGGCGTGGAAGGATATATGGGCAACGCCGCCTCCGGGCTGATAGCGGGCATCAATGCCGCCCGCCTCTTGCAAGGGCAATCGCCTCTCATCTTCCCCCGGACGACGATGCTTGGAGCCTTGTGCTGGTACGTGACCCACGCCGAACCTAAAACCTTTCAGCCCATGAAAGCCAACTTTGGGTTAATGCCGCCGCTGGACGCGGAGCGCCCGCCGCGCGGCAGACGCGGCCGCGCCACAGGCTACACCGGACGCGCCCTGGCTGACCTGCAAACGTTCATCGCCGAGCACAAGCCCACTCTCGAAGAAACCCTCCTGCCGTGACAAAACGCCAGCCCTTGCTTATCACCCTTGCCGCCGCGCTGATCCTGGCCATCGCCATTTGGGTCGCCTTATCGCAGACTCCTGCCGCCGAAAAACAGTTCAGCGGCGAAACGGCATTGGCCCAGGTCGAAGCGCAAATGGCCTTTGGCCCGCGCCAGAGCGGTACCGAGGCTAACCGCAAAACCGGCGACTACATTCTGGCCGAGTTGCAAAAATCTGGCTGGCAAACTGAGACTCAGGAGTTCACCTATCGAGATACCCCCATTCGCAACATCATCGGCAAGATCAGCCCGGGCCAGGGCCCAGTCATCATCATCGGCGCTCACTATGACACCCGCTTTCACGCAGACCAAGATTTAGCCACACCGCTGGCCCCGGTCCCGGGCGCGAACGACGGCGCCAGCGGCGCAGCCGTTCTACTCGAACTGGCCCGGACGCTGGACTCAGCAAAGCTCAAAAACGAAATCTGGCTGGCGTTCTTTGACGCTGAAGACAACGGCGGCATTGATGACTGGGAGTGGATCGTCGGCTCGCGCTACATGGCCAACAGCCTGACCCTTACCCCCAAAGCCATGATCCTGGCCGACATGATTGGCGACGCCGACCAGCAGATCTACTACGACCGAAGCTCGGATGCCGAACTTTCGGCCCAGTTGTTTCAGATCGCCGCCAACCTGGGTTACGGCGAAAACTTCATCCCACAGTCAAAATACTCTATGTATGACGACCATATTCCATTCAAAGATCGCGGCATCGCCGCCGTGGATTTGATCGACTTCGACTACCCTTTCTGGCACACCACCGCTGACACCGCCGACAAAGTAAGCGCCGCCAGTTTGGAACGGGTGGGGCGGGTGATCGAGATGTATCTTGAGGGACAGTAGGCCTTATCGGGAATAACATTATGACGCTCCTCAACCGCGTCCTCGCGGTTGGCCGCCCGCGAGGACGCGGGCTATGAGCTTATTTTCGATGGTGTTTTACCCAAGGCCCGTTTCAGGGTAATATACACTCGGCATGACCGACATGGCTTCTCTCTTGACAACACTTCGCCCCCGGCTGATTGACCGGGCCGGGCATAGCCTGGCCCGGGGCGAAGGTTTACGGGCGATTGCTTCCGACCGGATCGCCAACTTCTACGATCTCCTGCAAACCGCCGTCGAGTCGGGCAACCCGGAATGGCTGAACCCGTGCTTGCAAGAGTGGGTCAACTCCCGCACCGGCACGGTGTTCCTGGAAGAGTTGACCTTCCTACCCGTGCTGAGGGCGCTCAAGACGGCAACGTGGGACGTGGTGCGCGAGACAGTGACTCACGATGAAGCGCTCAGCGTTATCCTGGCCCTCGAACCGGTTTTTGATCATGCCTGGCTGTATCTCTCTGACATCGAGGCCGATGCGCTTCGTGAGCAAGCGGTGGCGGCTCTGCGCGAAGTGCGCTCCAATTTCGATCAACTGGATAAATCGAAGACCGCTTTTATTTCGGTGGCCGCCCACGAGCTCAAAACGCCACTCACGGTGATCGAGGGCTACACGACGATTCTGGTGGAACGCGCCGGGGATGACGCCACTCCGGTTGTCAACGGCATCCACAAAGGCATTGTGCGGCTCAAAGAGATCATCAACGACATGCTGGACCTGTCGTCTCTCAGAAATGATCGCCTCCTCTTGAATTACCAGCCGGTGCACTTGATGCAATTGATCGAGCAGGCGACGAGAAAGTTTCAAGAGGTGGCCCAACAGCGGCAATTGCGCCTGACGGTTGAAAAGCCTGACACCCTGCCGGACAATATTTATGCCGACCCGGAGCGACTCTTTCAGGTGTTCAAACACCTCCTGCAAAACGCCATCAAGTTCACGCCCGACGGCGGCGCAATTACCATTCGGGTGCGAGTGCTCTCCGGGTTCATCGAAATCGTCGTCGCCGACGCCGGCATTGGCATTGCCTCGGAAGATCAGGAGCGCATCTTCGAGCCGTTCGGGTCGCTGGGCGACGCCTCTCTGCATTCAACCGGCAAAACCAAGTTCAAGGGCGGCGGCATCGGCCTCGGCCTGCCCATTGTTCGCGGCCTCATCGAAGCTCACGGCGGCACGGTGTGGGTCGAATCGGCCGGCTACGATGAGCAGGCCTATCCAGGCAGTATCTTTCATGTCATGTTACCAATCCGGGACAAGCCGCCAGACCGCGAGCCAAAAAATGAGCCATGAGAGCGCGTTGAGCGACCACGACTTGAAAACGGCCATCCGCCGCTTGGAAAGCGAAGTGGCAATGAACGAAGACATGTTGCGCGATCTCAACCGCCTCGTCAGCCTGGCCCGCAACAACCGGGTGCTGGGCGCTGGCGCGGCGTTCATGGGTCTGGCGGCGCTGGCCCTTTCAGTTTCGGCCTGGCCGGTGACGGCCTTCATGATTGGCCTGGGCGGTTGGGTGCTGGCCACGGCCCTGGCCAAACAGAACCGGGCCAAACAGGAGATCAAAGCCGTCGAGGCCAAGTTGCTGGCTTCTCATCTCAAACTATCCGAGTTACACGAACAGCACGATCATTGACACCAAGGCACCAAGGCGCTAAGACACCAAGCTTTTTCTTCGTGTCTTTGAGTCTTCGCGCCTTGGTGTTTTGCAGGATCATTGACACCAAGACACAAAGGCGCTAAGACACCAAGTTTTTTCTTCGTGTCTTTGAGTCTTCGTGCCTTCGTGTTTTGAAGGCTCCACGCTATCATGACTCTAATTTCAAATCGCTTCCGCGAACCCCGCCCGGCGGATCGCATGAACAACTTCCCGCCGTATTTCTTCCACGGCCTGAGCCAGAAGCTGGCCGCGTTGAAGGCAAAAGGCGTGGACGTGATTCGGATGGACATGGGGTCGCCCGACCTGCCGCCGGCGCCCTTCATCGTCGAGGCCCTCAAACTGTCGGCGGACGATGCCACCCATCACGGCTACATGCCGTTCGGCGGCACGCCCGGCTACCGGGGCGCGTGGGCGCAGTTTTACGGCCAGCGCTTTGGCGTGGAGCTTGATCCGCAGACCGAGTTGGTAGGCCTGCTTGGCTCAAAGGAAGGCGTGTTCAACCTGGCCCAGGCCTACGTGAATCCCGGCGACGTGGTGCTGGTGCCCGACCCCGGCTACGCCCCGTACACGACCGGGGCCAGGTTTGCCAGCGGCGAGGTCGTTTACATGCCTCTGCTAGCCGAGAACAACTTCTTGCCAGACTTGAGCTCGATTCCAAGCGAGACTCTGCGCCGCGCCAAAATCATGTGGCTCAACTACCCCAACAACCCCACCGGGGCCACGGCCACGTTGGAGTTCTTCGCCGAGGCCATCGCTTTGGCTCACGAACACAGCTTCGTGCTGGCCCACGATGCGCCTTACATGGAAATTGCCTACGACGGCTACCGCCCGCCCAGTATCCTGCAATTCCCACACGCCAAAGAGGTCTGCATCGAATTCAACTCAATGTCGAAAACGTACAATATGGGCGGCTGGCGGGCCGGTGTGGCCTGCGGCAATGCCGACACCGTCAACACCCTGGCAACATTGAAGACTAATGTGGACGCCGGATCGTTTCAGCCGATTCTCGACGCCTCGGCCGCCGCCCTCATCGGCGACCAGAGCTGGCTGATCGAGCGCAACGCGCATTACCGCCAGCGGCGCGATATTGTAGTGGCCGCCTTGCGCGAGGCGGGCCTGACGGTGAACACGCCCGCCGCCGCCATTTACGTGTGGGCGCGTTTGCCCGGCGAGCGAAGCGAGCCAAGCGAGGCGGACGAGGGCGAGTATGCCGACGCCTTGCTCAATGCGACCGGCGTGAGCGTGACCCCCGGCACGGTCTTCGGGCCGAGCGGCGCAGGCTACATTCGCCTTTCGCTGGGCACGCCAACCGAGCGAGTGAAAGAGGCAATGGGGCGAATCATGGAATGGAGCCAGAGGCGATAGGAGTATAATCGTGGTGCGCGGAGGTGCAAAATGGAAACCGTAACCCTGACAGCGCCGGGCAAACCGGAAGCACAAAAACTTTTGACAGCAGAAGAGTTTTTCTATCACCCGCTTTCGGCTAGCTGTGAACTGGTGAGAGGAAGGATCGTTTCTATGAGTCCATCAAGCTACGAACACGGGGTGGTGGCGCTCAAACTTGGGCGGCTGATTGGCAATTTTGTGGCCGAGCATCATTTGGGCGATGTATTGGGCGCAGAAACCGGCTTTACTATTCACGACGACCCCGACACCGTGCGCGCGCCCGACATCGCTTTTGTTGCCAGCGCGCGGCGGCCTGCCAACCCGCAAGGCTTTGTGCAACTTGCGCCCGATTTAGTTGTCGAGGTCGCCTCTCCGCACGACCAGGCCGACGAGATTCAAGCAAAAGTCGAAGAGTTTCTTTCTGCCGGAACCAGAATGTTGTGGGTGGTTCACCCCAAGACCCGGAGCGTGACCGTCTATCGCTCCCTGCGCGACGTGAAAATCCTG